>NCDY01000010.1:0-27015 GCA_002280405.1 Rhodobacterales bacterium 32-66-9 | reverse complement strand
CCGGTCAGGTCGAACATGGGTGTCTCCTTCACGCCTTGAGGGCGGCAATATCTTCGGGCGTGCCGATGGCGCGGGTCGTGGCATTGGCAGCCGTCCGCTTGATCATACCCGACAGCGCCTTGCCAGCGCCGATTTCCCAGAACTCGATCACGCCGGCCTTTTCCATCCAGAGGACGCTTTCCCGCCAGCGCACCGACCCGGTGACCTGCGCGATGAGCAGGTCGAGGATGCGGTCGGGTTCCGTGACCGCCTCGGCACGGACGTTGACCACGACCGGCAGGCTCGGCCTGGCGATGGGGACGGCGGCCAGGGCCTCGGCCATCACGCGGGCGGCGGGTTGCATCAGGGCGCAGTGGAACGGGGCGGACACGGGGAGGAGAAGCGCACGTTTGGCGCCCATGACCCTGGCGATCTCGACCGCGCGTTCGACTGCGGCCTTGTGGCCCGAGACGACGACCTGCGCTGGGTCGTTGTCGTTGGCCGCCTGGCAGACCTCGCCCTGGGCGGCCTCGGCTGCCACGGCAGTCGCGGTCTCGAAGTCGAGGCCGAGGAGTGCGGCCATCGCGCCCACGCCGACGGGAACGGCCTCTTGCATGGCCTGGCCGCGGATGCGCAACAGGCGGGCGGTGTCGGACAGGGTCAGCGACCCGGCAGCGCAGAGCGCCGAGTATTCGCCCAGGGAGTGCCCGGCGACGAAGCTGACGTGCCCGAGGCCGAGGCCCTCGACCTCGAGCGCGCGCAGGGTGGCGATGGAGGTTGCCATCAGCGCGGGCTGGGCGTTTTGCGTCAGCGTGAGTTCGGCACTGTCGCCCGACCAGATCAGGCGGGAGAGGTTTTCGCCAAGTGCTGCGTCCACCTCGTCGAAAACCGCCTTCGCGGCCGGATAGGCCGTAGCCAGCGCCTGGCCCATGCCGATGGTCTGGGCACCCTGGCCCGGAAAGACGAATGCGCGGCTCATGTTCCCCCCTTGGTTGGCTTGGGGATAGCGCGGCAGGGCGAAATCCGCAATCACCCCCGGTGCATGGGCTATTTCAGCCGCAGCCGCACCCGGCCCCGGCCAAGCACGCGGTCCTTGACCCGGCCCTTCAGCGACCGGGGCGGCAGATGCTCGCGGTCCTGCAGGAAGACGAGACCGTTGATCGCCGGGTCGTGGAGAAGCGCGAGATTGGCCCCCCATTCGCCGGCACGCGCGGGCTCTACCCCGTCGGGCACGCCCTTGCGCGGCTTATGGGTGCCGGGAACCCAGTCGTTGATCACGATGGCCGGGAAACGGTCGCCCAGATCGGCGACCAGCGCCCGGGTCAGGATGCGCAGAGCCCCCTTCGACACGGAATACCCCGCAGACAGCGGCGCGGGACGGACATCGGCGAAGGTCACGATGTTGATGATCCGGCCCCGGCCCGCCACCACCATTTGCGGCAGCGCCGCATGACAACAGTTGAAGGCCCCGAGAAGGTTGACCTGCATCGTGTCGAGAAAGCTTTCCGGCGTCTCGTTGAGGATGTCGCGGTGCGGATAAATCTCGGCCCCGTTGATCAGGATGGTCGGTGCCCCGATTCTTGCGCGGATCGTCTCGAAGGCGGCAGTCACGGCGCGGGGATCCCGGACGTCGGCGGCAAGCGGGTGGATACCGGGATGTCCGGCCTCGAACGCCGACCTGGCGATGCCGGCAACGGCGACGCCCCTTTGTGCAAGTGCCAGGGTCAGGGCGCGGCCGAGCGGGCTGCTGGCCCCGGTGACAACCGCGACATCGCGGCCTGCGTCCGCACTGAGCCTGCTGTCCTGCATCACACCGCTTTCCTCGTTTCGGCCCGGTGGCGGTCCGCGATCACGTCGGCAACCCGCAAGGCGTTGGCCGCGATCGTCAGGCCGGGATTCACCCCCATCGACGTCGGCATGAACGAGGCGTCCGCGACATAGAGATTGTCCAGATCATGCGCCTTGCAGTTTGCATCGAGGACCGAGGTCCGGGGATCGAGGCCAAAGCGCAGAGTCCCGCAGGAATGCCCGTAGTTGAGGTCCGGACCAAACCCCAGCAACAACGTGCGGGTCCGGCCGAACCTTTTCCGGATCGCCCGGCGGAACGCCGCGCGGCGTTCCAGAAGCTCGTCCCGCAGCTGGTATTCGATGACCGGGACATCCGGCTCCTCGGGATGAAGAAGGACGCGGTTCTCGGGGTAGGGCAGGTCTTCCAGAACACCGACGAAGACCGTGGCCTTGCCGAAGATCCCGGCACCGATGTGCGCCGCAAGCGTCGCAACTTGCCGGATCGCGGGCAGATTTCGCAATCGGGACCGTTCGATCAGCTCCTTGAGATAGACGGCGATCTGCCCCGAATCCGCGGCAAGACCCATCGACTGCACCAGTCCCAGGCGCTTGCCCTGGTGCGCGTAAAGATCCCGGAACGCCACCGCCCTGGTCGCCCCTGCCGAAGGCTGGCCCCGGCGCGGCCAGAGCGCAACCAGCTCGCTCAGGTGGAACATCAGCCCCCGCCCGACCCAGCCGCTTGAATTGGCGCAGCCGTCGGGGTGAATCCCGGTCGAGGCCAGCAGGATGCGCGGGGAATGCAGTGCACCCGCCGCAAGCACAACCGTCCGCGCCGACAGCAGGTGGTCGTGCCCGCCTTGGCGCACCCGGACCTGCGTGATCCGGCCCGCGCTTTCGATCAGCTCTTCCACCGAACTATTCGCCAAAAGCGCCGCATGCCCGGTTTCCATCGCCGGTTCTACCCCGGCGGACCTTCCGTCCATCTTGCAGGGCCGGGGGCATTTGCGACCCAGACAATCGGAACACCCCGGCACCCGGCGCAGGGCCTCATGCGCACGGTAGGGGTTCAGGCCCAACTGCCGCAGATCCTGGAAAAGCGCCAGCTCTACGTCACGCAGCGGTGGGGCCTGCAACAGCGGAGCGGGCAGTCCCGACGCCGGATCGCCCTCGCCCCGGATCGACAAGAGCGCAGCCGCCTGGTCGAAATACGGCGTGAACGCATCAAACCCGATCGGCCAACCGCCTGTCGGGTGCGTCAGATCGCCCACCGTTTCAAGATCATGCCGTTCCGGACGTTCGGCAGCGGCAGCATAGAACACCGAAGTCCCGCCAACGCCGCTGCCGATGGGCGCGTAAAAACGCCTTGGATGTCCCCCGTCCAGATGCACCTCGATCTTGGTCGGCCAGAACCCCCGCAGCTGCCGGGCGCCCTGGTCATCCAGGTCGTTGCTCATCACCTGGCCTTCGGTGCGATAACCGACCGGCCCTTTCTCGACAAACAGGACCGAGAGCCCGCTTTCGGCCAGCCGCCGCCCGGCCAGACCGCCGCCAAGCCCGGTGCCGATGACAATGACGTCCCAGTGCCGCCCTGCCGCCTGACGGGCATTGGTCTGCCCGGAAATGACCGATGGACTCCAGGATCGATGCGGCATCAGAAACATCCCACCATGCGCAGGCCAACCGCAACCGTCAGCATTTCAAGCAGTCCACGTTGCGCATCCGGGGTTCCGGTCTTGTGTCGTTGCGTCGCGAAACCTGCAGTCGGCAATATGGCAGGACGCGAGCCGGAACAAGGAAATGCGTCATTTGCGTTCACGGTTCGGGCCGGGGGTCATCGCCACACCTCTACCAAAGACTGCTGTGGAGGGCTCGGTGCCCACATGATCTTGTCTTTTCGTCGCTGGGCCGAGCCTTGCCCCGATCCGCTGACAGTTCAAGGATTTTATCGTCCCAAAGGCCGTTCCGGGCGCAGCCCTGCCCCGCTGGCAGCGAAGGGAGCGACTTTCCGCCAGGATGAGGAAGGCCGAGGCAGCCCTGGCCTTCGACGACCAGGGCATGGTCGCGGAACGCACGGAGCCATGGGGCGCGAACGGGCTGACGGTCGGGCTTACCCTTTCGCGGCCAGACGGGTTCCGCGCGCCCACGGGGGCGGGGATGGCGGATGCAGAGCCGCTTTTCGGCGCCGCGACACGGCCCCGAAACTCTGCGACCTGCCCGTCCGCCACTCCAGACCAGCGGCAGAGCGGTCGGGTCGCTGTCTGAAAACTACCTCGCTCTCCACGCTCGCGGCCGGACGTCACGGTCGCATCAGGGCGGCCAGGCAACGGGTCTGGGCCTCGCTTTTCCGATGCAGGTCGTCCATCTGCATCGCTTCGTCCTTCACGAACTCGATGAACAACTGGTTCAGGGCGTGAAAGACGATGTTGCCCAGGGTGGCCGGGTCGAGGTCGGTCCGGGTCAGGACACGCGCCCCGAGTGCCGTCAGCAGATCGCAGACCTGGGCGGCCAGCATCGCATCAAGCCGCGTGTAATGGCGCGAAAACGGTGTTCCGGGCGCTTCGATCGAGATCGCCATGGCTTTCCGCCACATCTCTTTCGACAGATACATCAGCGAGTGGTCATAGTAGAGCCGGATCAGCCCCCCAAGGGCCTGCGCGATGTCGGGGGGCGGGTCTTCAACCAGCGCGCGACCGGCCCCGACCACTTCCTCGACCTCCATCGACACGATCGCAAGCAGAAGGTCCCCCTTGGTCGAGAAGTAGTTGTAACAGGTCCCGGACGAGACCTCGGCGGCAGCGGCGATGTCCTCGATCCGCACCGCATCATAGCCTTGCGCGCGGAACAAGGCTGACGCGGCCTTGAGGATTCGCCCGGTCCGGTCGGCCTTCTGTCTTTCGCGCAGTCCGGTCATCGTATTCTCAAACCGCCTATAAATTGATGTTGACTTCAAAAATGAACGAACTCAATTCTTTTCGCAACCGCCCGCGAGAGGCCCCCAACATGGAGATGACGATGACCCGCACGCTGTCTGCCCTTGCCCTGCTGCTGACGGCCACACCCGGCCTGGCGCAGGAACTGAATGCGCTGGTATGGTGCGACCACACCGATCCCGCCCTGATCGAGCCGTTCGAGAAGAAGTTCGGCGTGAAGGTGAATCTGAAGGTATACGAAGGCACTGCGGCGGGGCTGGCGATCCTCGATCAGTCGCAGCCCGGCGACTGGGACGTGCTGGTGATCGACGCGGTTGACGTGAAGCGCGCGGTCGAGGCCGGGCGTCTGGCCGAGCTGCCGGCCGACAAGCTGGCGACGGCGGATTTCTTCCCCGAACTGGTGATGGCCGAGAACAACACCGTGGACGGCAAGACCTACGCCGTGACCGAGAAGTTCGGCTACAACACCATCTCCTACGACAAGACCAAGGTCGATCCGGCGGACATGGAGGACATGGCCGTGCTGACGTCTGGCAAGTATGACGGACGGATCGGGATCTACGACTATTACCTGCCGGTGCTGGGCCTCGTGGCGTTGGGTCAGGGGATCAATACGGCCGACATCACCGCCGAGACCCTGCCCAAGCTGAAGGACCCGCTGATGGCGCTGCGCAAGGCATCAAAGCAGGTCTCCGACGTGGTTTCCGCCCAGACCGGGCTGGCGACTGGGGAAGTCGACATCGTGGTCGGCGGGGGCGAGTGGCTGACCGCCGTGCTGGCGGCGGAGAATCCGAATCTCGACTGGACGATTCCGAAACAGGGTGGCCTGCGCTGGGCGCAATCCATCGGCGTGGTGGCGGGGTCCACCCAGCCCGATCTGGCGCTGGAGTTCGTCAACTACATCACTTCGCCCGAGGGGCAGGCGCGGCTGGCGACGTCGTCCTGCTATTGGGGGATGCCGGCCAACGCCAAGGCAGGCGATGCGCTGACGCCGGACCAGAAGGCGGTGCTGCGCTGGGACCAGCAGCCCGATTACCTGAAACGCGCGCAGTTGTATCCGATCCCGGATGCAGCACTGGATACGGCAATGCAGGACCTCTGGACCGAGATGCTGGCGCAGTAGCGTGAGCCTCGCCGCAAAGGATAGCCGTCAGGCCTGGGGCCTTCTGGCCCCGGCGCTGGTCTGGACGGCGGCGTTCTTCGTCCTGCCGTTTCTGGGGATGGTCGCGCTGTCCTTCGCAAACATGGAGGGGCGCGACATCGTGCGGGGCTTCGACCCGGGCAACTATGCGCGCATCTTCACCGATACCGTGATGCTGGGCGCACTGCGGAACAGCCTGGAGATCACCGTCGTGGTGACAGTGATTTCCGTGGTGCTGGCCTACCCTCTGGCCGCGATCATCGCCTTCCGCGTGCCCGCCCGCTGGCAGCGGCTGGCGCTGATGATGGCCGTGCTGCCATTCTGGACCTCTTACGTCGTGCGGTCCTACTCCTGGCTTCTGGTGCTGGGGCAGAACGGGGTGGTGAATAAGGCTTTGCTGGGGTTGGGTCTGATCGCCGAGCCCTTGCAGATCGCCTCGACCCGCACAGCGACGGTGATCGGCTTCGTGCATTTCTTCGTCATGCTTCTGACCTTGACGATCTACGCCAACCTGATCCAGCTTTCCCCGAACTACGCCCGCGCCGCGCAGGACCTTGGCGCCAGCCGCTGGCAGACGTTTGCCCATGTCATCCTGCCCCTGACCCTGCCGGGTGTGGTCACGGGGGCGTTCCTGACCTTTGTCCTTAGCATCGGCGACTACATCACCCCGCAGATCCTGGGCGGGAATACCGAGCTGACCCTGCCGCAACTGATCATGCTGCAACTGGGCCGCAGCGGGAACTTCCCCCTGGCCTCGGCGCTGTCGGTGGTGCTGATGGCCGTGGTGACGCTGGCCTATTTCGCGAGCAGTCGCTGGCTGCGGCTGGACCGGGTCTGATGCCCCGCTCGCCGTCGCCTTCGTCCCTCCCCGATCGCACCTCTCCGACGAGAAGCCAAAGGCGCACGAGGAGGTGCCCCGGATGATCCGCATGCTGTCCTGGGCCTACCTTGTCCTCGCCTATGCCTTCATCTTCCTGCCCGTCGCCGTGCTGGTCGCCTTCAGCTTCCAGAACGGCCGCCTGCCGGTGCCGCCCTTCAAGGGCGTGACGCTGGACTGGTATGGCAAGGTCCTTGGCAACGACGACCTGACCGCCGCCCTCCTCAACTCCTTCCTCGTTGCCGTCGTCTCCTCCCTCGTCGCCCTGATCCTCGGCTTCCTCGCCGCCCATGCCCTTGCCCGCGTTCGCCTGCCCGGATCGGCCCTGATGCGCGGCGTCCTGATCGCGCCGATGACCGTCAGCACCCTGATCATTGCGCTTGGCCTGCTGAACCTCTTCACCCTCACCGGCGTCCGCCTGTCGCTCTGGGCCACCGGGATCGGCCATGTCGTCATCAACCTACCGCTTTGCTTCGCCATCCCCTACGCCGCGATGGGCGACCACCAGCGCAACGCCGAACGCGCCGCGCGCGATCTTGGCGCGCCCGAATGGAAGGTCCTGACCCTGATCTCCGCCCCCATGCTCGCCGCCCCCCTCGCCGCCGCTTTCTTCCTCTCGGTCACCTTCTCATGGGACGAGTTCATCATCGCCTTCCTCCTGACCCGCTTCGACGTCACCCTGCCGGTCGAAATCTGGTCGATGCTGAAATCCGGCCTGTCCCCCGCCACCAACGCCGTTGGGTCGCTCGTCTTCCTCGTCTCCGTCACCCTCGTCATCCTGCTCGAACTTACCGTCTTCCGGAAACGCCCATGACCGCCGCCGTTTCGATCAGCAACGTTTCGCAACGCTACGGGCAGGCCACCGCGCTAACCCAAGTGAGCCTCGAGATCGAGGCGGGCGAGTTCGTCGTCCTCCTCGGCCCCTCGGGCTGCGGCAAGACCACGCTGCTGAACCTGATCGGCGGGTTCACCGAACCGACCGAGGGGCACATCCTGATTGGAACCCGCGACATGGCCGGGGTCGCGCCGAAGGACCGGCCGACGACGACGGTGTTTCAGGACTATGCCCTCTTTCCCCACATGACGCTGCGGGATAACGTCGCTTTCGGTCTGCGGATGCGGGGGATGGACCGGGCGAAGCGGTCAGCAAAGGCCGAGGCGATGCTGGCGCTGGTGGGGCTGGAAGGCCGGGGCGACCGCCGCCCGCACGAGCTGTCCGGCGGGCAGCGGCAGCGGGTGGCCCTTGCCCGCGCGCTGGCCGTGGAACCAGACGTCCTCCTCCTCGACGAACCCCTCGGCGCGCTGGACCTGAAGCTCCGCCGCCAGATGCAGGGCGAGCTGAAGGCGATCCAGCGCCGGGTGGGCACCACCTTCGTCCACGTCACCCACGACCAGGAGGAAGCGATGGCCATCGCCGACCGCATCGTCGTGATGAACGCCGGCCGCATCGAACACGTCGCCCCCCCGCGTGAGGTCTACCTGCAACCGAAAACCCTTTTCACCGCCAGCTTCATGGGCGAGATCAACCGCATCCCGGTCCAGGGCGGCAACGCCCCCTTCGGCCCCGTCCCCGCCCCGGACGGCACCCTCTGCATCCGCCCCGAGGCCCTGTCGCCGCACGGCAGCCTGCGCATCGGCCTGTGCCGGATCGACGACGCCGCCTTCTTCGGCACCCATATCCGCGCGCATGTCAGCCCGCTCACCGCGCCCGACTTGCGCCTTGTGGTGCATCTGCCGCAATCTCAACCCGTGGAACCCGGCCGGGTGCTGGACCTTGGGGCCGAGACCTATGTGGTGCTGACCGAATGAGAGCCAGACCGGAAGACTGGTGGCGCGTCCGCAAGCTGGACGATGGCGTCACCCATATCGACGAACCCCACATCCGCGAATTCTACCGCTGCAACGTCTGGCACATCAGGGGCCGCGACAGCGACATGCTGGTGGACAGCGGGATGGGCGTCGTCAGCCTGCGTGACCGGGTTCCGCTGCTGACAGAACGCCCGCTTCAGGCCGTCGCCAGCCACACCCATTTCGACCATATCGGACTGCACCACGAATTCCCCTGCCGCCTCTGCCACGCCGCCGAGGCGCATCTCCTCCGCGCCCCCACCCGCGCGAACACCTTCGCCGACAAGTATGTCAGCGACGACATCTTCACGACCCTGCCACCCGCGCCCTACGCCGCCGGGACCTACGCCGTGCAGGCCGCCCCGGTGCAGCGCCTTCTGTGGGACGGCGACATCATCGACCTCGGCGACCGGCAGTTTCAGGTGATCCACACCCCCGGCCATTCCCCCGGCGGCATCGCCTTGTGGGAGGCGGCGACGGGCATCCTCTTCTCGGGCGACATCGTCTATGACGGCGCGCTGATCGAGGGCACCAGCGATCTCGAACGCTGGCAGTACATCGCCTCGATGGAACGCCTTCTCCGCCTGCCGGTCCGCATCGTGCACGGTGGCCACTTTCCAAGCTATGCTGGCCGGCGGCACCAAGAAATCATACGCAACTGGCTGCGCTTGAAAGGCCGGTGACGCGGCGCGTGTGCAGCGCCGCGGGCCGGCATGAAGACATGCAGGTCCGCACCAGATCGCTGGCCCGCGCTTGATGGCGCTCCGTCCGGAATGCTGGTGTGCCCGGCCCGGTCCCATGACCGTCCTCACTTGTGGATCCTCGCCGACCCGCCCTGGCACAGCGATGGAGGGCGCTCACATCATCAAAGCCGGTTCACCACAAGCGGCCGGGGCAATTTCCTTGGCCTGTCCGTCCCCGAGATCATTGCGGCCGACGCCTGTCTTGCAGGCTCGATGATCCTCGACTACACCTCCGCTGGCCGGACGGTCCTTGCCAGCGGCGGGAACGAGGATGCAACGAACCTGATGGGCTTGCCTGCGACTCGTGTAATGATCCCGACCCACCTCGCTTCGGGCGGACTCGCCGGTCTTGCGGGCGCGATCCTTGCCGCGCGGTTCGGCGCCGGCCAGCCGATCGGGGGCGTCGGGTGGGAGCTTATCGCCATCGCCTCGGTCGTCGTCGATGGCACGCTTCTGACCGGTGGCTCGAGCCCGGTCGGAGCCACGCTGGCCGCTGCCCTTCTCCTTGGCATCATCTTCAATTTCGGGAACTGCGAGGGCTGGAACTGGCTTTCGGCCTGCCGACAGTCGCTGTTGCGAAGGCTGTTCCTGGTGTTCGGCGTGCTGTTGCAGGCGCGGCCGGCCCAGAGGACGCCCTGCCGGAGGACGGCGACAGCCGGGCGAGCCGCGGGATGAGCCTTTTCCCCCGCCATGTCCCGCAGGATCAGCTGCGCCCTTTCGGATCGCTGCACGGCGCGGATGTTCCCGAGATCGTCCTGCGCTCTCCCGGCGGGATCGAGGCGCGCATCATTCCCTATGGTGCCATCGTGCGCGATCTGTCGCTGCCAATGCCGGACGGGCGGCGTCAAGGCATCGTCCTGGGCTACGACAGTCTGGACGGCTACCTTGCCGACCCGAATTACTTCGGCGCGCTGGTGGGGCGCTTTGCCAACCGCATCGCCGGGGGGCGGTTCACCCTTGACGGGACGGCCTATGATCTCGACCGAAACGAGGGCGGGACAACCACGCTGCACGGCGGGCGGGGCGGCTTTTCGACGCGCCTCTGGGCGATCGAGGAGCTGACCGAGACCGCCGTCACGCTTGCTCTGGTCTCGCCCGAGGGCGACCAGGGGTTTCCGGGGACGCTGACCGCCCTTTGCCGATACGAGGTCAGCGACAGGTCCGGCCTTCGGGTCGAGGTCTCGGCCCGAACGACCCGCCCGACCCCGGTCAGCCTGGCGCAGCACAGCTATTTCACGCTGGGCGCGCGCGACGTTCGCGATCTGCGTCTGACGGTCCACGCCGACCGCTACACGCCGGTGGACGGCGCCAACATTCCGACGGGTGCGCTGTCCGCGGTTGGCGGGACCGTCTTCGACTTCCGGTCCCCCCGTCTGGTTGGAGCGGTCAAGAGCGGGCTTGACCACAATTTCGAGCGGCGGTCCTCATCGGGGGTCGGCGGGCCCGGTCTGGTCGCGACGCTGGAAAACCCGGACACCGGGCTTGCCCTGGACGTGGAAACCACCCAGCCGGGCCTGCAGGTCTATGACGGAAGAATGATCCGTTCAGCCCTGCCCGGCGGGGCTGCCGGTCCATATTCCGGCATCTGCCTTGAGACGCAGGCTTTTCCCGACAGCCCGAACCAGCCGGGCTTTCCCGACGCTATCCTGCGCCCGGGCCAGATCTATCGCCACCTGACGCACTACCGGGTCCGCCCGGTCCGGGGCACGGGTCCGGCAATGCCGCTGTAGTCGGAGGCGGGGCAATCTCGCACGGTCCAGCGCGGCGGCGGGGGTCGGCATCCGGTCGAAATGACCGGCGTCAGCCGCGTCACGACCGACACGCCGGCGCGGCGACATCGGCCAGGGTCGATCCTCTGCGACCGGTCGTGGTCCGGTCAGCTTCGCGGGCGGGCGATATCGTTGGCACCCTCCTCCTCCGGGCCAAGGCCGTAGGACATCCGGGTCATCTGGGCGATCACCCGCTCCATCTCGTCATCCGGCAGCACTGGAGGTTCGCCCAGAACCAGCGCCTGCTGATACATGCGGGCCAGCGTCTCGACTTCGATCGCCATCCAGAGCGCGGCGTCGAGGGTCTTGCCGAGCGCGATCTGGCCGTGCTGGCCAAGAAGGCAGGCCCTGCGATCCTTAAGCGCCTCCAGCGCCGCGTCGGACAGGGCCTGCGTGCCATAGGTGGCATAGCGCGCGCAGCGGAGCGTGGTGCCGCCCATCACCCCGACCATGTAGTGAAAGGCCGGGATCGTGCGGTGGTGGCAGGCGACAGAGGTCGCGTAAAGCGAATGGCAGTGCAGGACCACGTTCATGTCCTGCCGTGCCTGCAGGATGTCGCGGTGAAAGCGCCATTCCGAGGACGGACGGCGGCCGAGATAGGTGCCGTCCCAGCCCATCTCGACGATGTCCTCGGGCTGCATAGTGTCATAGGGCAGCGACGAGGGCGTGATGAGAAAGCCGTCGCCGTGGCGCAGCGACAGGTTTCCGGCGGTGCCCTGGTTGATGCCCTTGGCATCCATCGCGCGGCAGGTGTCGACCATGGCTTGCCGGAGGGCGCGGGTTTCGGGTGTCATCGGGAGGCTCCTGCAAGGTTGCGCCAGCGGGTGGCGAATAAGGTGAGGCCGGGAAGGTCGAGGGGCTTGGCCGGGGTGAGCTCGAGCGGTGCAAGGCCAGGCGGGCGGCAAAGAAGCGCGGCCCCGGCGGCAATGCCGTAGCTTTCCGGGGCGGTAAGGGTCGTGTGCCCGGGGCGCAGGGCGGCGACAAGGCCCGCGAAGGCGGGGTCGCGCAGGAAGCTGCCATCAAGCACCCAGGGGCGCGCGGGGTCCAGCATGTCGCCGCAGGTGACGGCGAGGAGGGCAGTGTAGAGGACGGCAAGGGCGTGGCGGTCTTCCGGGGTCTTCGGCACAGGACCACGGATGCGGCCCCGCCCGGCGCTGCCAGGAAACTGGCCGTCATTGGTCCCGAATGTGGGCAGCGCCATCGTGTCTTGGGCGATGAGCCGCGCGATGGCGGTGGGGTCGGCCCGGGCACCCTCGGGCTGCTTCCCTGCGACGGCCTGGTATTCGCGCCCGCCCATGGTCAGGACGCCGCCGAGGGGGTCGCCGGTCATGTCGGCGTTCAGGGTCATGCCGCGCGTCTCGTCCAGCCGAGAGAGGTCCATCCGGTCGGCCATGCAGACGATCCAGGTGCCGGTGGAGACCAGGACGAACTCGGTCAGGCCCGCGGCCTGATAGCGGAAGAAGCTGACCGAACTGTCATGCGCACCGGCATGGACGCGGAGGGGCGGAACGCCGTGGCGCTGCGCGAGGTCCGGTCGGATCGGCCCGAGGTCATCGGCGGCGCGGGCCATGGGGGGCATGAGGCGACCCCAGCCGCGCGCGGCGACGATGGGGGACCAGGCGCGGTCGCGGACATTCCAGAGATGCGACTGCGCGCCCAGGATCGACGCCTCGCTGACCGCGCGACCGGTCAGCCGCCAGGCCCAGTATTGCGGGATGCCGAGGCACCAGCGGGCCAGAGCGAAGGCGCGGGGTTCGGCGGTTTCGGCCCAGAACATCTGCCGGGCGGTGTGGGTCGCGGCCATCATCACGGCAGAGCCCCGGTCGAAGAAGCTGCCGGACTGCAGAGCGTAGGCGTCGTCAAGCCCGGGGGGCAGGGGCTGTTCGTAGTCGATCATCGGCAGGGCAAGGCCGGTGCCGCCTTCGTCGGGGTCGCCCGTCACGAGCGTCCCGCCCGAGCCGTGGCCGGAGGCGACGAAATGCCGGAGCGGGTGGCGGCGCGCAAGGGTCGCAAGGCCTTCAAGGACAAAGGCGTTCTGGGTGGCTAGGTCGTGATGCGCCCAGGGCGGGCCGGAAAGGACGGCGTTCGGCAGGGTCAAGGTTTCCCGAACCTGGCCCTCGGCAGTTGCAGCCGAGAGCTTCACGTTGGACTTGCCGACATCCAGAACCGCGACAGTGCCGTCGCTCATCGTGCCCTCAGATCAGCCGGTATTGCCGGGCCTTGTTGCGCAGGAAAGGAAGACCCTTGTCCATCACCTCCTGGAAGTTTTCGGCCACCGGACGCCAGACGGCAAGGCCGTAACCGACCTCGGGGGGCATGTTGATGAACGATTCCATCGCGAGGCCGCCCTTGAAGCCGATCGCGGCAAGGGTGGCATAGACCTCGTCCCAGTCGCAGGTGCCCATCCCCGGCGTGCCACGGTCGGATTCCGACAGGTGGATGTAGCGCAGGTGGTCGCGGGCATCGAGGATGCCGTTGCCTGCGCCTTTCTCCTCGATGTTCATGTGGTAGGTGTCGAGGTGGATGAAGATGTTGTCGGCGCCGACCTTCTCGATCATCCACTTGGCCTGCCAGCCGGTGTTGATCAGGTGGTTCTCGTAGCGGTTCACGGGTTCGATCCCGAAGGCGATCCCCAGCTTTTTCGCATGCTTGGCGGCAGCCGCCAAGGCCTTGGCGATATTGTCATATTCTTCCATGGTCGGGGGCAGGCCGGTGCGCTGGCCGATGCCGCCGTAGGTCACGCCCGACAGTGCCTCGGCCCCCATCTCGGCGGCTTTGTCCAGGCTGCGGGTCAGCTGTTCGATGGCCCCGTCGGGGTTGACGCTGGCCCAGTTCGCTTGCGGCAGGCCCAGCGAGCAGACCGCGCGCATCCCGTGCTTTTCCAGCAGAGCGCGGGTGTGGGCAGCATCGACGATGGCCGTGTTCAGAAGGGCGATCTCGATGAAGTCCATCTTGTAGGCGGCAGCGGCGGGAATGGTCTTTTCCGCCCCTGCCCGGTCCCAGTGCATGGTCCACATGCTGGTGTGAACGCCAAAGCCTTCCATGGTCATCTTCCTTTGCGTCTGTGGTCTGATATGCGCCCCGCGCCCCAGCGCAGGATCATGACGCCGACGAGGAACAGGCCCCAGACGGCGGTGGAAAGGTGCTGGTTCGCGCCCATCAGGTTCAGGCCCGAGGACAGGACCTGCAGGACAATGAGGGCGATGACCACGGGCAGGACGCGGCCGAAGCCGCCGAACGGGTCGACGCCCCCAAGGAAGCAGGCAAGGACGGTGACAAGAAGCAGCGCCTCGCCATGGCCGACGCGGACCGAGTTGAAGCGGGAGAGCATCAGGATGCCCGCGATGGCGCACATCACGCCCGAGAGGGTGTAGATCAGCACCAGCGTGCGCTTGGTGTGAAGGCCGGAATAGGCGGCGGCGCGGATGTTGGAGCCGATCATCCGCACGGAAAACCCGTGCCGGGTGTGGGTGAGAAGGATGTGCCAGAGGACCGCGCAGGCCAGGAAAAGGATCAGCGGCACGGGGATGCCCGCGACCGTGCCGTGGCCGAGGGTCGCCATCCAGGGCGGGAAGCCCGAGATGTCGCCGCCCTTGGTCAGGAACTCTCCCAGGCCGCGGAGGAAAATCATCATGGCAAGCGAGACGAGGATCGGGTGCGCGCCGATATAGGCGATGACGGCGCCCATCGCAGCGCCTGACGCGGCGCCGACCAGAAGGGCAAGGATGGTGCCGATCAGGAACGGCATGATCCCGGCATCGACCCCGCCATACTGGTTCAGGACAAAGGCGAGGGTGAGGCCCGCCATGTTGGCGGTGTAGATGATGGCGAGGTTGAAGCCACCGGAGATGATCGGCATCAGCATGGCGAGGGTTAGGAGGCCAAGCTCGGGCAGTTGGAAGGCGATGGAGCCGAAGTTGGCCCCGGTCAGGAAGTTCGGGGCGGTCAGGCTGAAGACAAGGATGACAAGGGCGAGAAAGCCAAGGAGGCCCGGAACCTCGGGGCCAAAGGCGGCGGTCAGGCGGCGGTAAAGGGCGGTCATCTCGCGGCCCCGCGGAAGAGGCGGGAAGGGTCGAGGTTCGAGGTGGAGATGGCAAGAAGGATGATGATGCCGACGACCATCTTGAAGGCATAGGGCGAGACACCGAGGAGGTTCAGGCCATTCTGGGTCACGGCGACCAGCAGGACGCCGAGGAAGCAGCCAAGGACCGAGCCCCTGCCCCCGCCGAGGCGCGCGCCGCCAAGGACGACGGCGGCGAGGACTTCCAGCTCACGGCCGATCAGCGCGTTGGGGACGACTTCCTTGGTGATCTGGGTCTGCATCAGGCCCGCGATCCCGGCCATCATCCCGCTCCAGCCGAAGGCGATGGCCTGCATCCGGCCGATGCTGATCCCGGCCCGCCGCGCGCCTTCGGGGTTGTCGCCGAAGGCATAAAGCTGCCGCCCGGTGGTGGTGCGGCGGATCAGCGCCCAGGTCGCGAACATCGCGGCAGCCATGACGGCGACGGGGAGGATTAGTTCGGCCCAGGTGCCGCTTGCGGTCTGGTATTCCCAGAGGATCACCCGGCTCGACCACCAGGACGGCAGGTTGTAGAGGAACCGGCCGGAGGAGAAGAACATCAGAAGGCCGAAGAAGGCGTTGAAGGTCGAGATGGTGACGACGATCGAGATGATCCGGAACTGGTGGATCAGGAAAGCGTTGATCAGGCCCAGCGCCAGACCGAAGGTTCCGGCAAACAGGAACCCGATGGCCCAGTTGCCGCCGCCGATGGCCGCGAAGGCGTAGACGCAGAGGTATTGGACGACGGATGCCGCGACGGCGAAGGAAATGTCGATCCCGCCCGCGATGAGGACGACCAGAAGGCCCACGGCCCAGATGACGTTGACGGCGTTGTTGTTGAGAAGGCTGGTGACATTCACCAGCGTCAGGAAGTCGGGTGAAGCGAGGGACAGTCCGGTGCTGATCAGGATCAGGACGACGAAGAGCTTCGCTTCGGTCGGATAGGCGCGCAGGAAGCTATGCATAGACGGCGGCCTCCATGTCCTGAAGGCGGGTCTGGCGCGGGTCCCACTGATGGATGATCCGACCCCCGGCCATGTGGAGAACGCGGTCGGCGTTGAGGAAGACCTCGGGCACCTCGTCGCTGACCAGAAGAATGGCGAGGCCGCGGTCGGCAAGCTGGCGGACGATGCGGAAGATGCCGGCGCGGGCACCGACATCGACGCCGACGGTCGGGCAGTCGAGGAGAAGCACCTTCGGTTCGGTCGCAAGCCACTTGGCCAGCACGACACGCTGCTGGTTGCCGCCGGAGAGGGTGCTGACGGGGTCTTCCGGGAGGCCGATCTTGACGGCAAGCTCGCGGAGCCAATGGCTGACGGTGGCCTCTTTCTTCTGCGCAGACAGCAGGCCCCCTGCCCCGCTGATCCGCTTCAGGACCGACAGGACCGCGTTGTCGGCAATGGATTGCGGCTGGATCAGACCCAGGGCAAGCCGGTCTTCCGAAACATAGGCGATCCCCTGCGCCACGGCGTCGCGGTTGGAGCGCAGCTGAAGGCCCTCTCCGTTCAGCAGGATGCGGCCCCGGTCGGGGCGGGTCATCCCGAAGAGGCTGTGGCACAGCTCGGTCCGTCCGGCGCCGATCAGGCCGGTGAGGCCAAGGACTTCGCCGGCGTGCAGGGTGAAGGAGATGTCGTCATACTCTCCGGCGCGGGACAGGTTTTCAATGCGGAGGACTTCCGGCCCGGCCGCATCGCGGGCGGTGACGGCTTGCGCAAAGGAAGTGCCGGTCATCAGTTCGCTCAGGCGGGACTGGGTCATGCCTTCGGTCGGGTAGACACCGACGAGCCTGCCATCGCGCAGGACGGTGACGCGGGCGGCGATCTCCAGCACTTCGGCCAGGCGGTGGCTGACGAAGACCACGGCGACACCCCGGTCGGACAGGGTGCGGACCACGGCCAATAGCGCATCGGTCTCGGACTGGGTCAGGCTCGCGGTCGGCTCGTCCATGAAGATGAGGCGTGCGTCGGACACAAGCGCCCGGGCGATGGCGACGATCTGCCGCTGGGCGATTGGCAGGTCGCCAAGCCGCGCCTCAAGGTCGAGGTCGATGTCCAGCCGGGCCAGCGCCGCCCGCGCCGTGTCGCGCAGCCTGGCGTACGACACCCAGCGCGGGCGGTTGCCGAGAAGGGTCTCGAAAGCGATGTTCTCGGCCACGGTCATTTCGGGGAAAAGGGCAAGGTCCTGCCAGATGACGGCTATCCCGGCCTTGCGGGCAAGCGTGGGGGTGATCTGGGTGTGGGTCTGCCCGAAAATCTCGATCCCTGCGCCGGGGTCCGGCTGGTAGACGCCGGTGACGATCTTGATCAGCGTGGACTTGCCGCTGCCGTTTTCACCGGCCAGGCAATGGACCTCGCCCGCGCCGACGCCGAAGTCGACAGCGTCCAGCGCCGTGACGCCACCGAAGACCTTGCGGATGCCCCGGAGGCGGAGAGCGTCTGGTGGCGCGGCGGAGGCTGGGTCACGGGGCATGTCGGTCCGGCTTGGCGGGAAGAAGGCGTATCCGGTCGCGGCAGATGTCCGCCGCCCGGAAGGGACGCAAGGCTCCGGGGCCGCAGGAGCGGCGGCCCCGGAGGGGTGGCGGGCCTGGTCAGAGGCCGAGGTCGGCCAGACCGTCCACCGTGTCGGCGTTGATCGCGATCAGGTTGTTGGTGATGATGTCCCGGTTCTCCGCATCCGGCGAGACGACGCCAAGGCCCGGGATGTCGGTGCCTTCGGTGATCGCAGTGCCATCGACCAGCATCTTGCCTATTGTCACGAAAACGCGGCCCGCTTCTGCCGGGTTCCACATGAAGCCGCCGGAAATCGCGCCGGATTTCACCAGATCACGCCCCTGCCCGGGCGAGAACGGCCCGATGACGTGGACGGTGCCGATCGCGCGGCGTTCCTCGATCGCGCGGCCTGCACCGATCGGGCCCTGGCTGCCGAAGGCAAGGAAACCCGTGAGGTTCGAGTTCGCAGCCATCAGATCCAGCGCGGTCTTGCGGCTGTCATCGACGTTTTCGGCCACGCCGTAGCGTTCGCCGACGGGTTTCATGTCGGGGTATTTGGCCGCAAGATAGGCGATGGCTGCGTCGGCCCAGGCGTTGTGCAGCGGCACGGTCAGGGAGCCGACGAAGACGGCATATTCGCCCTTGCCGCCCATTTTCTGTGCCAGAAGCTCGGCATGGGTTTCGCCAAAGCCCTGGGCCGAGGCCATCTCGAAGTTCCAGTCGACATTTTTCAGGCCGGGGCCTTCGTGGCTGACAACCTTGATCCCGGCAGCGCGAGCCTTTTCGAGGACGGGCTCCAGCGCTGCCTCGTCGTTCGGGACGACGCCGATCACGTCGACACCCTTGGCGATCAGATCCTCGATGGCGCGGACCTGAAGTGCCGGGTCGGCGCTGGTCGGGCCGATCATCGTGGCGTCCACGCCAAGTTCGGCACCCTTTTCGGTGATGCCCATCTCCATCGCGTTGAACCATGGAATGCCGCCGATCTTGACGACGACGCCCATGGTGGGCTTGGCCTGGCCAAGAAGGCGGCCGGTCTGGGCGGCGGTAAAAGCGACGCCGGCCAGAAGCGCGCCAAAGGTTCTTCTTTTCATGTTCATCCTCCCATAAAGCCCGCTGAGGGGCCGAAATCCCTTTGCTATATCGATTGTGCAGACATTCCCTGCGGCAAACGTTCTGCTGCCCTTCGGGATCGACGCTGGAACCTCCCCCCAGGATCGATGATCTGCACAATCGATATTGCGCATCAAGCGGCCAAGCGCCTAGAGTCGTCAAGAAGTTTCTTGTCGAAGACCGTCGCAATGACCCGCGCACCCCGCAAGGCCACCATCTACGACATCGCCCGGCTGTCCGGGGCCTCGCCCTCGACCGTGTCGGCGGCGCTGGGGGAAAGCTGGCGGACACGGCGCATTTCGGAAGCCACGGTCGAGGCGATCCGCAAGGTCGCGGCCGAGCAGGGCTATTCGGCCAACATGCAGGCCCGCGGCTTGCGCAAGGCGCGGTCGGGCCTGGTGGGGATGATCATTCCCTTGCACGACAACCGGTTCTTCACCGCCCTGTCGCAAAGTTTCGAGGCCTTTGCGCGGGAACGCGGGCTGGTGCCGGTCATCGCCTCGTCCCTGCGCGAGCCGGAAGAGGAGCGTCGGATCGTCGAGACGCTGATCAGTTACGCGGTCGACTTCCTGTTCATCGCGGGCGCGACCGACCCGGATACCGTGAGCCGGATGTGCAAGGCGGCGGACCTGCGGCACATCTTCGTCGACTTGCCGGGCCGGGGGGCGCCATCGGTGGTGTCGGACAACCACAAGGGTGCGGCAGAGCTGACGCGGCGGCTTCTGGTGGACCGACCGGTGACCGGACAGACGCCGCGTGACCGGCTGTATCTCATCGGCGGCGATGCAAGCGACTATGCAACGGGGCGGCGGATCGAGGCGTTCCGCGATGTGCTGACCGAAGCGGGCATCCCCCCCCTGCCAGAGCAGATCATCGCCTGCGGCTATGCGCCCCGAAGTGCGATGCGCGAGATCGCCGCACTGTGCGACCGGCTCGGCGGCTTGCCCGGGGGGCTCCTCGTGAACTCTCTCACCGTCTTCGAAGGGGTGCTGGGGCATCTGTCGGGCCTGCCCGCCGAGGCGCTGCGGGCCTCGGTCATCGGCTGTTACGACTACGATCCCTTCGCCGCCTGGCTGCAATTTCCGGTGCATATGGTGCGGCAGGACGCCCACGGTCTGATCCGAGAGGCGTATCGGATGATCGATGACAATGTCCGCAGTCTGGTGCTGACCATGGTCGAGCCAGAGCAGATCGCGCCACGGACTTTCTATGACAGCCCCTTTGCAGATCGGGGCTGACCTGCAACGGAAGATGAACCGAAGATGAATGGCGGGTTCTTGGCGGGTTAAACAAGCGTGATGCAAGGTTTCAAAAAGCCGAGTCGCCTTTTGTGGAAGAACAAAGGACACCGGCCCGGTCAATGGGGGTTGATCATGCTGCGTTCGACTGCTGAAGAAGGCCGTTTGCACCTGACCGCCGACCTGCGCGCGACTGAGGGGATGCCGCGCACGCCGATGCAACGACAGGTGAAGGCCAGCCGGTTCCTGACCGACCGCAAGCAGTTTCCGCCGGTGGATGATGTCGTGGCGATTCTGGATCGCATCGCTTCGCGCTCATTCGTCGCGTAAACTGCCATCGACCGCCAAAGAAAGGCCGCCCACAGACCGGGGCGGCCTTTCCATTTTGCCGTTTGCCGCCGCGTGATTTCTGGCCGGCAGGTTGACTGCCGGCCAGAGGCGTTTCGGGATCAGAGGCCGAGAAGGTTCTTCACCGCGGCTTCCACGGCGTCGGTCACGGGCTTGTTGGCCGCATTCTCCAGCAGCGCACGCTCCAGATCGGGCTGAGCCGCGACCCTGGCTTCCAGATCGGCGACCTCCGCTTCAAGGGCTGCGTAGGCCTCGGCCTCGGCCAGTTCATCCTGCAATGCCTGTGCGGCCGCTTCGGAATCCGAAAGTTCGGCACGGGCAGCCGCAAGCTCTGCCTCAAGGGCCGGATCGGTCCCGCCGGCACCGGCAAGCTCGGCTTCAAGCCGTGCCACCTCGTCCGACTTTTGGGCAACATCGTCCACGGCTGCGGCAAGATCGGGCTCGATCGCTGCGAGTGCGCGGTCCGGCGCTGTCATGGTTTCCAGAAGAGCCGTCTTCTCCTCGAGATCAGCCTCAAGGTCGCGCCCCGTAAGAACCGCGTCGCGGTATAGGCCGATCTTGCCAACGCGCGAATTCGGCGATGCGTGCTTGAAGGCATTCGCATTGGCATGGGCAGCGTTCAGCGCGCCAAGTTCGGATGCGCTGACCCCAAGCTCATCGGCGAGCCGCCTGGTCTTGGCCGAGGCCGTCGACTTGGACTTCTTCGGTGCGTCAGCGCCGCCGGCCCTGGTCTTGGCCGAGTCGCCGCCGTCGCTTGCCTTGGCACTGCCGCCGTTGCCGTTGCCGTTCGCACTTCCGTTGCCGCCGGCGTTGCCGTTGCCGTTGCCGCCACCGTTGCCGTTGCCGGGCTTCGCGAAGGCCACGTCAGGCACTGAAACAGCCGTGATGATCGCGACCGAGCCGAGCAGCGCAATGGTCAGTGTGCAGGCGCGCAGGACTTGAAGAGCTGGTGATTTCATAGCGGAACCTTTTTGCTGGACGTGGCTGATGGGCTTCAGCACCACGCGGTTGAACCTTCTGCGAAACGCAACCGGCAAGACCGGCCTTGGCCCGACTTCCAGCCCGAGTCGCAATCTGCGGTAGAATTAGATACCAGGCCGGTTTAACGAGGCAGGAACCGGATGTTCATTTTGGGTTCATCCAGACTTCGCTATGATGTCCGCATGAGCCTGCGTTCTGCCCTGCTGCCTCTTGCCCTGCTCGCCCTGACCGGCCCGGTCCTGGGGGCGACGATGCGTGAACTGGACGGGGCCGAATTGCGCCGTGTGGTGCGGGAAAGCGACTTGCTGGGCTTGAAGCAGGTCATCACCGCCCTCGTCCGCCAGACCGGAGGCGAGCCGGTCGAGGCGCGCGCCTTCGAGGCGGACGGCGTTTTCTACCGGATCGTGCTGAAAAAGTCGGATGGCAGTCTGGTCAGCATGATCATCGACGCTGGAACCGGGGAACAGGTGGCCAAGGGGTCTGCCGTCGGCAAGCAGGTTGCTGCGGCCGCCGAAACCGGCGGCAAGGCCAAGGGCGGCAAGGCTCAGGCCGCAAGGGAAAACGCCAATGGCAACGCCGGGGGCAACGGCAACGGCAACGGGAACGGGAACGGCAACGGGAACGGTGGAGGCAACGGCGGCGGGAACGGCGGCGGAAATGGCAATGGCAAGAACTGACGCCGCCTTAATTGTTGCCAAATTGACAGATAATCCTTGCGGTCATGCGAATATTGCTGGCTGAAGACGAAGTGGTCCTGTGCGACCAGATCAAGAAAGTCCTCATGGCCGAGGGCCGGATCGTCGACGTCGTTCACGATGGTCAGGAAGCCTGCTTTCTGGGCGCGACAGAATCCTATGACATGATCATCCTCGACCTTGGCCTTCCGGTCCGCGACGGAATTTCCGTCCTACGCGAATGGCGCAGCACCGGAGTGGCGACGCCGGTCCTGATCCTGACGGCACGGGATGGCTGGTCGGATCGGGTCGACGGACTGGACGCGGGGGCGGACGACTATCTGACCAAGCCTTTCCACCTTCCGGAACTTGCCGCTCGGGTGCGGGCGGCCTTGCGACGCAGCTCGGGCCGCTCAAACCCGCTGTTCCAGCACGGCGACGTGGTTTTCGATACCCGCCATGGTCGTGCGACCCTGGACGGGGTGCCGGTGGACCTGACCTCGCAGGAGGTCGCGGTGCTGTCCTACCTGATCCACAACACCGGGCGACTGATTTCGCGAACGGAACTGTCCGAGCATATCTACGCCTATGACGGCGATCGCGATTCCAACACCATCGCGGTCTTCATCAACCGCTTGCGCAAGAAGCTGGGGCCGGACCTGATCCAGACCGTGCGCGGGCGGGGATACATGATCGACGCGGCTTGATGCTGTCCTTGCGCCAGAGGGCCTGGATCAGCGGCGGACTGTCGGCGCTGGTGTCCCTGGCGATCGGCATCCTGCTCTTGTATTCCTTCCTGAACCAGCGCGAGGCGGACCGGTTCGACCGCGCGCTGATCGAACGCCATACGCAGGTGGTGGTTGCGCTCAGCTACGCTGCCAAGGATCCGTCGCGCCTGGCAGAGCTGTTGTTCGACCCGCAGTACCAGACGCCGTTTTCGGGACGCTACTGGCAGGTCACGTCGCAAGCGGGCCAGAGCTTTGCCTCGGGTTCCTTGCTGGGGGCCAGCCTGCCGGGCGGCGACATCGCCCCGACCGGTCTCGTTCTTCGCGACGCTTCCAATCCGGACATCGAGGCGGTGCGGATCGCGGCACAGCGCATCACGCTGGAAGACGGCAGCTCCTGGGTCGTCGCGGTTGCCGAAAGCCTGGCGCAGTTGCAAGCCGACCGGCGGGACTTGCGGCAAAGCCTGGGGGCGGCCTTTGCGCTGGTGGCAGTGATCGGCCTGGCCAGCGTGCTCTTCCAGACCGCGGCGATCCTGCGCCCGCTCGACCGGCTGCGGCGCGATGTGGCGCGGCGCTGGGATCGTGACGAACCGCTCAGCGCAGCCGACTACCCCGAGGAGGTCGCGCCGCTGGTGGGCGACATCAACACCCTGCTGACCCGCAACCGCGAGATCGTCAGCCGGTCGCGGCGGCAGGCGGCGGACCTGGCCCACGCCCTCAAGACACCCAGCGCGATCTTGCGCAATGAACTGACAGTGCTTGCCGAGGGCGCGCAGGACATGAGCAAGGCGCTGGACGCACTGGACCGGGTCGATGCGCAGCTCGCGCGGTCCTTGGCGCGGCTGCGCACCGCGAACACCTGCGAGACGGTGCAGGCGAAAACCGACCTCAGCCATTCCATCCAGAGGTTTCAGCGCCTGTTCGGCATGATGGCGGAACGCGACGGCAAGCTGCTGTCAGTGGCCTGCGAGCCCGGCCTTGCGGTGCGGATGGATGCGCAGGACATCGAGGAAGTGCTGGGCAATCTTCTGGACAACGCGCTGAAATGGAGCCGAAAGCGGCTTGCCCTGACAGCCCGGAGACGCAAGGGGGCAATCGAACTTGTGATCGAGGACGACGGGCCCGGCATTCCCGAGTCCGACCGGGCCGAGGCGGTGCGCTCTGGTGCGCGGCTCGACACCTCGAAACCGGGGACCGGGCTGGGTCTGGCGATTGCAAGCGACCTGCTGCAGGCTTACGGCGCGGCACTGGTTCTGGAAGACAGCGCCGCGCTTGGCGGGTTGGCGGCCCGGATCACCCTGCCCGCCCGCCCCGCCGGTGATGTGCAGGATCCCGGATGACGGCCCCTAGCCCGGTGGCAGCACCAGGATCGCGCGAAAGTCGTTGACGTTGGTCAGGGTCGGACCGGTGACAACCTGCGCGCCTGCACGCGCAAAGTAGCCGTGCGCGTCATTCCGCGACAGCGCCGCGGCAGCGCCGGGGGTGTCGAGGGTCTTCGGGCCGACCAAGGCACCCGCGATTTCGGCAGCGCCGTCCACCCCGTCCGTATCGCAGGCAATCGCATGGATCCGTGGATGGCCCTCCAAGGCAAGCGCGAGGGCAAGGCAGAATTCGGCATTCGGGCCGCCGATGCCATCGCCCTCGCGCGTGACGGTAAGCTCGCCGCCGGACAACAGCAGGACCGGAGCGTCATCAGGTTTCAGCCGCGCCGCAAAATCGATGGCCATGGCCGCCTGATCGCCGGCAACCAGACGGGCTTCGCCTTCAAGGTTGTCGCCAAGCGTGTGGACCTGCGCAAAAGGCTCGGCAAGGGCGGCGGCGGCCGCAAGAGACTGGGCGGGGGCGGCATAGATGACGTTTTCGGTGCGCGACAGGCGGCGATCCCCCGGGCGGACGACGCCGGAGCGGTCAAGTGCGGCGCGGACGCCATCGGTGACCGGGATCGACCAGCGGTCGAGGATCGCGCGCGCGTCCGCTGGGGTGGTCGTGTCACCGACCGTGGGTCCAGAGCCGATGAAGGCGGGGTCGTCATCGGGGACATCTGAGATCATCAGCGCAAGCATTCGCGCCGGATAGGCGGCTGCCGCAAGCTGGCCACCCTTCACGCGGCTGAGATGCTTGCGCACCGTGTTCATCGCCGAAATAGGCGCGCCAGAGGCAAGAAGCGCAGCATTGACCGCCTGCTTTTCCGCAAGCGTCATGCCCTCGGCAGGCGCGCAGAGCAGCGCCGATGCCCCGCCAGAGATCAAGGCCAGCACAGTGTCGGCTTCGGCAAGGCCTTGCAAGGATGAAAGAATCCGCCGCGTGGCATCGACCCCCGCCTGATCGGGGACGGGGTGCGCCGCCTCGACGATCTCGATGCCGCGGCAGGGTCGAGCATGGCCGTAGCGAGTGATGACAAGGCCCGCGCAAGGCCCCCACGCCGCTTCGACCGCTTCGGCCATCCGCGCCGAGGCCTTGCCAGCCCCGATCACGATCAGGCGTCCTTGCGGCTTTTCCGGCAGAACGGCGGCCAGCGAGCGCATCGGGTCGGCAACCTCGACCGCGCGGTCGAAAAGCTGGCGCAGAAAGGCGGCGGGATCGGAGATCATGCGGCACGGCTCGACGCGCGGCGGATCAGTGTCACCGGCGTGATCGTCACTGGCCCGGGGCGCTGGTCATTCTCCAGCCAGTTCAGGACGGTTTCCGCCATCTGCCGCCCGAACCCGGCGATGTCGCAGCGGACCGAGGACAGTGCGGGAAATGCCTGGGCACAATCCTCGATGTCATCGAAGCCCACGACCCTGAGGTCGGAGCCGACGGCGCGGCCAAGCTCGGTGCAGCCGGTCAGAAGGCCCAGCGCGGTCAGGTCGTTGAAGCAAAGGACCGCGTCGATCTGCCTGTGGTCCCGGGTGAGGCGTTGCGCAGCCTCGCGCCCGAAGCTGCGACCGGGACGGCCGGGAAGATGGAGCGGCACCAGCCCGCGGGCGGCGAGTGTCGCAAGATACCCCGACATTCGCGACCGGGTGACGGCGCGACCTTCAATCCCGCCGATGAAGGCGATCTGGCGCGCGCCTTCGGCCAGCAGATGTTCGGTCGCAAGACGGCTGCCGTCGGGATAGTCGGGGGCGGCGAAGGGAAAGCGCGTGCTGTCCACCACTTGCCGCAGGACTTGCAGCGCCGGTACACCTGCCCGGGCGATTGCATCGAAGGTCGCGGCCTCTTCGCCATAGGCGGGCGAGACGATCAATGCCGAAACGCCGTGTTCCAGCATCGCGCTGACGACCTGGGCCTGCAGCGCGGGGTCTTCGTCGGTGTTGGCGATCACGGTGGCATGGCCCCGGGCTGACAGTGCCATCTGCAGCGAGGTGGCAAATTCGGTGAAGAACGGGTTCCTCAGATCATTGATCACCAGGCCGATCAATCCGGTATTCGCGCCGCGCAGGTTTGCAGCGGCGCGATTGTAGACATAGCCAAGCTGGGTCATCGCGCGGCGCACGTCCGCGCGCGTCTGCTCCTTGACCAGCGGGCTGCGCTGCAGAACCAGGCTGACGGTCGATTTCGACACCCCGGCCAGGGTTGCCACGTCGATGATCGTCGGCCGTCTGTCCATGTCACCTCAGCTTTGCTCGATCCCGTGCACTGCGAGAAGCGTCCGCATCCGCGCTTCTGCCAGATCGGGGCGGGAAAGCAAGCCTGCCTGGTCGGCAAGGCGGAAGACCTGCGCAAGATGCGTTATGTCGCGCGAGGACTGGAGACCTCCTGGCATGATGAAATGGGACTGGTGGCCGTTCAGCCAGGACAGGAAGGCGATGCCCGCCTTGTAGAAGCGGGTGGGCGCACGGAAGATCTCGCGGCTCAGCGGGACAGTCGGGGCGAGCAGGCGGCGGTAGGTGTCCCGGTCGCCCTGCGCGAGGGCCTCGAGAGCCTGCGCCGCGGCGGGGGCGATGGCCGCGAAGATGCCGAGCAGGGCATGGGAATGGCGCGTGCCGTCGCCTTCGATCAGGGGCGCGTAGTTGAAATCGTCGCCGGTGTAGAGGCGCACGCCGTCGGGAAGCCGGGCACGGAACCGTTCCTCGTGACGCTGATCAAGAAGAGAGATCTTGATGCCGTCGACCCGGGCCGGGTTCTCGGCGATGAGAGAGAGGACGAAGCGGGATGCCCGGGTGACATCCGCGCTGCCCCAGTAGCCGGTGAGGGCGGGGTCGAACATCGGGCCAAGCCAGTGCAGGATGACCGGGTCCTTTGCCTGGTCGATGAGGCGGCGGTAGACCCGATGGTATGTATCCGGGTTGGCACCGATGGCCGGGAACGCGCGCGAGGCCATGAGGAT
>NCDY01000147.1 GCA_002280405.1 Rhodobacterales bacterium 32-66-9 | reverse complement strand
CGCCCCCGCCCCGGACTTGATCCGGGGCCTCGCAGTGGCAGAGGGAGGCCCCGGATCAAGTCCGGGGCGGGCTCCCGGATCAAGTCCGGGGCGGGTATCCGCGATTGCCGATGCCGCGCGGGACCACTGGCGGCCGAAGGGGGAGAGCGACTGGGTGCCGACCGAGCCGGTGAGCGTCGCCGTGGCGCTGGCCGACAAGATCGACACGCTGACCGGTTTCTGGGCGATTGACGAGAAGCCGACGGGGTCGAAGGACCCTTACGCGCTGCGGCGGGCGGCGCTGGGGGTGGTGCGGTTGGTGCTGGGGAATGGGGTGCGGGGTGGATTGGCAGGCCCAGCTTATGCGCATCTTGGTCTCATTCATGGGTTGTTGAAGGCGAATGAAGTCTTGTTGCCGTTGTTGCCGGCAATCGAATATCTCCGCAGCAAGGGATTGCATGACCTCGCAAGCAAGCTTGCAGAGCACGGCATCAGCTCCATTGACGCCATCGAAGTCACTGAGGTGGACCATGCATTGGCAATGGCTACAGTAACTGACTTGATGAACTTTGTAGTGGATCGCCTCAAGGTCTACCTCAAGGATCAGGGCATCCGGCACGACATCATCGACGCCTGCCTCGCCATGCCGGGGAATGACGACCTCACGCTTCTGGTGAAACGGGCCGAGGCGCTGGCGGCGGTGATGAAGACCGAGGACGGGGCGAACCTGTTGCAGGGCTACAAGCGGGCCGCCAATATCCTGGCGCAGGCGGAGGCGAAGGACGGCGTCGAATACTCCTTCGGCGCGGGCATCAAGTTTGCCGAGACGGACGCGGAACGCGCGCTTTTCGCGGCGCTGGACAAGGCCGAGGCGGAGATCACCCCGGCGATGCAAGCCGAGGACTTCCCGAGGGCCATGGCCGCGATGGCCGCCCTGCGCGCGCCCATCGACGCGTTCTTCACGGCGGTGCAGGTCAACAGCGACAACGAGATCATCCGCCGCAACCGGCTCAACCTTCTGCACCGCATCCGCGCCATCTGTTCCGGCGTTGCCGACCTGACCCGGATCGAAGGCTGACCCGCCCCGGACCTGATCCGGGGCCTCGCTTGATCGCACGGGGCCCCGGATCAGGTCCGGGGCGGGTTTTCCCGGTGCCCAAAGATTCGTCACGCGGCTGACATGTCACGCTTGAATGACAGGGCTTTCTGCGTATGCTGCATCTGAACATCAGGTGCTGCAGTGCAGAAACGCGACCCCATCCCGGAGTTTGCCCAGATCTCGCCCTCGGCGCAGATCGCTGCGGCAAGCCATGGCTGGCGGGCGAAATGTCTGCAAAGGCTGGTGCGGCTGGACCTTCCGGTGCCGAAATCCGTCGCGCTGCCCGCGACGACGGTCAAGGCGATCGCCGCCGGGCACGGGGTCGATGCCGCTGGAATCCTGCACAATTTCGGCGACGGGCCGCTGATTTCCGTCCGCCCCTCGCCCGCCAACCCCGACTGGGGTGGCCCGGCGACGATCCTGAACATCGGGCTGAACGCCAAGCGCCATGCCCGGCTGGCCGAGACCCACGGCGAGGCGGCGGCGGACGCGCTGTATCTGCGCTTTGTGCAGGCCTATGCGATCCATGTGGCAAGGCTGGACCCCGATGTGTTCGACGGGCTGAAGCCGGGGCCGGGGGCCTTGCGCGACGCCTTGCGCGAATATGAGGTGGAGACCGACGAGCCCTTCCCGCAAGATCCTGCGCGTCAGCTTTCCGAAGTCCTGCGCAGCATGGCGCGGGCCTGGGAGGGCACGTCGGCGCGGCTTCTGCGGCAGGCCAAGGGGGCACCGGAGGAGGCCGCTCTGGGCCTGGTGGTGCAGGAGATGGCGCAAGGCATCGGCCAGGGGATCAGCGGATCGGGCGTGATCCAGTTCGTCGATCCGGTCACGGGCCAGCCGCAGATCACCGGGCGCTATCTGGGTCAGTCGCAGGGCAGGGATGCGCTGAAGACGACCGAGGCGCTGTATCTGACGCGCGACCCGCGCGGGCCGTCGCTGGAAGATGTCGCACCCGAGATCTTCGCCACTCTGATCGAGTATGGCGCGGTCTGCCGCACCCGCCTGCGCGAGGAAATGCAGATCGAGTTCACCATCGAGGACGGGCGGCTTGCGGTTCTGGACGCGGTCAAGGTGCAACGCTCGGTCCGGGCGGGCTTGCGGATCGCGGTGGCCCTGGCCGAGGATGGGGTGATCCCGCGCAACGAGGCGGTCTTGCGGGTCGAACCGCGCGCGCTGTCCGAACTTCTGCACCATCAGGTCGATCCGCGCGGGGCCCGCGACGTGATCGCGCGGGGCATTGCCGCCAGTCCCGGGGCGGCGACGGGCAAGCTGGTCTTCTCCTCGGCCGCCGCACAGGCGAGCGCGTCGAAGGGCGAGCCTTGCATTCTGGTGCGCCGCGAAACCTCGCCCGAGGATATTCGCGGCATGCATTCCTCGGCTGCGGTGCTGACCGAGCGGGGGGGAATGACCAGCCATGCGGCGGTGATCGCGCGCGGGCTGGGGCTGCCTTGCGTCGTGGGGGCGTCTGAGGTCCGGCTGGATGCACGAGAGCGCAAGCTGACCACGGCGGACGGCCGGGTGTTCCGCGAGGGCGATGTGGTCACGCTGGACGGATCGAAGGGCGAGGCCTTGGCGGGTGCCGCGGAAATGCTGCCCCCGGCACTGGACGACAGTTTCCGCAGGCTTCTGGCCTGGGCCGACGAGGTGCGCGACATCGGTGTCAGGGCGAATGCGGACACGCCTGCCGACGCCGAGACCGCCCGGAAGTTCGAGGCGCAGGGGATCGGTCTTTGTCGGACGGAACACATGTTCTTCGACGAAGACCGGCTGGTCGTGATGCGCGAGATGATCTTCGCGGACACGCCGTCCGACCGGGCGGCGGCACTGGCGCGGCTGTTGCCGATGCAGCGGGCGGATTTCGTGCAACTCTTTGAAATCATGCAGGGCCTGCCGGTCTGCATCCGCCTGTTCGACCCGCCGTTGCACGAATTCCTGCCCCAGGACCGCGAGGGTCTGCGCGATCTGGCCGAGGCGCTGGACCGGCCCCTATCGGAAGTGACCCGCCGCGCCGAGGCGCTGACAGAGGTGAACCCGATGCTCGGGATGCGCGGGGTGCGGCTGGGGGTGGTCCTGCCGGAAATCTACGACATGCAGGCGCAGGCGATCTTCGAGGCGACGCTGGAAAGCGCCCGGCGCGGCGCCCCGGTGGTGCCGGAAATCATGATCCCGCTGGTCAGTGCGCGGCGCGAGGTGGAACTGGTCAAGACCCGGATCGACGCCGTGGCTGCCATGGTGCGCACCAAGGCGGGGGCGGCGTTCGACTACAAACTGGGCGTCATGGTGGAAACCCCGCGGGCTGCCTTGCGGGCGGGCGAGATTGCCCAGCATGCCGCGTTCCTGTCCTTTGGGACCAACGACCTGACCCAGATGACCTATGGCCTGAGCCGTGATGACGCGGGCCGCTTCATGAACACCTATGTCCGTCTGGGGGTTTTCCCGGAGGATCCGTTCCACATCCTGGACATCGACGGGGTGGGTGAGCTTCTGCTCATCGGTGCCGAACGGGGCCGCAAGACCCGGAAGGATCTGACTTTGTCGATCTGCGGCGAACACGGCGGCAACCCGGAATCGATCGACTTCTGCCGCCGTGCCGGGTTCGACTATGTGTCGTGCTCGCCTTACCGGGTGCCGATGGCGCGACTGGCCGCGGCGCATCTTGCGCTGAGAGATCGAGAATAAATCGTTTTATCACATATATTTAGACGACGTCTTTCATAGATTTTCCCGAGTTTTCGGCGGCATTTCGCTTATGCAGCATTGATTTATGTGGCAATTCCGCAACAGCGGCTGGACCGCCAGGATGGCTTCCCCTACCTCACCGGACGCTTGCCAAGGCGGGGGAACTTCCGCCGGGAAACCATAGACGGAAGAGCAGAATGAAATGCACCCTTGTGACCTTCGCGCTGGCGATGGCCGTGTCGGCCGCCGCCGCGCTGGCCGAAGGCAGCTGGAATTCGGCCATGTTCGGTCTGAAGCCCACGCCGATCAGTTTCTCGCCAGAGCTTGAACGCCTGCCCGCGCCGGATCTCGATCCCGCGCCTGCTGCCGGGGCCCCGGCCGAGCGGATCACCGAGGCTTGGCTGATGGCCCAACCCGCACCCAAAGGCGATGCCGAGTGGCAGTGCCTGACCGAGGCGCTGTATTTCGAGGCGCGCGGTGAAAGCCTGGACGGCCAGATCGGGGTCGCCGAAGTGATCCTCAATCGGGTCGACAGCCCGCTTTATCCCCGCAGCGTCTGCGGCGTGGTCAAGCAGCGCGGCGGCGGCGGCTGCCAATTCTCCTACGTTTGCGACGGTCGGTCGGACCGGATGCGGGACAAGGTCTCGGCCGACCGGGCCGGCCGGATCGCCCGGGCCATGCTGGACGGGGCACCGCGGCTTCTGACCGGCGGGGCCACCTATTTTCACGCCCGTGGTGTCCGGCCGAGCTGGTCGAAACGCTTTCCGATGACCGCCGCGATCGGCGCGCATCTCTTCTATCGGCAGCCGGGCAGCCGCGGCTGATGTCGGGCATCGCGCTTGCGGTGACGCCTTCCCGCTTGGCCCGCGCGCGCCGCATGGTAAGACAGGCCGAACCTGCGGAGGTGCGCATGACCATGTCCGACATCGAGCTGGCCTTTGCCCATCCCGAAGACCGGGCCGAGGCTTCGGCGGGTGGCACGCCGCGCGACCGGATCTCCTTGCGCGACCATGTGGTCGAGGCCGACATCGGTGCTTTCCAGAAGGAACGCGGTCACAAGCAGCGCCTGCGCTTCAACGTGGTGGTCGAGGTCCGTCCGGTCACCGCACCCCTGCAGGATGATGTCGACCGTATTCTCTCATATGACCGGATCACCGAGTCGATTGCGGCCGAACTGGCCGCCGAACGGCTGAACCTGCTTGAAACCCTTGCCGAACGTGTCGCCGAGCGGATCCTGGCCGAACCCGCCGCGATGCGGGTCTTCATCCGGATCGAGAAGCTGGACATCGGCCCCTATGCCCTGGGGGTCGAGATCGCCCGCTCGCGCGCGGAGCGCCCGGTGCAGAGGGCGGAGGCGGACGGGATGGCAGCCGTGCATCCGCTGGTCATCTTCCTGAACAACCCGACGATCCATGCGCCGGACCTCCCGACGCGGCTGGATGCGCTGCAGGCAGAGGGTCTGCCGCTGATCCTTGCCGTCGGCCTGCCGGACCTGCCGCGCCCGGCCACCGGGCACAAGCCGACCCAGCGCCGGGTGGACCTGCTGGCCATCGAGCAGAACGCCTGGACCCTTGCCGCCC
>NCDY01000009.1 GCA_002280405.1 Rhodobacterales bacterium 32-66-9 | reverse complement strand
GAGGTGAACATGACCAGGGGCACGATGGCGAACGGCAACTGGAAGGACAGGACCACCTGGCTGAGGATCAGCAACTGCCCGGTTTCCTCGCTGCCCCAGATCAGGATCACCGTTATCGCGGGCAGGATGGCGATCAGCCGTGTGATCAGGCGGCGCAGGACCGGGCTGATGCGGAAGTTGATGAACCCTTCCATCACGATCTGGCCCGACATGGTGGCCGTCACCGTGGCATTCAGCCCGCAGGCGAGCAGCGCGATCCCGAACAGCGTCGGCGCAAGGGCGCTGCCCAGAAGCGGGGTCAGCAAGGCCTGGGCCTGGCCGATCTCGACGATTTCGGTGTTGCCGCTGGCATTGAAGGTCGCCGCGGCCAGGATCAGGATCGAGGAGTTCACCATCAGCGCCAGCATCAGCGCGATGGTGCTGTCCCAGGTCGCCATTCGCAAGGCATCGCGCTTTTCGCCCGGGTCCTGACCATAGGCGCGGGTCTGCACGATCCCCGAATGCAGGTAAAGATTGTGCGGCATCACCGTCGCGCCGATGATCCCCAGCGCGAGGTAAAGCATTTCGGGATTGGTCACGATCTCTACCGACGGCGCATATCCGACAATGACGGCGTTCCAGTCCGGATCGGCCATGGCAAGCTGCACGGTGAAGCTGACCGCTATGACCATCAGAAGGCCGATCACGAAGGCCTCGACCCACCGGAAGCCCCGGTTCTGCAGCCATAGGATCAGGAACACATCGGCGGCGGTGATGAAGACCCCGATCTCCAGCGGGATGCCGAACAGAAGGTTCAGGCCGATCGCGGTGCCGATGACCTCGGCCAGGTCGGTTGCGATGATCGCCGCCTCGGCGAAAAGCCACAGCGGCACCGACACCCAGCGCGGGAAGGCATCGCGGCAGGCTTGCGCCAGGTCACGCCCCGAGGCGATTGCCAGCCGGGCGCAGAGCGATTGCAGCAGGATCGCCATGATGTTCGACAGCAGCGCGACGAACAGCAGCGTGTAGCCGAACTTCGCCCCCCCCGCGAGCGATGTCGCCCAGTTGCCCGGGTCCATGTAGCCCACGGCCACCAGATAGCCCGGCCCGATGAAGGCGAGGAACCGCCGGAACGGCGACCGGCCGGAGGGAACGGCGATCGAGCGGAAGACCTCGGACATCGAGGGGCTGGTCGGCTCGCTTCGCCACGCATTCATGCTCACTTCAAGGCTCCCGGTTCGCTGGCATAGTCGGCGCACATAATATTAGCCTTGGCTAACAAACTGCACGGCGGCTTTACTTGTCAAGCCGGATTGTGTCAAGGATCAGGAATGGAGACCGACAGCGACAGCCTGACCGATCCCTCCGACCCGGAGGCCAGACCCGTCACGCAGCGGGCCGAGGCGTTTCAGAGCGTGCGGGATGCCCGGCGGCTGGAACTGGCCGAGGACTATGTCGAGCTTGTCGCCGAACTGATCGAGAGTATCGGCGAGGCGCGACCGGTGGACATTGCGGCGCGGCTGGGCGTCACCGCTCCGACCGTCGCCAAGGCTCTGGACCGCCTCACCCGTGACGGGCTGGTCACCCGCGCGCGCTATCGGTCGGTCTTCCTGACCGAGGCCGGGGTGGCACTGGCGGCAATCTGCCGCGAAAGGCATGAGGTCGTCGTGCGCTTCCTGGTCCGGCTTGGCCTCGATCCTGCCACGGCGGAAAAGGATGCCGAGGGCATCGAACACCACGTCAGCCCGGCGACGCTGGAGCTGTTCCGGGAGTTTGCCAACGGCTGTCGGCAATAGCCGTCAAGCCTGGCAGACTGCCGCTGTCAATCGAACAGATCGCCCAGCCAGGAGCGCCGCCGCCGACCATGGCCGCCGCCATAGCCACCGTGCCCGCCACCGTGCCCGCCACCGTAGCCGCCGCCGTGCCCGCCGTCATGCCCGCCGTGGTGGCCGCCGTAAGGCAGGTTCCTTCGGTCGTAGTCAGAAGCGGCGTAGCCGCCGTCGCGGTCGGACGATGGTCTGGTCGATGCATCGGGACCGGCGGGCTGGCGCAGCGACATTTCGATGATCTTGTCCAGTTCGCCCCGGTCAAGCCAGACGCCGCGACATTTGGGGCAATAGTCGATTTCGACGCCCGCGCGGTCGGCCATCACCAGATCGACCCGGCACACCGGACACAGGAGGCCCGCCGCAGGCTGGGCTTCGGGGGATTGCAGGGGAACGGGGGGGACGGACATCTTTGTGACCTCATGTCGCTTGCGAGCGTTTTGGCGCGCCGGGGAATCGGGTTATCGTTCGGGATCGTAGTTGAGCAGACGCAAGGCGTTCAAGGTCACCAGGACAGTGGCGCCGGTATCGGCCAGGATGGCAAGCCAGAGTCCGGTCAACCCGAAGACCGTGGTCACGAGGAACACCAGCTTCAGCCCGAGCGCAAGACTGATGTTCTGGCGGATGTTCGCCATCGTCGCACGCGCCAGGCGGATCGTGGCGGCGATGTCGGTGACCCGGTCGCGCAGGATGGCGGCGTCCGCCGTTTCCAGCGCCACATCGGTGCCCGATCCCATGGCGACGCCGACATTGGCCTGCTTCAGGGCCGGCGCGTCGTTGATCCCGTCGCCCACCATCATCACGCCGCCATGCGCTGCCATGTCGCGGATGGCGGACAGCTTGTCCTCGGGCAGCATCTCGGCCCGGAACTCGGTGCCTAGGCTGGCGGCGATGGCCGCCGCCGTGCGCGGATTGTCGCCGGTCAGGATCGTCGGCGTGATCCCCAGGGCGCGCAGCTGCTTCACAGCCTCTGCTGCGTCGGCGCGCGGCTCGTCGCGCATCGCGATAAGGCCCAGTGCGGTGCGGCCCTCATACAGGACGGCGACGGTCTTGCCTTCTTGCTCAAGCGCCGTGGCGCGGGCGATGTCGGCCCCCTGCAACGCGCCCTGTTCGGTCGCATGGCGCGGCGAGGACACCGTCAGCGCCCGGCCTTCGACCATGGCCGAAACCCCCTTGCCCATGATCGCCTTTTCCCCGGTCGCCTCCGGCAGGTCCATGCCCGCGGCCCGCGTCAGGATTGCGCGCGCGAGCGGGTGGCTCGACCCGGCCTCGACAGCGGCGGCAAGGCGCAGGACATCGGCCTCGGTGGCGGCGCCCAGCGGCACCACGTCCACCACCTGCGGCTTGCCGTGGGTCAGGGTGCCGGTCTTGTCGAAGGCGAGCTGGCTGATCTTGGCCGCCGCTTCCATCACCGCTCCGCCCTTCATCAGAAGGCCCCGCCTGGCCCCCGCCGACAGGGCCGAGGCGATGGAGGCCGGAACCGAGATCACCAGCGCGCAGGGGCAGCCGATGAGAAGAAGCGTGAGACCGCGGTAGATCCAGGTGGTCCAGTCCCCGCCCATGGTCAGCGGCGGGATCAGGATGACAGCGACGGACAAAAGCACGATCAGCGGCATGTACCAGCGGCTGAACCGGTCGATGAAGCGTTCGGTCGGGGCACGCGCCTCTTCGGCCTCCTCGACCAGCCGGATGATCCGGGCGATGGTGTTGTCCTCGGCGGCCTTCGTCACCTTGATGCGGAGCGCCGCCTCGGTGTTGATCGACCCGGCATAGACCGCAGCCCCCGGTCCCTTGGTGACAGGCACGCTTTCGCCCGTCACCGGGCTGTCATCGACGCCCGAGGTGCCCTCGACGATCTCGCCATCCGCCGGGATGCGGTCACCGGGGCGGGCCAGGACGATCTGGCCAATAACCAGCTCCGAAGCCGGAACTTCGCGTGTGCCGGTGCCCTCGACCAGGAGCGCGGTCTTGGGCACCAGGTTGGCCAGCGCCCGGATGCCGTCGCGCGCCTTGTTGGCGGCCACACCTTCCAGCACCTCGCCCACGGCGAAGAAGAACACGACCAGCGCCGCCTCTTCCGCCGCACCGATGAAGAGCGCGCCGATCGCGGCAATGGTCATCAGGCTTTCGATGGTGAAGACCTGGCCCATCCGCGCCGCCGCAATGGCGCGCTGCGCGACCGGGGCCGCGCCGATGACGCAGGCGGCGACAAAGGCCCAGTAGCCGATCGCGTGCCCGGTCGAAAGGTCGATCGCCCAGGCGACGGCAAGCAGAACGCCGGTGATGATGATGAGCCTGCCCTTGCCGGTCTGATACCACACCTTGCCCCGGTCGGCGGGATCATGGTGGACATGTCCGGGACTGCCGTGGCCGGCGTCGGCCTTGCCCACGGTCGGGTGATGGTCGTGGCCGTCATGGTCGCCGAGGCCCGGGCCGTGGTCATGCCCGCAGTCAGGGCCATGGTCGTGACCGTCGTCATGCGCGTGACCCGGACCATGATCGTGATCGTGATCCGCCTTCGGGCTGGCCGCCGGCTCGGGCAGGACAAGGCCTTTCCTCTGCGCCGCCGTGCCGCGCGGCGCGATGCCATAGCCCAGCGACTTGACCGCCGCCTCGATCTTTTCGGTCGGCGTGGTGTCGGGCACCAGGTTCAGCGACAGCTTTTCCGCCATCAGCGCGACCGACACGTCGCTGACGCCCGGCATCCGTTCGACTGCCCGCGTCACCTTGGCGACGCAGGACGCACAGTCCATGCCGCTGACGTTCCATTCCAGGCGCTTTGCCTCTGCCATCGTCTGTCCTTTCTTGACCCTTGGCCGTTCAGGCCTCGGGCGGGATCGCGCCGGGGGGGTTCACCTCCACCGTCGCGTGGGAAATGCCGTGTCTTTCGGTCAGTCGCGCCGCCACAAGGCGCGGCAGGGCGAGGGGGTCCGCTCCGGGCGCGGGGGTGACGTGCAGCGTCGCCACGCTGCGGTTGTCGGTCAGCGTCCAGGCATGGAAATGCGCGACCTCGCCCACGCCGGGCAGCGTGGCGATGTCGTCCAGAACGGCCTTGGTGTCGATGTGCGACGGCGTGGCCTGCAACAGCACGAACACCGATTCCGCAACCAGCGACCACGCCGAGCGCACCACCAGCACCGCGACCAGCACCGACAGGATCGGGTCCAGCACGGTCCACCCAGTCAGCATGATGCCGATCGCCGCCCCGATCGCGCCGACCGACCCCAGCATGTCGCCCATCACATGCAGAAGTGCCCCGCGGAGGTTGGTGTCGCCCCGGTTTCCCGCGCGCAGGATCAGGACGCCGGCGATATTGACCGTCAGGCCGACCAAGGCCACGATCAGCATCGGCCCGGCCAGCACCTCGACCGGATCGCGGAACCGCTTGATCGCCTCGAAAGTGATCCAGGCGACCAGGATCAGCAGCGAGGCACCGTTTGCCAGCGCCGCCAGCACACGCACCCGGTGATAGCCATAGCTGACCTCGGCCGTCGCCGCCTTGCGTGCCACCCGGTAGGCGATCAGCGCCAGCAAGAGCGCCGCTGCGTCCGACACCATGTGCCCGGAATCCGCGATCAGCGCGAGCGAGCCGGACAGCCAGCCGCCCACCGCCTGCACGACGGCATAGCCCGCCGTCATGCCGAAGACGAGCCGCATCCGCGCCTCGTTCCCCGCCGACACTTCCAGCTTGTGGTCGTGCCCGGTCTCGTCCTGCGCCGCGCCTGTCATGCCTGCCTCTTGCGAACTTGTGCGAATCGCTCCGGCATCCTAGCTACTTGCTCTAGTCACTATAGCTTCAAGAGGTTTCTCATGCTGACCATCGGAAAGCTCGGGGCATCCGCCGGGGTCAAGGTGCCCACGATCCGCTACTATGAACAGATCGGTCTGCTGCCCGAGCCGGACCGCAGCGGCGGCAACCAGCGGCTTTACCCGCGTTCGACGCTCGACCGGCTGTCCTTCATCCGCCACGCGCGCGATCTTGGCTTTCCGCTTGAGGCGATCCGCGATCTTCTCAGTCTGTCCGACCGGCCCGACCAAAGCTGTGCGGCGGCCGACGCCATCGCCTCGGCCCAGCTGGCCTCGGTCCGGGCCCGTCTGCAGCGGCTGAAGGCGCTGGAAAGCGAGCTGGAGCGGATGGTGGCGCAATGTGCCTGCGGCACGATTTCGGATTGCCGGGTGATCGAGGTGCTGGGCGATCACGCGCACTGCGCGCAGGACCACCACGGGGCCGAGCCGCTGCTCGCCTGACCTCGGCGCGACAACGGGCGGCAGGTTTTGGCGAACGGCGGACCCGGAGGCCCCTGGGGCCCGTCCGGCACTTCCATCGGCATCCGTCAGGCTAGATCGGGATGATGCTTGATGGAAACATCATCCCGATCTCGGTTCTTGGTGGTCGCGTGATTGATGCGGAAAACCGGATTCCACTTTTCCTCCTCACGCTTTATAGAACGCGCGCAGCCTTTCCTGCCCCGGACCCGACATGCGCCTGAGATACCTACAGATCGGATTGTGGATCGCCGCCATCGCGGCCATGGCGGCCTTTGGCACCGCCCGATGGGCGGACCGGACCGACCCCGGGACCGAGCAGGCGTTCCGGCCCGTCTTCGCCCTGCCGGACGGGGCTGGCCGTGTCCGGTCCAGCGAGGAATTCCGTGGCCGGTTCATGCTGGTCTTCTTCGGCTTCACCACCTGCCCGGATATCTGTCCGACAACCCTGTCCGAAGTCGCTCAGGTCATGGACGACCTCGGGGCCGACGCGGCGCAGGTGCAGCCGATCTTCATCTCGGTCGATCCCGAACGCGACCGGCGCCTCGGCATCGACGCCTTCACCCAGGCATTTCACCCCGCGATCCTTGGTGTTGCCGGCGACGAAGCCACGACACGGGCGGCGGCGGACAGCTTCAAGATCTTCTACGAGCGCGAAGCGGATGCGAAAGCGCCGGACGGCTATGCGATGGCGCACAGCCCGGCCTTGTATCTGATCGGCCCGGACGGCGACTGGCTGCGCCAGTTCCCCTTCGGAACCCCGGCCGCCGAAATCCTTGCCGACCTCAAGGCGAGACTGTGATGCGCCGACGCCACTGATCGCGTCCGGCGGGGCTGTCGCGGGCAGGGTGCGGTTGGCCCGCCGACGCTTCGGATCACCAGGACGGCGGTTCGGCAACGCTGCCTACAGAAGGCTGCGCAACTGCCCGGTCGCGGCTTTGCCATCCCAGGCCACCGGTCCCTGACGGCGACCGATCTCGCGGCCCTGCCGGTCGATCAGCAGCGTTGTCGGCAGGCCGATGAAGGCCAGCGCAAGCTGGACGCGCACCGGTTCGGCCCAGTAGAGCGGCAGGTTGACGATGCCGATCTCGTCATAGAACCGGCGTCCGCGGTCAATGCCTTCGGCATCGATGCACAGGGGTAGGACCGAGAAACCGGTGCCGCCAAGCTCGGCTTCCAGCCTGTCGAGGGCGGGCATCTCCTCACGGCACGGCGGGCACCAGGTCGCCCAGATGTTGAGCAGGATCACCCGTCCGGTGAAATCGTCAAGCTTGCGGGTCTTTCCCGCCTCGTCAAGGATCGGAGGTGAAAGCAGCGGCCGAGGGTCGCCCCGCAGCCGGAACGGCGGGCGCGCGAAAGCCGGCAAAGCCAGCCACGGCGTCGCAAGGCCACCCAGGACGGCGCGGCGTCCGATGCGATGGGGCATGAAGCGATCCCTCGCAGGAAAGGCCCGGACCTGCGGCCAGCGCCGCAGGTCCGGCTTGTGTCAGGCCGAGACGGCGAACTCGGTCATCATGCCGGCCCAGAGGTGCGGAATGTGGTGGCAATGCAGCACCCAGCGCGCGGCCTCGCCGGCATCGACCGCGACGGTCACCATGCCCATCGCCGGAACATGCAGCGTGTCGCGCACCGCCCCGGCGATCCGGTCCATGCCGACAGCCACCACCTGGAAGGCATGGCCGTGCAGGTGCATCGGATGGCCCATCATCGAATTGTTCTGGAAGGTGATCTCCACCCGCTCGCCCGATTTCGCGGTCACCGGAACATGCGTGCCCCAGGGCTGGCCGTTGATCGTCCAGACATAGGGCTTCATCGAGCCGCCAAGTGCCAGCACCGGCTGCGATACCGGCGCGCGACCGGGCAGCGCCGTCACCGCGCGCAAGGCGGCCTCCTGCGCCAGATCGCCGCTGAAGACGGGATTGTCGCCATCCGACATGTCGGAAATCTTCGTCACCGTCGCGCCGGGGGTGGCGAGGATCAGGCCGGTCCGTTCCCGTGCCCCTTCGCGCAGGGCAAGGATCGGGAAGGCGCCGCCATCACCGGGCACGTCAACCTCGACGTCGATGCGCTGGCCCATGGCGACGCCGAAGCGGGCACCCGGCAGGGGTTGCACCGGCTCGCCGTCGACGGCGACCAGCCGGCCGGGCAAGGCACCCGTGTCGATCCAGAACACCGTCGCCGCCCCGGCGTTGATCACCCGCACCAGGACACGGCCGCCCTTGTCGACCTGCACCACCTCGGGGTCGTCCAGCGTCCTGTCGTTGGCCAGATAGGCATCGAAGTTGTAGTCGTTGAGGTCCATTTCCATGCCGGCCATGCCGCCCTGGCCCATGCTGCTCATGTCCATCCCGGGCATGCTGCCCTGTCCGCTGGTGTCCATGTCCGTCCCGGCCTGTCCGGCGGTTTCCATGTCCATCCCGGCCATCGAGGTTCCACCGCTGATCTCGGCCAGCACTTCGGCGGGGGACTTGAAGGAAAAGTCATGCAGCATCAGCGTCACTTCCTGCCGGTCCGCCGCCAGATCCTCGGGGCGCCGCACGATCAGCGGGGCCGCAAGCAGGTTCATCTCGTGCTCGGCGATGTGGGCATGCATCCAGTGCGTACCGGCGCGGGCGACGAAGTCGTAGGCGCGGCTTTCCCCCGGCTCCAGCATCGGCATCGGGATGCCGGGAACGCCATCCTGCATGTTGGGCGGGATCTGGCCGTGCCAGTGGATGAGCGTCGGCTCGGCGAGCGTGTTCTTCAGATCGACCGCGAAACGCTGGCCGGGATCAAGGACAAGGCCGGACTTGCCATTGCTGTCCAGCAGACCCCAGACGGTGGCCGACTTGCCGCGCACGTCGATTGTGCGCGTGGTGGCGGTCAGGGACAGGCCACCGGCTTGCGCCCGAACGCGGGCCGGAAGGGCAAGGGTTGCAGCCGTGGCGGCAGAAGCGGCCAGGAAGCCGCGGCGTGAGAGCGAATACATGCAAATTCTCCAGAGTGTTGCTTTAGATTCCGTTGCACGCATGTCGACAAGGGCCGACAGCGCGCCATCAGATCAAGGCGACCTTTGGAGGCGGGCCCGGCGGCGGCACGACAAGCGACGCCGCCAGCGACTCGGCCGCAGCGACGAAGTCCGACGTCGCGACACCGGGCTTGACCGTGCGATCCTGGGCTGGCAGGCCGGAAGCTGCCGGAAGGCAATGGTCCTGGCACTGCATCATCTGCACATCGGCGCTGTCCTGTGCGGTATCCTGCATTGGCATCGCATGGCCAGCCACGGCCATGACCTGCGCGTGCTGCATATCCGTCTGGGCCTGCCCCGCCGTCGCGAGAAACACAGGCACCATCGCCGCCAAAAGGTAAGCGGCGAGCACAACGGCACGGGCGCGGAAAAGTCCGAAACGCATGATGGTCTGTTAGCACAAACGCCGACCGGTGTCATCTGACAGTTTGGTGTTCTGCTGGCGATTTTTTCCCTTCCGCCACGATCCGGCGGAAGACCCCTGGCCAAGATCGTTTGCCGACGCTCCCGCGACCATGGGCATTTCCCCGCTTACCCCATCAGCGACGGCATCCTATAGTCGTCGAAGATTTGCGGGCATGAGGCAGGTGTCATGAAGATCAATCGCCGAACACTTCTTTCTGCAGGTTCCATGCTGGCCGGGTTCGCCGCAACCGGGCTTCGCGCCGAAAGCGATTCGGCCATCCATGTCGTGAAGGACCCGGGATGTCCGTGCTGCAACGGCTGGATCGGACATCTGCGCGACAGCGGCTTTTCCGTCACCTTCGAGGAGCGCAGCATCGAGGATCTGGCGGCCTTCAAGCGCGAGCGAGGCATTCCCGACACGCTGGTCTCATGCCACACGGCGGTGATCGGTGCCTACACGATCGAGGGCCATGTCCCCGCCGCCGACATCCGCCGTCTGATGGCCGAAGCGCCTGACGCGGTCGGCCTTGCGGTTCCCGGCATGCCCTTCGGCTCGCCGGGCATGGGACCGGAAACCGAACGTGAGGCCTATGACGTGATCCTGGTCGGCCGCGATGGCGGCGCGTCCGCCTTCGCCCGCTATCCCGCAGCATAAACTGCGGTTATACGGTCTTCCGGCTGACTAAACCCGGGACCGGGCCAACCCGGGTTCAATTTCCTTGCGTCGTTGCGGCTGCCAGGTTTCGGGCAGGCATCTGGCCATCCCGGTCCAGAGCCCGAAACAGGACGAACGACATGACCCTTCGCAACAAGATCACCTCCGGCCTCGTCGCCGCGGTTCTTTTCACCTCTGGCGCGGCCTTTGCCGGCGACGTGCCGTTGAACGACCCCGCCAAGGAAGCCGAAATCCGCGCCGTCATGACGAAGGAAGGCTTCGATGTGCGCTCGGTCGGCACCATCGACGGCAAGTTCGAGATCTACGCGATCAAGGACGGCCAGGCCTGGGAGGTCTTTCTGGACCAGAAGCTGGCGATCATCGAGAAGAACCCGGCAAAAGGCTGAGGCCGAAACGCGCCGCCGACCCCGCGTCGGCGGCGCCTTCCAACAGGAGATCGCCATGCGTTTCAAGATCTGGGATCCGATCGTGCGGGTCTTTCACTGGTCGCTGGTCAGCGCCTTTGCGGCCAACGCGCTGTTCGTGCCCACCGCGTCGGGTCTGCACCTCGTGCTTGGGTATCTGATCGTGGGCCTGGTCGGCCTGCGGCTGATCTGGGGCTTTGCCGGGCGCGGCTATGCGCGGTTCGCCTCGTTTCCGCCCGACCTGCGCGCCGCGACCGAACAGGCCGCCGACATCGCCTCGGGTCGCCGCCGCGTGCATCTTGGCCACACGCCGCTCGGCGCGCTGATGATCTACAACATCCTGCTGACGGTTGCGGTCATCGCGCTGTCGGGCTGGATGATGACCACGCTGACCTTCTGGGGTGTGCGCTGGGTCAAGGACCTGCACGAGATGGCGGTCACCTGGGCCGAAATGTCGGTACTGCTGCATGTCGCCGCCGTTCTGTGGGAAAGCCGCAGGACCGGCGTGAACCTTCCAAAGGCAATGGTCACGGGTTACAAGGAGGTGCCGGAAGCCGCCAGGATCGTTGAATGACCGCAGGTTGGGATGTCTCGAAACGCAGTGCGGGTCTGGCTGCGCTGATCGCAGTGCAGGCGGCCAGCGCGACCTTCTTTCTGGTTGACTGGCTCCGGGACGTGGTGGCGACGGGAAGAATTTCGGTGTCGTTCTATCTTGCGATGGAACTGGCGGCATCGGTCACCCTGATCGTCGCCATCGTCATCGAGGCACGGCTCCTGTTCCGGATGCTGCACCGCCACGCCCGCATGGCGCGCAGTCTTTCGGCGGCGGCCCGGGGCTTGCACGACATCATGGAAGGCATGTTCGAGACCTGGGGTCTGACGCCCTCCGAGCAGGACATCGCCACGTTTCTGGTCAAGGGCTCCGACATTGCCGAAATCGCGCGGTTGCGCGGTTCGGCCGAGGGCACGATCAAGGCCCATCTCAATGCCATCTATCGCAAGGCGGGGGTTTCTGGACGCCCCGCGCTCTTGTCACTCTTGATCGAGGATCTGATGGCGGTGGCACCGTTGCACCGCAACGGCTGACCGCCGCGCGGCAACCCTGGCGTCAGGTCGGTCCGCTTACCACTGAAAGCCGGCTTCCGTCCGGCCCAGCGCCGCTTCAAGGTCGGCACGCGGGGCAACGCCGTCAAGCGGGCGGACCGCCGCGTCGATGCGCCGGGCCGCGTGATAGCCCAGGGCTGCCGCTTCGCCCGGCGCGGTGCCATAGGCGCGCAGATAGCGCCCGACGAAACCCTCCGTCGCACCCTGTCCGTCCCAGCCGTCCGGCAGATCGCCGGGCACCATGATGACGCTCGCCGCCGGATCGACAGCCGCCAGCGCGTCGGGCGACCGGGCGTCCCCAAGGACGACCACGATGTCCGGCGTCGGATCGGGGGCACCCGACAGGCCGGTGACGCTGCCGGCCGCCTCCTGCGGCAGCGGCAGGACATTCACATCGACACCGCCAAGATGGCCATCCGAGGTTTCGCCCGCATGCCCGTCCCGTTCATCCGCGGCGAGGAGAAAGCCGCGCACCGCATCCGCAAGCCGCGCCTCGCGGTCCTCACCGACGACCAGCAGCGCCGCCGTGAACGCATGCGCCTCGGCCACGGAGGGCAGGACAGCCCACAGCGACAGGGTGGCAGCGACGATCACCGGGGCGGCAAACGCCTTGCCGGCGCGGCGAAAGGACCGTGCAGGTCCGAAGGTGCCATTCTGCATCACTTGACCTTTCTCGCAGCGGCGACTGTCGTTACCAGTTGCGCCTTCTCGACGAAACCCGGGACCAGCTGCTCTCCCACGACAAAAGACGGTGTGCCGCTGAAGCCCAGCGCCTTGGCCAGGCGCACGGAGGTGGCGATATGTTCGTCGACCTCCGGCGATCGCATGTCGGCCTTCAGTTTTTCGACATCAGGCCCGATCTCTGCCGCGACACGCAAGTCGGTGTTGGCCTCGACCCTGCCGCGCATGCCCATCAGGGCATTGTGCAGATCGGCGTATTTGCCCTCGTTCCGCGACGCCAGCGCGGCCCGGGCGGCGAAGACCGACCCCTCGCCGAGGATGGGCCATTCCCGCATCACCCGCCGGACCTTTCCGTCTTCGGACAGCAGGGCGTCAAGCTCGGGCATGACGCGCTTGCAGGAGGGGCAGTTGTAATCGAAGAACTCGACTGGCGCTGCTCCAACGTCTGAAACGCCTCAAGCACAAGCGCGGGGTGCTCGCGCAGGGTTTGGGCGACCAGGTCCTTGATCCGTTTGTCCGGGATGTCGTGGGCAAAGCCCGCAAGCGGGACCATGACAACGACAAAGATGGCAAGCAGGGCGGAACTGAAACGCATGCGGTCGTCCTGTCGGGATGTGACCGTATTACGCCTTCACATGGCCAAAGGTGCAAGTGCGTTTCGTCAGTCGGCCGGGTGCCTGGAACAACTCACTGGCCTGCCGCTTCGGCTTGCGTGCGCTCCTCCTGCGCGGCGCGGACCGGTTCGGGCCAGGTCGACTTGATGAACGCGAGCACGGCCTCGATGTCGGCATCCGACAGATCGCCCGCAAAGCTGGGCATGCCAGAGGTGAACTTCACCCCCATCCCATCAAGGACGGCTTGCCCGCCCCTTCGGATATAGTCGGAAAGCATGGCGTCGCCGTGGTGCCAGGTGTGCCCGTTCTCGTCATGCGGAGGGGCCGGATAGGTGCCATCTGCCCTTGGCGTTTGCCAGTCTGGCTGCCCCTGCAGGGTCGCGCCGTGGCAGGCCGCGCATTTTGTCACATAGATTTGCTGCCCGCGTTCAAGGTCGGGCGCGTTGTGGAAGAAGGCCTGCGTCGGAAGGGTCGACGCAAGCAGAAGACCCGCCGCGATCACCGCCGAGCCCGGACGGCCGTGGCGGGACCACACCGGCACGCTCATGTCTGGCTCACCGCCGGGGTTGAGCCATCGGGCGGCAGGATGCGTTCCGAGAGAACCGCAAGGTCTTCGCGAATACGCGTCCGCTGCGACGTGGGATAGGACTCTTCCGGCGGAAGGCCACCGTGCTGGGCGAAAAGCAGCATGTCGCGCGCGATCGGCGCTGCCACCGTCGACCCGCCGCCGCCATGTTCGACGACAACGGTCACGGCATATCGCGGCGCATCGAAGGGCGCGAAAGCGACGTATAGCGCATGATCGCGCCGGTTCCAGGGCAGCTCTTCCTGCGTGCGGAGCCCCGTGGCCCGTTCTTCCGCGGTGATCGAGAAGACCTGGCTGGTTCCGGTCTTGCCGGCCATCGCCCGCGTCGGATCGGCAATGCGTGAGGAATAGGCGGTGCCACGTTCATGGTTCGACACCTCGAACATCCCCTGGCGGGCGATGGCCAGCGCCTCGGAGGAAACGCCCAGCGGCTTTGCGACCGAGACGTCGGACGCTTTCTCGCCGACGGATCGGATCAACCGTGGCAAGACGGCCGTGCCGGTGGCAAGGCGCGCGGTCATGGTCGCAAGCTGGATCGGGGTGGCAAGGGTGAAGCCCTGCCCGATCGAGGCGTTGATCGTGTCGCCGATCAGCCATTCCTGGCCATAGGTCTTCTGCTTCCATTCCCGCGTAGGGTTGTTGCCATGGGCTATTCCGGCAAAGGGAAGATCGTATTTCTGGCCCAGCCCAAGCCTGTCGTTCATCGCGAAGATGCCGTCGATCCCGATGCGCTGCGCGACCTCGTAGAAATAGACGTCGCAGGATTCGCGCAAGGCCCCGACCATGTTGATCCGGCCGTGACCGTTCTTCTTCCAGCAATGGAACCTGCGGCCCGAGATTTCGATGAAGCCGTTGCACTGGACGGTCTCTTCCGGGTCCATCACGCCGGATTCCAGCGCCGCAAGCGCGTTCGACATCTTGATCGTGGATCCCGGCGGATAGGCCCCCTGGAGGGTCTTGTCCGCAAGGGGACGGAACTCGCTTTCGCGCAGCGCCCCGTAATCGGCAGAGGAAATGCCTCGCACGAACAGATTCGGATCGAAGGACGGCGCCGACGTGCAGCCCAGAAGATCGCCGTTCGTCACGTCCATCACGATCGCCGCGGCGCTTTGACCTTCAAGCCGCACGCGCATGAAGTTCTGCAAATGGTGGTCAAGCGTGATCTGCACGTCCGGTCCGGGAACCGGGGGCTCCAGTGCCAGTTCGCGCATCGTGCGCCCCCCGGCGTTGACCTCGACGCGCTGCGCCCCGGGCAGTCCGCGCAGGTCGCGTTCAAAGCTGCGCTCCACGCCGGTCTTGCCGATCTGGTAATCGGGAAGCCGCAACAGCGGTTCGGCTTCCTTCTCCCCGTCCGAAAGATCCGTTTCGCTGACCGGCCCGACATAGCCAAGCTGATGAGCAAAATCCGGGCCGAACGGATAGACCCGCGACAGCACCATCTCGGGACGAACCCCGGGAAGCACCGGAGCGTTCAGCGCCACACGCGAGAATTCTTCCCAGGTGACCCGGTCCTTCACGGTGATGGGAACGAAGGACTGCGTGCGTTCAAGCAAGGCCTTGACCTTCTGGATCGTCTCGTCATCGAGACCCAGAAGCGTCCGCAAGTTCGCAAGGACCGCATCGACGTCCCGCGTTTCCTCTCGCACAAGGGTGATGCGATAGGCGTGTTCGTTGTCGGCAACGATCTTTCCGTTCCGGTCGAAAATGCGCCCCCGGTCCGGTCGGACCAGCCGCAGACTGATCCGGTTCTCTTCGGCCAGAAGATAATACTGCTCTGCATCGCGCACCGCCAGTTGCCACAGGCGGAAGCCAAGCACCCCGACGAACGAGCCCATCGCCCCGCCGATCAGCAGCGACCGGCGGGTTGTCGTCTTGGTTGCCTTGACCTGGTCTCGATCAGATCGGCGCATCCCCTGCCACCCCTTCTGTCTTGCTGGATCCCAGCTTGCCACGGATCGTCTGCAGATAGGCTGCGGCACGAAGACCCAGGACCGCGATGACCAGCCCGACAAACCAGATCTGCAGCGGGTTCGGGTCGGGAGTTTCGCGGTGAAAGCTCATGAAATGCAGGAACAGGAAATACGCGACATGCGCGACCGTCAGCCACCACAGCGGCAGCACGCCCATCTGCAGGAACTTCCAGCCCGATGGCCCCAGTCGGCGCAGCGCAAGGTCGCTTGACGTGAGAGCCAGGATTGCAGCCAGGAACAGGGCTGCCAGTCCGATCCCGTTCGCCAGTCCGAACCCCTGCTGGAACATCACATAGACCTGAAAATCGGGGTGCAATTCGAAACCGAAGAGCCGCATGAGATCCCACTGCACCCAGCCGACCAGGATGATCACGGTGTGCACCAGGGCAAGCAGGAACCCGTATATGCCAAGCTCGCGCCGAAAGCGCAAGAGGCGCACCGCCGGACGCACGAGGCGCGCCAAGGGACCGATCGCCATCGACAAGGCGACAAGAACCACCGATGCGTCGCCGAACGCGCGGTTCCAGCGGTGCATCGGGCTCCACTGTGCGTGAACCGCGGCAAAGCCGACAAGAAGGGCCGCCGCGAACACGATAACGGCAAGGTGCCGGATGCCGACAGTGCCCGACAGACCGCCGGATGCCAGGCTGCGCACGGGTTGCTTGATCATTTTATCCCCTGATTTGTGATGTCAAATGTGTTTCCGGATGCGGCGCGCTGCCGCCGGAATTCCCGAAAGGCACGCCAGGTGTTCGCGGTCGCGAACAGCATGACGACGACCCCGATTGCCGCAAGCCAGGGCCGGATCGGGTCGAACCACGCAAGCAGCGCGGGGCCCCCGAAGATCAGCATCAGGATCTTGTTGCAGGTCGGACAGGCGATGCCAAGAAAGCTGGCAAGCCCCCCGGTCCCCGTCGTCCGCATCCTGCAGGACGGAACCCAGAGCGCGGCGGTGATCCCGGCCAGGACGGCGGTCAGCGCGGTGGCTCCGAACTCCCACGGGCCGACCGGCGTCATGCGCACGAACAGCGGATTTGCCCAGACCGCGGTCACCGTGCCAAGCAGCACGAACAGCGCAAGGCCGACGACCGTGCCGCGAAAGGCCCGGTGCAGGACTTCGTCAGTGCCCGTCCGACGGGCTCCGGGATCAGCGCGCATCGAATTCGACCTCCGCCCGGTCTTCGGCAAACCCCGCGCTGATCACCCACCGGCCGGCCATGGGCAACTGGAAGCGCGCGCGCCATGCGCCGGGTCCGGTCGGTTCAAGCGTGGGATCCAGGCCGTCCATGTGCATGTCGAGCATGGCAAGGTTGACGTCGGGTGACGTGCGGGCCGCAGAAACCGCGCCCGAATTGGCGGCGAACCGGAGTTCCAGTCGCACGCCGAGATCGTCAAGCACGAAGACCTGCATATCAAGCAGACCATCGGAGATGACCTCTGACACGTTTGCCGTCGGCATCTTGCCGTCGGCTTCGGCCGCGTCCGGCGTGATCGGGCGAACGGCGGCCCAGACGAATGCACCGGCAAAGCCGAAGACCCCGAGGGCGGCCAGGAGTGGCAGCGCGCTAATTTTCATTTGTCATGTCCAACTGCGAAGGATCAGTTCCCGCCGCCGGGGCTTCGGCAGCAGGCGGGGTCGGCGAGGTGATGTCGCCACCGCCTGCGGGGTCGAGCAGGTAGGTGGCAATCGCCTCGCGGTCGGCGTCGGTAAGGAAGGACGTGCCCTCGGCCACGACTTCGGCCATGCTTCCCCCGAAGGCGTCGCCGCTCGGCAAGAGACCGGTCTTGAGCGCATAGGCCAGGTTCTTGACGGTCCAGCCGCGCTGAACCAGGTCCGGCGCAAGGATGGATGGTGCCCTGCTGCCGCCGGGAAGACGGTCGTTCCCGGCAAACCGGGCATCCGGGTCCAGCCCGCCGGCCAGGTTTCTGCCAGAATGGCAGGCCGCGCAATGCGCCGCGCCTTCGACAAGCAGGCGGCCGCGGTTCCAGGGCGACGACGCACCCGCCAGCGCCGATGTGTCCGGCGTCTCGAGATAGGCCGCGCGCCAGAGTTTCAGTCCCGACCGGAAGCTGAAGGGAAAGCCGACATCATGCGGTGGGGCCGCCTCGGACACGGGCGGGACAGTTCGCACCGCTTCCCACAGGTCGGCGATGTCCTGGTCGGTGAACCCGGCATAGAACGAATAGATGAACACCGGATAATAGGGATCGCCCGACGGCGATATGCCCTGACGGATGGCCTTGGCGAAATCCTGGATGGTCCAGGTGCCGATGCCGGCCACGCGGTCCGGCGTGATGTTGGGCGGCACAAAGGTGCCGAATGGCGTGTCGAGAGGTGCGCCACCAGCCAGTGCAGGCCCCCGCGCGGCCGTATTGGTGTGACAAGCCACGCAGCCGCTCGCGCGGGCCAGATAGGCCCCGCGCGTCGCGTCGCCTGCGGGAAACACCGAGGGTTCCTCCATGCCGATCGGCCAGAGCGCCAGGATCCCGGCCCCGACGCCGACCGCGACGCCAGGAAGGATCACTGCAATCCCTATCAGGCCCCGCATCATCACAGCGGACCCGCACGGAACCGGAAGGAACGCGCGGAACAGGTCGCCAAACTCCGCTGGAAACGGTCATCCGCGGCCAGCGGCGTCAGATCCGCCGCGCCGACCTCAGACCCCGCCCTTTTGCGCATCGCCTGCATCTCTTCCGCAGGGTCGGCATCGCCCATCACTTCGGCCTCGGTGAAGCCGCGCAGTGCCGTTGCAGCCGGTGCCATGGCCGTGCTGCCATCAATCATTCTGGCCGTCCCGGTCAGGCCGGCCACGCCGGTCACCGGCGCGGCAGACCTCCGCCGGTTCGGCGCTGCGTCGGCAACGGCATCCGCGCAGGTCTTCAGGTTTTCCGCAAGCTCCGCGACCTGCTGCCCGTCGGCCCAGACTTCCGGCCTTGCGCTGGTATCCGCTTCAAGGCTGCCCCGAGGCTGGAACGGCAGCATCGTCAGTCCGGCATGACCGGCGATCATGCTTGCGCGTTCCCAGACGATGAACATCTCATCGGAAACCCTGCCTTGCATCATCGGCGCAAACTCTGTCACGCTGTCCTCCAACGCCGTCATCCCGTTCTTCCGATCAAAGGCGATCCCGCTCGCCCCGTAGCTGCCAGTGCCACCGCCGCAAGGCCAGAAGCGGCGCGCGCCACGGCACCAGTCGATTGCGGTCTCAACTGCCTCGTTGCCCGTGGTTTCGTGCTACCGATTTGCCGTGCAGGCCGCCGTGTCAGCCGAGCCACGCAAGGCGCGCCCGCTCAGGGTCAGGCGGACAAGACTGTTCCGCCGACCGGCCATGCAAAGACCGCCTGCGGTGCCAGGGCCCGCTCGGACCTTACCCTCAGACCAGCGGGTTTCGTGGTGGTGGCAGCGAGACTGTCGGGCCGCCAAAGCGACGCTGGGATTGCGCCAGGTCCGGGTGCCGTATGCTGACAAGGGGTTCGGACCATGCGGCAACCGGGGCGAAAAGCACCAACGGGCCGACACAGCCAACGCTGGGGTGGCACCCTGATCCGGCTGTGCCCTCTTGCCCGGTTTCGCCCGAACAGCCACCCAGAACGGCAATCAGGGTCTTGGGATTGTTCTCGGAAAGACTTCCGGCCTCGGCAACCTGGCCGAGGCCGAGGCCGACGGACAGGGCGATGGAAAGGAGCCACATGCCCAAACACATCCCGAGACCGGCAAGACGCCGGCTGCGTGATGTTCGGTCTGGACCGACCCCCACCATGCCGTCAGATCAGCTTGACCTGAGTCCCGACGGGCGCGCGCTCGTAAACTGCCTCGATGTTTTCGTTGTAAAGCCCGATGCAGCCGTTGGAGGCGCGGCGACCGATCTTCCGCGTATCCTGGGTGCCATGGATGCGGTAATACTGCCAGGACAGATACAGTGCGCGGGTGCCAAGCGGGTTCGTCGGGTCGCCGCCCGGCACGAAAGCGGGCCATTCCGGATTGCGCTTGCGCATCGATGGCGTCGGTGCCCATCTGGGGTTCACACGTTTTTCGACCACCTCGGTGTAGCCCCGGCGCGTCAGTTCGTCCGAGATCGGAACCGAGGTCGGATACAGATACATCTGCCCGTCAGGCGTCCATTGCTGCAGGATCCTCGCATTGGTATCCGCGATGATGATCCCGACCCCGAGAGAGTCGAAGTGATCCTGCCAGTTCTGGGTCCGGAAGGCCGAGATGTTGTTTCTCACCGGCCCATCCTCGGTCGCCCACGCCGCCTGGCTGCTGATGAATGGTGCCGCCAGGGCGCTGGCGACAAAGACGCGTCGATTGAATCGCATGGTCTGCTCCTCTGTTATTTTTTTCGTATCTGCGTCCTTCCAATATAGGAAGGTCAAATCGCTTCCGATGCCAACGGGGTCACAAACAGGTGAATGCGTTGCGAAAGCGCCAGCTTTTCCAGAATTTTTTTCGCGTTCACCGCGATGTGATCGCAGAAAGCTCGGCCGATGCGGCCAATCTCTGGGCATGCGGCTCATCGTTTTCTTCTTTTGCAGCGTGATTCTTCTCGCCTCCCTTTACGCTCCGGGGCGCGCGAACAGTGCTGCCGAGGCATCGCCGGGCGACGGCGGTCAATCCACCGTGGTGCTGCCTGACATTCTTTGTACCGAAGGCGCAGGTCATGTGGCTTGCCAGCTTGTGCTGACGCACGCCTCGGCACTGCCCGACCTTGCGGCCATCCCCGGACCTTCGGCCTACGAGATCGCGGCCGAAATGGCCTCCGGTCGGAGCTTTGCCCCCCACACGCCACCACCTCGACAGCTTTCCTGATCGCGTAGTAGGCATCAACTTTACCTGTCAGGAGCCAACATGATTTCCAGACGTCTTCTTCTTGGCGGAGCAGCCTCGGTCGTCCTTGCGACACCAGGCATCCTGCGTGCCCACACCGAACAGCCGTTTGTGCTGGACGAGAAATTCCAGCCGCGCGAAGTACGGGTCCGCGACCAGTACGAGCCCGGACAGATCCTGGTCTTTCCCCGGAACTATTTCCTCTACCATGTGTTCGCGCCCGAGCGCGCGATCAGATATGGCGTCGGCGTTGGCAAGGCCGGCCTGGAGTTCCGAGGATCCGCAACCATCGAGCGCAAGGCCGAGTGGCCCTCCTGGCGCCCGACCAACGAAATGATCCGACGCAACCCCAAGCGTTACGCTCAATTCGCCAAGGGCGTCCCCGGCGGGCCCAAAAATCCGCTGGGGGCCAGGGCGCTGTATCTCTATCGCGACGGGCGCGACACCTACTACCGCATCCACGGCACGACCGAGCCGTGGTCGATCGGACAGTCCGTGTCGAACGGCTGCATCCGGATGCTGAATGACCATGTCATCCAGCTTTACGAACAGGTGCCGATCGGCACGCCGGTAACCGTGGTGTTGTGACCGAAGTGTTCTGCCCGGGCGCACCGCGACCGGGCATCGCCGGGGGGGCGTGACCGGACGGTCGCGTCCTGCGGGTGCAGTTCCACGCGCTTGCGCGACCGGGCGCAACAGATGAAAGGCCTTCGCAGCCCCGCTATGCTGACGCCATGAATACACCCACACACATGCTGATCGGGGCCGCGGTCTTTTCGCGCCCCCTGGTTCCGGCAAGCCTTCTGGCGGCCCTCGCGGGCGGGCTGGTCCCCGATCTGCCGATGCTCGCGATGGTTTTCTGGTCCACCAGGATAAGCGGCATTCCGGAAAGCCAGGTCTTCGGGCAGCTCTACTACTCCGATGCCTGGCAGGCCGTGTTCGCCGTCGATCACGGGCTGCTGCTCTGGGGCGGGTTCCTTGCGGTCACCGTCTGGCTCGGGTCGGTCGTCCTGCGGGCCTTTGCCGGTGCGGGGCTTTTTCATGCCGTCGCGGACTTCTTCACCCACAACGACGATGCGCGCCGTCAGCTCTGGCCCCTCACCGACTGGGTGTTCCGCAGCCCGGTCAGCTATTGGGATCCGCGCTACTTCGGCACTCAGTTCGCCGTGTTCGAGCTGGGCCTCGTCGTCGTCCTGACCGCATTCCTCTGCTGGCGGATGCGGTTGTGGTGGCAGCGGGCGCTGACCCTGGGCGTCGCGGCCATCCTGCTTGTTCCGGTGCTCCTGACCGGGGGCATGCACGGCCTGCACGGGATGGGGTAGCCGGGCCGTCAGATGTCCTTGACGACCTCGGCCAGCATCTCGCGCACCTGTCCGGCCACCCGTTTCAGATCGCCGTTCGGGATCGCCGTCATCGAGGCGACCGGGTCGATCGCGCTGACCTCGACGCCGCCCGCGACCTCGCGCAGGATGACGTTGCAGGGCAGCATCGCGCCGACTTTCGGTTCCATCGCCAACGCCTGATGCGCCATGCCCGGATTGCAGGCGCCAAGGATCAGGTAGCCCGGCATGTCGACATCGAGCTTCTTCTTCATCGTCGCCCGAACGTCGATTTCGGTCAGCACGCCAAAGCCCCGTGCGGCCAGTGCCGCGCGGGTCCGGGCTTCGACATCGGCGAGGGTTGCTCCGGCAAAGCTGCGGTCCAGTGTGTAGGACATGATGGTCTCCTTCGGTGGCAGGGTTCCGCCGCACCGGCTGCGCGCCGATCTCGGCACGGGCGTTTCACACCACCATCACTACAACCCCGGCGGGTCGGGCCACAAGGACCGCGCGGCGAAAGTGATCCGGGCTGGCCGCGTCGGCCGGTGTCACGACGGGCGATCACGACCCTGCCCCGCGACTTGCCAGCACGACGCCACCGATCGCCAGCCCCATGCCAAGGACGGTCAGCGGGCCGATCCGTTCCTCCAGAAACACCGCGCTGATCGCCACGCCCAGCAGCGGGACCAGAAACATGAAGGCATTCGCGCTGTTCAAGGGGCTGCGGCTCAGAATGCGGATCCACAGCCAATAGGTGATTGCCGTGCCGCCAAGCGCCAGCACGGCAAGGCTGGCCAGAAACGCGGGCGCGACCAGTCGCACCGTCCAGGGCTCGGTCGCATAGGACAGGGCGGCCAGCGGCAGCGCGCCGAACAGAAGCTGGGCCGCCGCCGCCGCGATGGCGTCGACATCACCCGCCAGCCGTTTCGTCACGGCGTTGCCGAGAGCCGTGCCAAGCGTGGCGAGGATGACAAGGCCGATCCCCGCGGATGCCCTGACGCCGCCCGCGGCAAGGTCCGGTGCCGCGATGGCGGCAATGCCCAGCAGGGACACAAGCATCCCCACCCCGTGTCCCTTGCCGAACGGCTCGCCGAATATCACCAGGGCGACAAGGGCTGCAATGATCGGCTGGGTTCCGGCCACCACCGTCGCCACCCCCGGAGACACCAGACCTGCCGCCATGAACATGCTGAGAAACCCGATCGACGTGGCGCTGAAGCCGGACAGGGCGATCAGCAGCCAAAGCCGAAGGCTGCGGGGAAACGGACGCCGCAAGGCGACGGCAAGCAGGCCAAGCGCGGCCCCGGCGACCCCGGCCCGCAGCGTTGCGAACTGGAACGGCGCGGCATAGGCCGATCCGACGGTAATCAGCGGATAGCAAAGCGCGGTCAGCGTCACCACGACCAGCAGGCTGGCGACCGTGCCACGGTCCAGCCCGCCCGGTGCTGCGCCTTCGGGCTGCGCCACGTCAGTCGGCGACCCCGAAGGCGGGCGAGCGGGACCAGTAGTCCAGTGCATAGGCAATCTCTCCGCGGCTGTCGGCATGCAGGCAGAACAGCGGCTGCCCCTTTTCAACCCTGTCACCCTCGCGGACCGCGAGCGTCAGTCCCGCCGCAAGGCTTCCCGGTGCACCGGCCAGCTTCGCCAGCCGGGCGAGGCGGCGGTTGTCGATGACCGAAACCCGTCCGGCATGGGCTGCGGTCACGTCATGGGTCTCGGCGGCCTCGGGCGGCTGGCGCAGCCCGCCCTGCGCCTCGCAGATGGCGACGAACTTGGCCCATGCGTCGCCGCTCTCCAGCCTTTGCCACGCCAGCGCCGCCCCGTCCCCCGCTGCGGCCACGCCGCCGATTTCCAGAAGCCGGGCCGCCAGGGCCACCGCACGTTCGGCCAGATCGGCCGGGGCGTCGGGATGCCGCTGCAGGACGGCAAGCACGTCGCGCGCCTCGGGGGCCGGGCCGATGCCGCGCCCGACCGGCCCGGTTCCGTCGGTCGCAAGACAGGTGACGTTCAGGCCGAGGGCGGACCCGACCAGCGTCAGCCGCGCGGCAAGGGCCGCTGCCGCCTCGGGGCTGCGCACCTTTGCGGTCGGGCCGACCGGAATGTCGATCACCACATCGGTCGCGCCCGCCGCCACCTTCTTCGACAAGACCGAGGCGACAAGCTGGCCTTCGGCGTCGATGTCGATCTCGCGCTCGATCCGCACGAAGGCGTCGTCCGCCGGGCTGAGCCGCACCGCTCCGCCCCAGACGACACAGCCGCCTTCCGCCTCCACGACACGCCGGATCGCGGGCAGGTCCAGCGTGACCGGGGCCAGCGTCTCCATCGTGTCGGCGGTTCCGGCGGGCGAGGTGATGGCGCGCGACGAGGTCTTGGGGATCACCAGACCGGAGGCCGCGACGATGGCCACCACGATCGGCGTCGTCCGGTTGCCCGGCAGGCCGCCGACACAATGCTTGTCCATCACGCGGGGCGCGGTCCAGGCCAGCCGGTCGCCGACGGCCACCATCGCCCGCGTCAGACCGGTCGTCTCGGCGTCGTCAAGCGGCAGGGCAGCCCCCGCCGACAGGAAGGCCGCGATCTGGGTATCGCTCAGCCGACCGGCCTGCACGTCGCGCAGGATCGCCGCAAAGTCCGCCTCGTCCAGCCGCCCCCCGTAGAGCTTGCGGCGGACCAGAGTCATCGAGTCCGCTTGCGGTGCCGGGCGCACCCTCGCCATGGCCCCCGCGTCGGCACCAAGCCGCGTCCAGGCATCCTCGGACAGGCCGATCTCGTGCGGGTTGAGAAAGCTGCCCTCGACCGCCATGAGCCGCGCCGTGATGCTGCGCCCGCCAGAGCGGATCTCGATCCGCGTCCGGGCATGCACACCCTCGGACCGGCAGACATGGCAATCCGTGCGCATGATGGCGATGGCTTCGCCCTGGCTTTGCAACCCGATCCGCACCAGCCGCATCGGGGCCGGATCGGGCGGTGTGGCGCGGGCCGGATCGGTCAAATCGTGAACTCCTGCTCCTGCCGGGCGACGGCGGCGTGCCAGCCAAGCTCGCGGCCGATGCGCACGCGCAGCGCCTCGGCGGCGTCCGGTTCGCCGTGGACGATGGTGACGCCGCCCGGTGCCGACGTGAAACCGCCCAGCCAGCGCAAAAGCTCCTTGGCATCGGCATGGGCGGACAGCATCGGCAGGTTGGCGACCTCGGCCCGCACCGGCACCCATTCGCCGAACATCTTCACCTCGGTGGCCCCCTCGACCATCGCCCGCCCGCGCGTTCCCGCCGCCTGAAAGCCCGAGAACAGGATCAGGTTGCGCCGGTCCGGCGCGAAGGCGCGGATGTGGTGCAGCACACGGCCGCCGGTGGCCATGCCGCTGGCCGAGATCACGATCTTCGGGTAGGGATTCGCGGTGATCTCCTTCGATTTCTCGACATCGCGGACATAGGTGGCGATGGCGCAGGCGTCGCGGCAGATGTTGCGCGACAGGCGGTGATCGTCGGGATAGGTGCACAGAAGCTCGCTGGCGTTGATCGCCATCGGACTGTCCAGATAGACCGGCAGATCGCGGAACCGCCCGCCCTGTTTCAGCTTCCAGATGTAATAGAGCAGGCTTTGCGCCCGCCCGACGGCAAAGGCCGGGATCACCACCGTGCCGCCGCGCGCCGCCGTGCGCGAGATCAGCGCGGCCAGCGCCTCGGCCGGGTCGGTCTGGTCATGGATGCGGTTGCCATAGGTGGATTCGATGACGATGTGATCCGCCGCCTCGACCGCTTCGGGGTCCACCATCACCTCGTCGCCGTAGCGGCCAAGATCGCCCGAGAACACCACCTTGCGGCCCGCCCAGTCCACCGTCAGCGAGGCCGCGCCAAGGATGTGGCCCGCGTGGTGCGGCGTCACCTCGGCATCGCCCAGAACCCGGGTCGGCACATGGAAATCCATGTCGACAAAGGCCTCAAGCGCGCGCTCGGCCTCTTTCACGCCGTAAAGCGGACGGGCGGGCTTGTGCTTGGCAAAGCCCTTGCGGTTGGCGTATTCGGCGTCCTTTTCCTGCAGATGCCCGCTGTCGCGCAGGATCAGTTCCGCCACCGCCCGGGTGGCCGGGGTGGCATAGATCGGGCCGCGAAAGCCGTCCGCCACCAGTTTCGGCAGATAGCCGGTGTGGTCAAGATGCGCATGGGTCAGCACCACGGCGCCGATGCTGCGCGGCTCGACCGGGAACGGCGCCCAGTTCAGCTCGCGCAGGTTCTTCAACCCCTGGAACATGCCGCAGTCGATCAGGATGCGCTGGTTGCCCCGGGTCAAGAGGTGCCGCGATCCGGTCACGGTTCCGGCGGCCCCGAGCGTGGTGAGTTTCAGCATGGCATGTCCTTTCAGGGTCAGGGGCGGGCGGTCAGGGGCGGTCGGTAAGGGGCGGGCGGGCAGCGTCGCCAGGGCCTCTGCCACCAGCGGGGCCAGGGAAATCGCGTTCGAGGGGTGGGGAACGCTGTCGCAGGACACCACACGCGCCGCGACCTGTTGCAGCCGCGCGAAGGCATCGCCCGCGAACAGCGGATGGACCACGGCGCAGACCGGCCGCGCCAGCCCGCGCGCCGCCAGCAGCTGCGCCGCCGCGAGCATCGTGCGGCCCGACGAGGCGATGTCATCGACCAGCACCGGAGTGCGACCGCCGTGATCGTCAAGCGCGGGCAGCGCGACCGACACGTCGAAATCGCCGCGCCGGGTCTTTTCCATCACTACCCAGGGCGCGCCGGTCCGCGCCGCGATGGCCGCGACCCATTGCGCGCTTTCCGAATCCGGGCCGATCAGCAGCGGACGGTCCACTTCCGCCGCGATCCAGTCGGCCAGCGCGGGCGCGGCCTGCACGGCGGCGGCCGGGATGGTGTAAAGTTCGGAGAGCGCCAGGCGGCGGTGCAGGTGCGGGTCCACCGTCACGATCCCGTCGAACAGGGACGAGACCAACCGGGCGAAGGTGTCCGAGGTGACGGCCTCGCCGGGATGGAAGGCCTTGTCCTGGCGCATGTAGGCCAGATAGGGCGCGACCAGCCGCACCCGGTCGGCCCCCTGGCTGCGGGCGGCATCGGCGGCAAAGGCCAGGCGCAGGAAGTCGGGGTCCGGCCCGGCCAGGGTCGCCACGATGTCGACGGTCCGCCCCGCGACCGGGGTCAGAAGCCGCAGATAGGTCTCGCCATCCGGGAAGCGGCGGGTCTCGACCGTGCCGACATCGGACTTGCGGGCCTTGGCAAGCTGCCGGGCAAAGGTCTCGTTGCCCGGCATGGGCAGGATGAGGGGCGCTTGGGTCATGCGTGCCGTGCCTCCCCGGTCAGCGCGACGCGACCGGCCGGGAAGCCTCGTGCCCGAACAGCTCGGGACATTCCTCGGCGCATTTGTTGGTCAGGATGATCCAGGCCAGATGCAGCGTCGCCAGCCCCGCCAGCAGGCAGAAGCCAGCAGGCAGAAGAACGAGATGTAGGCATAGCGCAGGAAGGTCACGTCCAGCACGACCACGACCATGACCGTCACCGCAAAGTGGCGCATGTGACGGTAGCGCGACAGAAGCGGCGGCACGGTGATCAGCAGGACATAGATGGTATAGGTCAGCCAGCGCGGCAGAAACTGGTCCAGCAGCATCGAGTTCTCATAAGCCAGCGAGTTCTGGTTGACCGTCACCACCAGCCAGTCGGTGCCGAACCCGTGCGGTATGTAAAGCATCAGGCCGAATACGATCCCGACCAGGGTCATCGCCATCAGCCAGCGAAGCCCTCGCTGAACTGCTGGATCCCGGCGAAGAGCGGCATCAGGCCGATCGGCAGATAGCGCCAGTTGCTGCGGACCGCCTTGACGATGATCGCCGCGCCCCCCGCGGTCAGAAGCGCGCTGGCGGTGAAGCTGACCGTTGCCGAAAGACACATTGCGCAGTCCTTTCCCTAAGCCGAAATCACGGTGCCGGCCGTCCCGTCCAGGATCGCGGCGGCGTCTTCCATCCGGCCGATCCCGGCCAGCCGCCCGCCCGAAGCGACAAAATTCATCCCCGCCGTCACCTTCGGTCCCATCGAACCGGCCGGCAGCGCAAGGTGCCCGGCCTCGACGGCGGACAGACGCGCAAGGCGGCGGGCCTCGGGCGTGCCGAAGCCTTCCATCACCCCGTCAACATCCGTCAGCATGAGCAGCGCGTCGGCCTTGATCGAGGTTGCCAGCAGCGCGCTGGCATGGTCCTTGTCGATCACCGCCTCGACGCCGGTCAGGCTGCCATCGGCCCGCCGCACCACCGGGATGCCGCCGCCACCGGCGCAGATCACCACCACGCCCTGCGCCAACAAGAGGCGGATCACCCGCAGGTCGGGAATCTCGACCGGCTTTGGCGAGGGCACGACGCGCCGCCAGAGGGCACCGTCCGGGGCGATGGCCCAGCCCCGCTGCGCGGCAAGCGTCTTCGCCTCGGCCTCGGCATAGACCGGGCCGACGGGCTTGGTCGGGCGGGCAAAGGCCGGATCGGCCGGATCGACCACGATCTGCGTCAGAAGGGTCGCCACCGGCCGGTCGTGCCCCAGCGCGTTCTCCAGCTCCTGCTCGATCAGATAGCCGATCATGCCTTCGGTTTCGGCCCCCAGCATGTCCAGCGGATCGGGGGCATCCGGCCGGAAGGCCGCCCCCTGCAAGGCCAGCAGCCCGACCTGCGGGCCGTTGCCATGCGTCACCACCAGGTCATGCCCGGCCCGGACCAACCCCGCCAGCGCCAATGCCGCCTGCGCCGCATTTGCGCGCTGGACCTCCGCCGTCATCGGCTCTCCCCGGCGCAAGAGCGCGTTGCCGCCCAGGGCCGCGACCACCAGCACCCCTCAGCCCCCCAGCGTGGCGACAAGCACCGCCTTGATCGTGTGCAGCCGGTTCTCGGCCTGGTCGAAGACCACCGAGGCGGGGCTTTCAAACACCGCGTCGCTGACCTCCATCTCGGTCAGGCCAAACTTTTCCGCGATCTCGCGGCCCACCGCCGTCTCGGTGTTGTGGAAGGCGGGCAAGCAATGCATGAACCGCGCCCGCGGGTTGCCGGTGCGCGCCATCATCGCCGCGTCGATGCGCCAGGGGGTCAGCAGCTTGATCCGCTCGGCCCATTTCGCCTTGTCCTCGCCCATCGACAGCCAGACATCGGTATACAGGAAATCGGCACCCTTCACCGCCTCGTCGGGGTCCTTGGTCACGGTGATCCGCGCGCCGGTCTCCTCTGCGATGGCCAGAGCCTCGTCGATCACTGGCTTTTTCGGCCAGCAGGCCTTGGGACCGCCCAGACGCACGTCCATCCCCATCTTGGCCCCGCCGATCAACAGGCTTTCGCCGACATTGTTGCCCGCGTCGCCCAGGAAGGCAAAGGCGATCTTGCGCAGCGGCTTTTCGGCATGTTCCTGCATGGTCAGGAAATCGGCCAGCACCTGGGTCGGGTGGAACTGGTCGGTCAGCCCGTTGTAGACCGGCACACCGGCGTAACGCGCCAACTCTTCGACGATCTCCTGCCCGAAGCCGCGATATTCGATGGCGTCATAGACCCGGCCCAGGACGCGGGCGGTATCGCGCACGCTTTCCTTGTGGCCGATGTGGCTGCCCGAGGGGCCAAGGTAGGTGACATGCGCGCCCTGGTCGTGCGCGGCAACCTCGAAGCCGACGCGGGTGCGCGTCGAGTCCTTCTCGAAGATCAGCGCGATCTCGCGGCCTTTCAGCAGTTGCTGTTCGGTCCCGGCATATTTCGCGGCCTTGAGGTCGGCCGAGAGTTTCAAAAGAAAGCCGATTTCCGCCGGCGAGTAGTCGCGCAGGGTCAGGAAATGGCGGTTGCGCAGGTTGAAGCTCATGATTTTTCCTTCGATTTCAGGCGGGGTCGCGGATGGTCGGGCAGGTCATGCAGTGGCCGCCGCCCCGGCCCCGGCCCAGTTCCGCCCCCGGCATCTCGCGCACGTCGATGCCTTCGGCGCGCAGCATCGCGTTGGTGTCGTCGTTGCGGTCATAGCCCACGATCACGCCCGGCCGCAGCGCCACGACGTTGTTGCCGTCGTTCCACTGTTCGCGCGCACGTTCGGCCGGATCGCTGCCGCCGGTCGGCACGATCCGCAGTTTCTTGAAGCCGAGGATTTCCGCGACAACCTCGAAGATCGGGCGGCGGTCCTCGGTGACGCGGAACGGCTTGCCCGCGCCGCCGGGGCGCAGGTCGAAGCAGGTAATGCCGTCGGCGACTTCCTTGAAGGTCGTGACCACATCGCCGCCGCAGAAGGTGAAGACCGTGTCAAGGTGCATCGCCGACCGGGTGCGTGGCAGACGGCAGGCGACGACGCGCGACGCCGCCCCCTGATCGAACAGCGCCTGGGCGAACAGCCCGATGCCCTGCGCCGAAGACCGCTCGCCCATGCCGACAAGGACGGTGTCCTTGCCCACCGGCATGATGTCGCCGCCTTCCAGGCTCGCCGGGCCGAAGTCGCGCGCCGGGTCGCCGAACAGTTCGCGCACCTTTCCGGCGAATTTCGGATGATGCCGGTAGATCGCGGTGGTCAAAAGCGTCTCGGGCTTGCGCGCCGCCCAGAACATCGGGTTCAACGACACCCCGCCGTGGACAAAGGCGCTGTTGTCGCGGGTGAAGATCATGTTCGGCAGGGGCGGCAGGATGAAGCCCGCCTTGCCCAGCCAGGCCCCGAACAGCCCCTCGGGCGCAAAGGGCAGGTCGCTGACCATCAGCCCGCCGATCAGCCAGCGGGCGAGGTCCGTGCCCGCCAACCCCTCCATCCACAGGCGCAAGGGGTCCACCATGCCCGCGCCGACGGTGGTCAGCGTCACCCGGTGGTCCAGAACAAAGGCCCGGCCCGCTGGGATATCCAGCGTCTCGGCCAGCAGGTCGTTGGCGTCCAGCACCTCGATGCCCTCGGCGCGCATCAGATCGGTAAAGACGGCATGGTCCTTGATCGCCTGCTTGACCCAGAACACGTCGTCGAACAGCAGCTCGTCGCAGTTTTCCGGTGTGAGCCGACGGTGCGCGAGGCCCGGTCGGCAGACGATCACCTGGCGCAGGCGGCCGGATTCGGAATGGACGCCAAGGGTTGGTTCGGACATGGGATGCTCCGGTCAGAGGAAGGTGGCGACGCTGAGCGCGGCCATGATGAACAGGGTCAGGATCAGCAAGAGCGGCCAGACGAAGGCCAGCCAGCGTTCGTAAGGCACGCGGGCGATGGCCAGACCGCCGATGACCACGGCGAAGGTCGGGTTGATCAGGTTCACCAGCCCGTTGGCCGACTGGTAGGCGGTGACGGCCAGCGACCGGTCCACCCCGGCGAAGTCCGACAAGGGTGCCAGGATCGGCATCGACAGCACGGCAAGTCCCGACGAGGACGGCACGAAGAAGCTCATCCCCACCTCGATCCAGTAAAGAAGGTTGATGAAGGCAAGCTCCGACAGCCCGGAAACCGCACCCGCGGCGGCGTTCAGGATCGTGTCGGCGATCAGCCCCTGCTCCATCACCACGACGATGCCGCGGGCAAGGCCGATCACCAGCGCCACGCCCAGAAGGTCGCGCGAGCCGGTGATGAAGGCGCCGGTCAGCCCCTTTTCGCCCAGCCGGCCGATCAGCCCGACGACGATGGCCGAGGCGAAGAACATCGTGCTCATCTCTGCCATCCACCAGCCCTGGGACGACACGCCCCAGATCAGCGCCGCGAAGGTCAGCCCGAAGATCACCAGCACCAGCGACTGCGTGCCGGTCAGCGTCGCGCCCTCGCCGGTGGCGGACCCGCCGGCAAAGGCGGCGCGGTGGTCGGCGGCAAGGTCGGCCACCCGCGACAGCGACGGATCGCGCCGGACCCGCATCGCATAGCGCATCACATAGGCGATGCAGATCGCCAGCCCGCCGATCAGCAGCACCAGCCGCAGGGCCAGCCCGTCGGTGAAGGCGACACCCGCCGCATTCGACGCGATCACCGTGGCAAAGGGGTTTATGGTGGATCCCAGCGTGCCGATCCCGGCCCCCAGAAGGATGATCGCCGCCCCGGTGACGGCATCGTATCCCGCCGCGATCATCACCGGGATCAGCAGCCCGTAGAAGGCCAGCGTTTCCTCGGCCATGCCATAGGTGGTGCCGCCCAGCGCGAAAAGGCTCATCAGGATCGGGATCATCCAGATCTCGCGCCCCTTCAGCCGCGCCATGGCCCGGCGGATGCCGGTGTCGATGGCCCCGGTCGCGTTCACCACGCCCAGAAAGCCGCCAAGGATGATCACGAACAGCGCCACGTCGATCGCGTTGGCCGAATAGCTGACCGGATCGTAGAACCCGGCAATGGGGGCCATCAGGATGTCGATGAGGCCCTGCGGATTGGCCTCGACCGTCTTGTAGGTCCCGGCGACCGCGATCTCGCGGCCGACGGCCTCGCTTTCCACCCGGTCGAACTTGCCGGCCGGGATGATCCAGGTCAGGGCACCGACCAGGACGATCAGCAGGAACAGGATCGTGTAGGCGGTCGGGAACCGGCTGGCCAGACGGTCGGCTCCCGGTCCGGTGGTGGCGTCGCTCATGCGGTGTTCCTTTCAGGCAGGGGGGGGAAGGTGGCCCTATTCGCCACCATCCATCTTCATCATCAGCGCCGAGATCGGCGCGGGAATGTCCGCTTCGGTAAAGCGCTTCTGCTCTCCGGCGTCGTGGACGAAGGCAATGATGTCGGCCAGGTCCTGCCCGGTCAGTTCGATCGGGGCGCCCAGTTCCTCGCGCTGCAGGGCGACCATCGCCTCGGACCCGCGCCACATGCCGGCGGCAAAGTCGAACGGGTTCATCATCGGTTCCATGTATTCGGCGTCCATCGGCGGCGCATCCGCGCCACCGATCCCGTTGACCGAGTGGCAGAGCACACAGCCCTTGGCCGCGAAAAGCTGCCGGCCCGCCGCCGCATCCATGCGGGGCAGGATGATGCCGGTGGCCATCATCGGCATTGTGTCGTCCACCGGCTTATCCTGTGCGACGGCAGGCGCAAGCGCACCGGCCGCAAGCCAGAACCACAGGATGCGCAAAACTGCCGTCATGACGTGGCCCCTCCGGCAACACTTCCCCAAGGCAGAAACGCCGGAACCCGCGCGGCCCAGGCGTCGTATTCGGCACCAAACCGGGCGCGCGCCTCACGCTCTTCGGTGCGGGCCAGACGCAGGTACATCCAGATCAGCACCGGATACATGGCAAGCGTCAGGATCGTCGGCCACTGCACCAGAAACCCGGTCAGGATCAGCACGAAGCCCGCATATTGCGGATGCCGGATCCGCGCGTAGGGGCCGGTCGTGGCCAGCCTGCCCGCGCGCTGTGCCGCGAAAAGCACCGGCCAGGCCGCCGACAGCAGCCAGAATCCGCCGCCGATCAGCAGGAAGCTCAGGATATGGAACGGGCCGAAATGCGGGTTCGCCCGCCAGCCGAACAGCATCTCCGGCAGATGCCCGGCATTGTGCGAGAACCAGTCGATGCCGGGATAGGCGGATTGCAGCCAGCCCGACAGAAGATAGATCGTCAGCGGAAAGCCGTACATCTCGGCAAAGAGCGCCACCAGAAAGGCGCTGAACGCGCCGAAACTGCGCCAGTCCCGCGGGGTCTTCGGCTTGACGAAGCTCAGCGCGAAGATGATGAACACCGCCGCGTTGACGGCGGCAAGAAGCCAAAGCCCATAGGCGGGCGCGCTGTCCGGGGTCATGGCCGGGTCTTCCCCTGCCGGTCGGCTGCCTCGGCCGGATCCGGCCCTGGCGGCGTGCCCCCATGCCCACCATGCCCACCGTGGCCGCCGTGCATGAAGGCATGCAACCCGAAGCAGGCAAGAAGCGGCAGCAGCAGAAACAGGCTGCCGAAGGGAACATGAAGCCGGTGCTCGTAGACCAGAAGCAAGGCGGCAAGCGCCAGAAAACCGAAAAAGGCCATGCGCCAGCGCGACCTGGGTGCGGCGACGGGATCGCCCGTCCCCGAGGAATGTGAATGTTCGTGCATGTCCGCGCCCTTCGGTGGCACGGGCTGGAAGGCCGTGCAGAAGGAAAGACGTTCGGGCCAGCGCCGCATTACACCCTCGGCGCGAAATCGGTGGCCATTGCGCGCCGCTCCGATCGACCGCGCTGCATCCGCGCCCCAAGGGCCGATGCCCGCGACCCGGGCCGCAGCCGCCCGGATCCATGGCCAAAAGCAGTCGCAGCGGGTCCCTCGGGCACCGGTGCCGGCATTGACACAAGTCAAGGTTGCCGATCCGGCCCGGGTCTAAGAGAAGGACATGGAGCATGAAAACCGAAACCCGACAGCCTTCGCCGCGAACCGCCTTCGCGTGTTCCTGACGGCCATTGCGTCAGGGCTGCTGGTCCTGTCGCTTGTGACCGAGCTTCTGGGGGGCACACCTGTCTTCGACCGGGGCCAGGTCGAAGCGTCTCTGTCCCAGGAACTGACCGCGCCGATCGGTGATTGCGAACTTCATGCCGAGCGCGGCGCGGCGCGTTGCCAGCAGGCCGAAGTGATCTTGTTCTCTGCCGGAGACGCGGCTTCCGCCCCGGTCCGGGACGCGGGGCCGCTATACTTCCTCTTCGATGCCGGGGGTCAGCTCCAGCATCGGCCGGATCGCCCGCTGCGTCCGCCGGTGGCGTTTTCTCCCACGGCCTGATCGCGGCAATCGTCCAGGCATTGGCCACCGGCTTGCGGGGCTATTGCATCGGGTGGTTGTCCTTCCGTCGGTTCCAGAAAACGGATCTCATCATGTTTCACGTCGCCCCGTCCCGTCACGACCTGCCAAAGCCCCTTCCGGTTGAGCCGGACCCCTGCGCGCTGCTGGTCTTTCGCAAGGCGCACTACCTAGCCTATCTGCGCCGCCGCGTCGGCAGCGCCGATGTGGCCGAGGACGTGTTTCAGGATTTCGCCGTCAAGGTCATCCGCGCCGCCCGCACCCGCGAGCCGGTCGGAAACACCGCCGCCTGGGTCTTCCGGGTGCTGCGCAACACGCTGTTCGACCACTACCGCCGCAAGGACGCGCGGCTGAGGGGCGAGGCTGGCTACAGTGTCTACAGCCAGCTGCTGTCCGAGGCCAGCGATCCCGACCCGACCGCGGCAGCCTCGGACGCGGATGCCGCGCAGTCGCTCGAGGCAGCCCTGGCGAGCATCCGCCCGGATCAGGCAGGCGTGATCCGGGCCCTTTACTTGCAGGAAATTCCGCGCGACGTTGTTGCCAGAGACCTCAATCTGGAAATCGGCACGCTGAATGTCCGCGCGTTTCGGGCGCGCCGCGCGCTTCAGGACGCCCTCAAACGCCAGGATGGCGGGTCTCGCGACGGCGATGCTGCAATCGTCGGCGCATCGGGCGGTGATTTGAGGCGTCAGGTGTCCGCTGCCCGAAGCGGCGATGCAGCCCGGCTCTGCGAGGCATGGTGAGAAAAATGGATGAGACTCTCCCCGATCTTCTGGCCAGGCAATCCCACGGAAAGGATCGACGTGCCGACGCAGGGCGCAAGGCTGTCGAGGCCGCATTGCTGGAAGGACAGCAGCGGATCCTCAGGTTCCTCATCGGTCGCGTGGGAAACAGCGATGATGCCAAGGATGTCCTCCAGGACTTTTCGATGCGCGCGATCACCCGCGCCGACGACCTGCGCGACGTGGCAAGCGTCCGGGGCTGGCTTGGCCGCCTGCTTGCGACCGCGATCGCGGATCATCACCGCCGCGCCGCCAGACGGCCAAAGCCGGATCTCGGTTCCGACACCTGGACCGACCTGTCCGAGACCCTCGCCCAGCCGGACGCCGAGACCGATGCCGTCGTCTGCGACTGCCTGCACGACCTCATCGGCCTTCTCGATCCAGGGACGCGCGACCTCCTGCGTCGCATCGACCTCCTCGGCCAGTCCCGCGACGAGGTCGCCCGGTCGCTGAACATCTCCGAGGGCACGCTTGCGGTGCGTCTGCACCGGGCGCGGCGGAAACTGCGCGACCTTCTGATCCAGATGTGCGTGACCTGTCCCGAACACGGGTTTCTCGACTGCGCCTGCGATCGCGCCCGGGCACGGCAACAGGCGGCCAAGGCCGTGAATTCCGGTGGCAGCCTGTAATGCGAAAGCCGGTCCCGCGTCTGTAATTCGGGCAAGGACCGCCTGC
>NCDY01000146.1 GCA_002280405.1 Rhodobacterales bacterium 32-66-9 | reverse complement strand
TGGCATCCTCGGGGATTGGGAGTATGGCGGGTATAGCAGCAGTTGTTTGCGCTAACAATCACCTTTTGCCACTGGTTTCGCACCCATCCGGGCGTTTGGGCGGCATTGCAGGCAACAGTGCAGCAGTCGGCTTGGAAATGCCTGATTCTGGGCTGAATCTTTGCCGTTCAAGGACAAAAAGCCAACAAACAATCCTTCCACCCAGTCCTTGTGTTGGTAATTGTCGGAGAAATCATAGTGAAGACCCTCTCGATTCTCGTTCCTGCGGTCATGGCGGGTGCCCTCCTTGCGGCAACGGTGTTTGCCGCACCGGTGACCCCGAAGACCAAACTGACGCCGGCCGGCGTGCCCAACCGTGCTGCGGCCTACATGCTGGCGACCGGCAAGTAATCCTGCGGACGTGCCGCGGAGGGGCGGTGTGATCTGCCGTGGTGTCGCCCAACCCTGGCGCGGGACGGCGACGTGCCGGTCGAGAGTGGCGCTGCAAGCCGCGCGATCACTCCGGTCAATGGATCGGCCCCGGTCGCCGACACCCAGGGACAGGCGAAGCATCGCTGTGTCACATCGACGGTCACGACGGATGTCGCGTCGCAGTGACCCCGGACTTCCGGGCTGGCACGAAACCGGATATGCGGGCCTGAACGGGCTTTGACCGGACAGGGACAGCATGACGATGACGGAAGAACTCCGGCCAGGACGGCCGGTCGTGCGCATGAAACCGAAGGCCGAAGCTCGGGCGATCCGGCACGGGTTTCCCTGGGTCTATGCCGATGAACTGGTGACCGACCGGCGGACGCAAGCCCTGGACCCCGGCACGCTGGCGGTGCTGGAGGATGGCGAGCGGCGGCCCCTGGGGTTGGTCACCGTCAACGTGAACTCAAGGATCATCGCCCGGGTGCTGGATCGCGATCCGCTGGCAGAGCTTGACGCGGCCTGGTTCGAGGCCCGTCTTGGCCGGGCCCTGGCACACCGGGCCCGGCTATACCCGCAACCCTTCTACAGGCTGATCCATGCCGAAGCGGACGGGTTGCCTGGGGTGGTGATCGATCGTTTCGGCGATCTGGCGGTGGTGCAGCCCAACGCCGCCTGGGCCGAAGCGGCTTTGGAGGTGCTGGTCGCGGCGCTGGTCCGGGTCACGGGTGTCGCGACCGTGATCAAGAACGGCAGCGGCCGCGCGCGGAGCCTGGAAGGCCTGGCCGAGGAGATGGGAGTGGTCCATGGGTCCGCGCCGACCGGGCCGGTGCGGGTGCCGATGAACGGGGCGACCTACATGGCCGACCTCTTGGGGGGCCAGAAGACCGGATTGTTCTTCGACCAGCGCGAGAACCACGCCTTTGCAGCCCGACTGGCGAACGGGGCGCGGGTCCTGGACGTGTTTGCCCATGTCGGGGGATTTGCCCTGGCGGCCTTGGCGAGCGGTGCGGTCGACGCGCTTGCCGTCGACGCCTCGGCCCCGGCGCTGGCGCTGGCAGAGCAGGGGGCGAGAGCATCGGGTGTTGCGGATCGCTTTGCAACGCGGCAGGGCGATGCGTTCGAGGTGCTTGAAGCTCTGGGGGCAGAGGGTGCCCGGTTCGATCTGATGATTTGCGATCCGCCCGCCTTCGCGCCCGCGAAGCCCGCGCTGGCGGCAGGCCTGCGGGCCTATGAGCGGATTGCCCGGCTGGCGGCACCGCTGGTCGCGCCGGGCGGCTATCTGGTGCTGTGCTCTTGTTCGCACGCGGCGGACCTGCAGGCTTTCCGCAACGCGTCGGCACGCGGCATCGGACGGGGCGGGCGCCGGGCGCAGATCATCCACACCGGCTTTGCCGGTCCGGATCATCCGGTGCTGCCGCAGCTGGCGGAATCGTCCTACCTCAAGGCGCTGGCTTTCCGGCTGGACGGATGAAGGCCGTCCTCGATGCCTGCGTCCTGTATCCGACGATCCTGCGGGAGATCCTGCAGCGCACGGGCGAAGCGGGGCTGTACCAGCCGGTGTTTTCGGACCGGATCCTGCGGGAATGGGTGCTGGCGACGGCAAAGCTTGGCGATGCGGCCCCGGCACTTGCCGCGGGAGAAGCGGCCCTGTTGCGCGCTGCATTCCCGCGCGGTCTGGTGCGTGCGCATCCCGAAATCGAAGCGCGGCTGATCCTGCCCGATCCCGATGACGTCCATGTCCTTGCCACGGCGATTGCCAGCGGGGCCGACGCGATCGTCACGTTCAATGCGCAGGATTTTCCGGGCCATGTGCTGTCCGCGGAAGGCATCGTGCGGCGCGATCCGGACGGATTTCTTTGGGAGATGCACTCCCGCAACCCGCAGGCGGTGACGCGAGCCGTTGAGGCGGTGCGCGCCAGGGCCGAGACGGTCGCGGGTCAACCGGTGGCGCTGAAGGGCTTGCTGAAACGGGCGCGGCTGTATCGGCTGGGCAAGGCGCTTGGCGCGTAGCCTGCGCTGGAGCGTGATGCGGAAAAGTGCAATCCGGTTTTCCGCGTCACTCACGCGACCACCGGGAATCGAGATCGGGATGATGTTTCCATCAAGCATCCTCCCGATCTAGCGTGCCCGCGCCGCCACCATGTTCCGCGCCATGCGCAGGGCGGCGACAAGGCTGGAGGGATCGGCGAGCCCCGTGCCCGCGATGTCATAGGCGGTGCCGTGGTCCGGCGAGGTGCGCACGAACGGCAGGCCCAATGTCACGTTGACGCCCCCGGCAAAGTCGATGGTCTTGATCGGGATCAGCGCCTGATCGTGGTAGGCGCAGATCGCCGCATCATAGCCCGCCCGCGCCCTGGCATGAAACAGCGTGTCGGCGGGCCAGGGACCGGATATGTCCAGCCCTTCGGCGGCCAGCCGCGTGATCAGCGGGCGGATCATGCGTTCGTCCTCCCACCCCATCGCACCGCCCTCGCCCGCGTGGGGGTTCAGGCCGGCCACGGCGATCCGGGGATTGGCAATCCCGAAATCGCGCCGCAACCCGGCATGGGTGATGCGGATCGTGGCCTCCAGCACTGCCTCGGTCAGCGCGTCCGGCACCTCGGCGAGCGGGATGTGGATGGTCGCGGGCACGACGCGCAGCTCTGGACAGGCCAGCATCATGACCACGCGCCTGCCCCCCGCGAGATGTGCCAGAAACTCGGTATGGCCGGGGAAGGCGAAGGCGGCACCGTCCTTGAGCGCCTTCTTGTTGATCGGTGCGGTGCAGATGGCGGCACCTTTGCCGGACTGGACCAGCCGGACTGCCCGTTCGATCACCGCAATGATTCCGGCAGCATTGTGCGGATCGGGCCGACCGGGCCGGGCGGGGCCGGCAAGGTCGTGGCGGAGGACCGCCATTGCCCCGTTGCCGGGGGCTTGGCCTTCGCTCACCTCCTGCCAGGCGGTGCCGGCGGGCAGGTGACGCGGGTCGCCGATCCAGACGAACCTTTCGCCTGCCGCCCAGGCCTTTGCCGCGATTTCGGGACCGATGCCCGCGGGGTCGCCGCAGGTCAGCAGGATCGGCGCCGTCACGGCTCGCGGATGATGGCGGCGGCGCGGAGTTCCTCCAGGTAGCCTTCGGCCAAGCCTTCGAGTTTCTGGTTGGTGATCTGTTCGCGGATCTGGTCGCGCGTGGGCTGCGGGTCCAGCACCTGCTCGCGGCCGCACAGCATCAGCATGCGCCGAAAGCCGCCCCGCGTCAGCGCAATCGAGGTTTCACCCGGATCGAGCCGCGCCAGTTCCAGCGCCACGTCGCCAGGGAGGCTTTCCAGCCCGCCCTTGGTCACGGTCAGCCGGTCTTGCGGAAGTCCTTTGGCCAGGCCGTAAAGGTCATTGCAGTCGTCGGATGCGGCGCGGATCCTTGCGATCTCGGCCGCATCGTCGGGAACCAGGAATTCGGCCCACTCGACGTTGACCGCTATCGGCTTGGCGGTCTTGTCCGTCGCCACATCCCGCAACAGGAACAGGACCACCGCCCCGGGAACGGCAATCGGGTCGGAAACTTCGCCCGGGGCCAGCGCGAGGATCTTCTGGCCGATCGCCGCAGGCAGGTTCGCGAGCGGCAGCCAGTCAAGTCGCCCGCCCGAGCCTGCCGTTGCCGAAGCCGAATACTGGCGGGCGGCGTCGGCAAAGGCAGCTTCACTGCCGAGGCTGTCGGAGAGCTCTTGCGCCTGCGTCATCGCGGCCGCTTCCTGGCCCTCGGGGGCGGGGATGACCAGTTCGCTGGCCAGCACCTGCAGGGCGCGCGGACGCACCGAAGCCTCCAGCGCGCGGTCGACGTCGTTCTCGCTGACCGGAACCTGGCCGAGGAAGCGGGCCCGCACCGCCTGGCGCCACAACAGCCCGGCAGCGACGAAATCCCGGAAGGTTTCCGACGCAATTCCGGCCTTGTCGAGCTCGGCGACGAATTCGTCGACCGACAGATTGGCGCGCGAGGCGAATTCGGCAAGGCCCTGCTTGAGTTCTTCGTCCGTCAGTTTCAAGCCCAGTCGTTCGGCCTCGGTCTGGCGCAACCGATCCTCGGTCAGCGCCTTCAGAGCCTCGACCTCGGGGTTGCCCGGGGCGCGCAGGACGCGCAGGAACAGGGCGCGCTGCCCGATCTCGTAGTTGGTGATCACCCGGTCGTTGACGTAAAGCCGGGGACCGAACAGATCCTGCGCCAGAACCGGCGCAGTCAGGGCCAGACCAAGGGCGATCACTGCCGCCTGCCGTTTCAGAACCGAAAGTCCCATCGTTTCCGTCGCTCTTCCTCAATCACGCGGGTCTTTGGCCCGCCGTTCCTGTCGCCCCGATCCGCCCCGATCCGCCACCATCCCGCCAGACCTATTGCCGACAGGTCCGCGCCGGCCCACCGGTCACGCCGCCGCCAAAACCGACCAGATCCAGCGACAGACCAAAATCCGTGGTCGGCTTCACACTAGTCGAGGACGTGAAGCGACGCGAGAGGGAAACATCGACCCGCATGCAATCTGTCAGGAACTCTAGGCCGAGGCCAGCCACGGTGCCCCGGTCGGACACGAAGTCGTAGCGGCCCGAGACCTTGGCGGTCCAGTTCGTCGCGACGCGGCGCCGCGCGTCGACGGTGAACTCCCGCGTCGGATTGGGGCGGTTCTCCAGAGGGTCGGCAACCGCCCAGATCATGGATGTGGCAACCGCGGTCTTCGCTCCGTTCACGGTGACGCGCGCCTCGCCCTTGGTCACGCCGAAAGTGTCGTCCATCACCAGCCGTCCGGTCAGCGCCAGACCATCGGCCAGCGTGAAATTCACCGCCGCCAGCCAGTCCGACCGTGCGCCGGCAAGGCCCGAACCCGGGCCGAACTGACCCAGATCGCTTTCGCGAAACACCCGTCCGACGGTCACGCCCATCGTCCAGCCATCGGGGTCATACCGGGTCCAGGTGATCCCGGCATTCGCACGCGCCCCGCGTTCCACCGCGTCCGAGCCGGGA
>NCDY01000145.1 GCA_002280405.1 Rhodobacterales bacterium 32-66-9 | reverse complement strand
CGTGGTCCTTCTCGTAGCAGTCGGCGTTGGGGCCGGTCAGGTCCAGCGCCAGCCCGTCGCCGACCCGCGTCCAGTTGTGCAGGTCCTTCGAGGTGGCATGGCCGATCCGCTGGTAAAGCGAGTCTTCGGCCAAGGTCGTGCCGGTATAGAACAGATGCCATAGCCCATCGTCGCCCCTGACCACCGACCCGGTCCAGGTCGTGCTGTCATCCCAGGCGGCCCCGCCCCTGTGCGGCTCGAACGTCGTGCCCATGTCTGTCCAGGTCACCAGGTCCGTAGACACCGCATGGCGCTGGGTCGCGTTCAGGTGGCGGGCGTCAGGGTCGATCAGCGACTTCGGCGCTTGCAGGAAATAGCCGTGCCAGGTGTCGCCGTCCTGGACATACCAGCTATCCCAGAACCAGAGGTCTTTGTGCTTGAACGACATATCGGACTCCTCAGCCCTTCACGCCGGTCGAGGCGATCGACGCGATGAAGGCTTTCTGCAGGTAAAGGTAGAAGGCGAGGACGGGGACCGTGATCATGCTCAGGTAAGCCATGACCTCGCCCCAGGCGACGTTGAGCTGGAAGAAATACTGCAGGCCCACCATGACCGGGCGATAGCCTTCCTCCTGCGTGACCATCAGCGGCCAGAGATACTGGTTGTACATCACCAGGAACTTCAGGATCGCCGCCGTGGCCAGGATCGGGCCGGACAAGGGCATCACGATCCGCCGGTAGATCTGGAACCAGCTTGCACCCTCGACCCGCGCGGCCTCGATCAGCTCGCCCGGCAGGTCCTTGAAATACTGGACGAACAGGAAGACCGTCAGGCCGTCCGCGATGAACGGGACGATCTGGACACGATAGCTGTTCAGCCAGCCCCAGGTCAGACCGTCAAGGCCGATCCAGGGCAGCTTTGACGCCAGCAAGAGAAGCGGGATCGCGATGGTCTCGAACGGGACGATCAGCGTCGCAAGGAGAAGCGACAGGAGGACCCCGCGTCCCTTCCAGTTCACGAAGACGAAAGCGAACCCGGCTGCCGAGCACAACAGAAGCGACAGGATCACCGTCACCCCGGTCACGAAGACCGAGTTGAAGACGAAGGTCGCAACCGGCGCGCGCTGGAAGGCGGCGGTATAGTTCTGCAGGCTGATGTCGCCCACCGGCAGGAAGGCCCGCAGGTTGCTGGCATCCTGCAACAGTTGCTGGTCGGGCTTGAAGCTGGACATCACCATGAAGACCAGCGGGAAGACGAAGATCACGGCGATCAGCACGAGGACCGCATATCGGGTCGCAAGGCGCAGGCCGCGGTTGTCGGCAGCGATCATGGCCATCAGGTTTTCTCCCGCGTCAGCCAGCGTTGCATCAGGGAAATCGACAGCACGATCACGAACAGGATCACCGAAATCGCCGACCCGCCGGAAATGTCCTGCTTGCCGTAGCCGCGCTCGATGGCCTGGAAGACGATGGTCTGGGTGCTGTCCAGAGGCCCGCCGTTCGTCATCACGTCGATCTGCGCGAAAAGGCCGAAGGCCTGCATGGTGATGACGATCAGGATCAGGACGGCGGTGTTCCGCAGGCCCGGCCAGGTGATGTAGCGGAACACCTGCCACTTCGACGCGCCCTCGATGGCGGCGGCCTCATACAGGGTGGGACTGATGGTCTGCAGGCCCGAAAGCCAGATCACCATGTGAAAGCCCACCGCCTGCCAGATCGACATGGCGATGATCGACCCCAGCGCGGTCGAGGGGTTGCCAAGCCAGTCCACCGGAGGAATCAGGCCGAAGCTGATCGCACCCAGAAGGTTGTTCAGAAGGCCCGAGTCCCCGTCATAGATCAGGCGCCAGAGAAGCGAGACCACGACGATGGAGACGACCACGGGCATGAAATAGATCGCCCGGAAGACGTTGATCCCGCGCAGGCGCTGGTTGATCAGAAGCGCCAGGCCCAGGGCAAGGCCCGCCTGCACCGGGGCGACGACCAGAACGAAGATGAAGGTGTTCACGATGGCCTTCATGAACACGACATCGCGCGCCAGGACATAGGTGCGGCTCTCTCCGCCGAGGGAAAAGCTGAACCATTCGCGCATCCCGGCAAGGTCGGGGCGGTCGGGATTGTTGCGTGTCAGGCTGCGCAGCGAGGGGTATTCCGGTGCGCCATCCTTCACCACCACCGCGCCCGCGTCATCGCGCAGCGGGTCAAGCGTCAGGGTCGCGACGCCTAGCAACTGGCGATAGTTGGCCAGCCCGACGAATTCGGTGGGGTTGGGTGATACCAGACGCTGATTGGTGAACGACAGCGCAATGGCCAGAAGAAACGGCAGGATCACGAACCCGGCGATCAGCAGGACCGCCGGGCCTGCCATAAGCCAGCCCGTCCGGTTGGACACGGTGAACTTCGACGCCATGGTGTCGCCTCGTCGCGTGAAGGGGGAAAGGGGGCTGGCGGGGTCGCCCGCGCCAGCCAGGGTTCTGGGGAGAACCCGGCCCCTGCCGATGGCCGGGGCCGTCCGGCCACTCAGTGGCCGTAGCCGCCGTTCTTTTCGATGTCGGCGTTGATTTCATCCGTCGCCGCGTCCAGCGTTGCCGCCACGTCAGCCCCGTTGGCGATGTCTGCCAGTGCCTTCTCGAAGACCTTGGCCTGCACCACATAGCCCGGTGTCACCGGACGGACGAGCGCGGTCCTGGCCGAGTAGTCCACAAAGACCGCCAGCGGGCCGCCTGCCTTGTAGTTGTCGACCATCGCGGCGGCCGACGGTGTTGCCGGGATCAGACCGATGCCGTTCGAGAACGCGGCCAGATATTTGTCCTGCAGCGCGAATTCGATGAAGGCCGCAGCCCCTGCCGGGTTCTTCGATGTGGCCGAGACTCCGAACTGCCAGCTGGCAGCGCCGATCTTCGGGCCGTTGCCAAAGTCGGGCGCGGGCAGGAAAACGGTATCCGGGAAGGCGGAAAGCGCACCCAGGGCGGCCCAGTTGCCGTTCCACGAGAAGGCGTATTTGCCCGCCGCAAAGCCCCCGTCGCGGTCGGCCGGATCCTGCGTCGCCTGGGCATAGCCGCCGGTGAAGAGGCCCTGCCACCATGCGCCGAAGGCCATGGCCGCGTCGCCGTTCAAGGCACCTTCGGCAGTCTTGTAGGTCGTCCGGTCGACAATGTCGCCGCCGAAGGACTGCAGGAAGGGCGAGAAGGCGTAGGGATACCATTCCCCGGTCCAGGCCATGCCCGGATCGAAGGCGAACTCCCACTTGCCGCTGGCTTTGGCCGCGTCCAGCGCCGCCATGAATTCGTCCTTGGTCCAGGGCTGGTCGACTGTCGGCTTGCGCAGCCCAAGCTCGTCCAGCGTGGACTGGCGGGTCACCAGCGCGACGGCGGCATCCCACAGGCCGATGGAGTAAAGCTGTCCGTTCCAGATGCCCTTGGTGCCGGGCAGGAAGGTGGCGATCTTGGATTCGTCGATCTTCAGCGGCTGCAGATAGCCCGCCCAGGCCCAGTTCGGCATGATCGGTCCGTCCACGTCCAGGATGTCCGGCAGGTTGCCGGCCAGTGCGCCCGCGACAACCGAGTCGTTATAGGCCCCTTGCGGGAAGCTCTGCAGCTCGACCTTCCAGTCGGTCTGGCTGCCGTTGAAATCGGCGATCAGCCCATTGACGATCTTCTGTTCCACCTCGTTGCCCGCACCATGATACCACATGGTCAGCGTTTCCTGAGCCTGGGCGACGGACGCCCAGCCCAGGATTGCGGCCGATGCCGCAAGTCCGAAAAGTTTCATTTCAGGTCCTCCCTTGGGGTTGTCAACGTCACCACGTTCCCGGGGCGCAGTTCGTTGACCGAAGCGCGCCAATGCACCGGTCCGGCCACCAGGGTCGGACTGCGATCTTCCCGGCCCTCGCCGGAAATGAGTTGCAACAGCCGCTCGCCCGCCCGCACGCCCATCGCGTTGTAGGGCAGCTCGACCGTTGTCAGTGGCGGATAGAGCGTTTCGGCAATGGCGCGGTAGTTGTCGAAGCCAGCCACGCCGATCTCGTCCGGCACCATGCGGCCCATCGAGCGCAGGATGCCGTAGACCATCAGTGCCATCTGGTCGTTGCCGCAGCACAGGACGGTGGGCGGCCCGTCCAGCCGCATCATGCGGTCGATGGTGTCCCACAGAAGCTGCGGCCCGGTTTCCGGCTGATCAAAGTCGACATGCGCCACGAGGCGCGCGTCGTAGGGCAACCCTGCCTCGGCCAACGCGTCGCGATAACCCAGGGGGCGCAACCGGCCTGCCGCCATGTCGACCCGCAGGGACAGCATGGCGATCCGCCGATGCCCGGCGGCGATCAGGCGGCGCACCAGGTCGCTTTGCAGTCGGCGGTCATCGGGCAGGACCGCAGGCGTGCCCCGGTCGTCATAGCAGTTGGCAAGGACCAGCGGCGTGTCCTCGGGCACCGGGGGCAAGTTCACCGGCTGGTGATATTCGGCGACATAGATCAGCCCCTCGACCCGGTGCGACAGGAAAGTGTCGATCAGATGCGGAACCCTGTCCTGGCGCCCGCCGGTATCGGCGATCATCACCGTCATGCCCGAGGGTTCCAGCCCGCGCTGGATCCCCTGCACGATGTGCAGGTCGGGCAGGCCCTGCTGGGTCGACGGTTGGTTCTTGGTCGAGATCGCGCCGGTGATCAGGCCCACGATCCCGGATTTCTGTGCGCGCATCATCCGGGCGGCGTTCGACCGGACGTAGCCCAGGTCCCGCATCGCGCGTTCCACCGCTTGCCGGGTCTTTTCGCCGACGGGGCCGTCCGCGTTCAACACGCGGCTGACCGTCTTGGGCGAAACCCCGGCCAGACGGGCGACATCGTAGATCGTCGACATGCGTGGCCTCCCCTCCGCGCTGTGACTTGCTGTGACATCGGTGTCATGACATCGGTGTCACAAAGGAACCGGACCTGTCAACAGTCAAGTTTCGCCGGGTGGGGCGGCAGGGTCAGATCCCCGAAACCAGCCGGGTCAGATAGGCTGGCCCTGTCGGCCGGATGCCATTCGGATTCAAGGCCTTGATCGAGTAGTAGCCCCGGGTGATGTGGTCGAGGTTCACCGTCGCCGCCACGCCGGGCAAGCGCAGGATTCGTGCCATGAAGGCGGTCAGTCGCGGGTAATCGGCGATCCGATTCCGGTTCAGCTTGAAAATCCCGTGATAGGCCGCGTCGAATCGGATCAGCGTGACGAAGGCGCGGATATCGGTTTCTGTCAGCCGGTCCCCGAACAGGTAGTTGCCGGTCAGGCGGGCCTCCAGCTCGTCCAGCATGGCGAAAACGGCCTCTGCCGCCTCGTCATAGGCTTCCTGAGTGCCTGCAAAGCCTGCCTTGTACACGCCATTGTTCAGCGCGTCGTAAAGGCGCGGGTTCAAGGCGTCGATTTCGCTGGCCAGATCGGCGGGGTAGAGGCGCAGGTCCGACGGGACGAGGTGTTCGAAGGCAGTGTCGAACATGCGCAGGATAT
>NCDY01000008.1 GCA_002280405.1 Rhodobacterales bacterium 32-66-9 | reverse complement strand
CGCTGCTGAACGCCGCCGTATCCGGTCTTGGCATCGCTTATCTGCCCTCGTTCCTCTATGCCGACGCAATGCGCCAGCGGCTGGTGGAAGAGGCGATTCCCGGCCTGCCGGTCGAAACGCTGGGGATCTACGCGGTCTATCCGCCGGGCCGGTTCACCCAGCCCAAAGTGCGGGCCTTCATCGATTTCCTCGCCCGGCGCTATGCCGACAAGGGGCCGGACAACTGGTAGGCGGCGCCAGAGGATATTCCCAAGGCTGGCGGCCTTTCCCCCCTCTCGGGCCGTCAACGGGTCGAAGTGACAACCACTTCGACCCGCCTGTTTTTCTGTCGGCCCGCTTCGGTCTGGTTCGTCGCGCGCGGTGCGAGAAATCCGATGCCTTTCGCGAGAACCCTGGCAGGATCGGCCCGATACAGGCTGAACAGCGCCTCAGCCACCGCTTCTGCCCGCCGTTCCGAAAGTGCGACATTGGCGGCAAGGCTGCCCGAGGCATCGGTGTGGCCGACAAGCGCGATGGTTTCGTCCGGGTTCGCCTGCAGCCATGCGGCAAGGGCGGCAAGCGAGGGATAGTCGCCTTTGGCCAGTGACGCCGATCCGCTGGCAAAGACCAGATCCTCGAGAACCGCCCTGCCCGTCCGGTCCAGTGCCTCGGCGAGGCCGGTCACGGCAGTGGCGGCGGGTGCCGCGAGGTCGTCGGGCAGCTCGATCGCGGTCGGCGGCGGCGGGGTAGTGGCCGGCGCCGACATCGGGGTCACCCGCGTGATCTGCACATAGGCCGCGCTCGAGCTGCGGCTGACAAGGAGCGAGACGGCCTCGTCGCCCCGCGCGGCCGACAGAAAGCGGAAGTCGCTCAGATCGACATACATGTCGGGCTCCGGCATGACATCGGTGCCAAAGCGGAAGTCGAAGCCGCCGCAGCGGCGCGCCTCGCATTCGAAGACCACGTCGAAGCCTGCCGCCTTCACCTGATCCCGCAAGGGGGACAGGATGGCCAGCGTCGTCAGCCCGGGCGCCTCAAGCCGGTAGGCCCGCTGGTCCAGAGCCCCCTCCACCACCCGCGCGGGCACGGACCGTCCGTCGAAAACCGCCGTGGGAAGGGCATAGCTGCCCGGCACTTCGCTGCGGGTCTGCTCGGCCAGGACTTGCGCCGGAAGCTCCAGCGTCAGGCCGACGACGGGGGTGCCCAGCAGGGTCAGGAGGGGGAACAGATGGATCGCCTTCGGCACTGACAAGGGTCGCTTTCCGCGATCATTTCGCTCGATAGTGATACTGTCCCACAACGCCCATGCCAAGGCGAGCATAGAGCGCACGGGCAGCGGTGTTCTGCCGGGTCACCACCAGCGACAGCCGGTCGGCGCCCTGCTCTGCCGCCCAGTTTGCCGCGGCATGAACGAGCGTCGCCCCGACACCCTGCCGCCGATGGTCAGGGCGCACCTCCAGCGCATGCACCATCACCTCGGTTCCGAGGCGGGCCACGAAGGCGACCCCGGCCGGGCGGTCACCCCTGCGCGACAGGATTGCGGCCTTCGGCCCGGCGACCCGCTCCATCACCGCGACACGCGCCGGTCCGATGCCACCCTCGGCCCAGATGGCGCGGGCGATTTCCAGAGGTGGCCAGTGCGGGAAGGCCGCGAGTTGCGGCAGCTCGCTGGCCAGGTCGGCCACCGGCGCGGCATAGGCGACCACGGGGTCGACCAGGCGCCAGCCCCGGATCTGCAGTGCCGCGTCAAGGGCAGTGTCACTCGCGCGGATCAGCATCAGGGGTTCGGCCATCGCGGCCTCGGCGTGTGCCAGATCGTCCGCGGTGAAGTCGCCGTCACAGCCGGCCGCTGACACCCGCTTGCCGCCTCCTGCCCCGTCGCGCAGGGTGAAGGGACCAAGCGGCCAGCGGCGCAGGGGCGGCCAGGTTGCCTCCATCACCTGTGCCAAAAGCTCCGGCGTCATCCGAAAAGCCGGGTCAGCCGCATCATCGCCTGGTCCAGGAGCCCCGGATCGGTGCCCCGGATCACCAGATTGGTGCCATGCGCGCCGTTCTGGATGAAGGGATAGGAGCCCATCGACAGCCGGGCTGATGTGGCACAACGGCGATTTCGCCCTCGCCCCGGTCGACGCGCAGGGTCTGCGACAGAAGCGGCGGACCGCCGGTCAGCTTGGGCAGCACGCTGGCGACCATCGCTTCGAAAATCTTCGGCACCCCGGCCATCACATGCACGTTGTGAAGGGTAAAGCCCGGCGCGGTCGAGACGGGGTTGTCGATCAGCGCGGCCCCGTCAGGAATGCGCGCCATGCGCTGCCGCGCCTCGTTGAAGGGCAGGCCGGACCGGTCGTAATGCGCCTGCAGCAGCGCCATCGCATCGGCGCGGTGGCTGATCTTCGCACCCAGGGCCTCGGCGACGGCCTCTGCCGTGATGTCGTCATGGGTGGGGCCGATCCCGCCCGAGGTGAACAGATGGGTGTGGCGGGCCGACAGCGCCCGCACCGCCTCGACGATGTCGGCATGCAGATCGGCGACGATGCGGACCTCGCGCAGGGTGATGCCGGTCCGGGTCAGCTCCCCCGCAAGGAAATGCATGTTGGAATCACGCGTCCGGCCCGACAGGATCTCGTCGCCGATCACCAGCATCGCTGCAGTCGGATTGGTCATTTGCGCCACCCTCCTTGGTCTGCGTCACAGGTATAGCAAGGCATCCGGCGTTTCAAACCCCGGCCTCTGGCCAATTCCGCACCGCGACCTTATGTAGGGGCTGGGCAAGAAAACCAGTGAGACCAGCCTTGGACGACGTGCGCGCAAGGATCACCAAGGACGGAATTCGGATCTATGAAGATGCGGACTTCGTCGGCATGCGCGCGGCCGGACGCGTTGCAGCCGAAATTCTTGACGCCGTGGCCGCTCTGGTCGTGCCGGGCGCGACGACGGGCGCGATCGACGATTTCATCACCGAGGAAATCCGGCGCCGGGACGTGACCTCGGCCACGATCGGCTACAAGGGCTACAAACACGCCTCGTGCATCAGCGTGAATCATGTCGTCTGCCATGGCATCCCGGGGCCGAAGGTGCTGATGGATGGCGACATCCTGAACATCGACGTGACGGTGATCGTCGATGGCTGGTATGGCGACACCAGCCGGATGTATGTGGCGGGCGCAGTGGCCCGCAAATCCGAACGGCTGATCGAGGTCACCCACGAAGGCCTGATGCGCGGGATTGCCGCCGTGAAACCGGGCAACACCTTCGGCGACATCGGCCATGCGATCCAGGCCTATGTCGAAGCGCAACGGATGTCCGTCGTCCGCGATTTCTGCGGTCACGGGCTGGGCCGAGTGTTCCACGCCCCGCCGAACGTGCTGCACTACGGTCGGCCCGGGTCCGGTCCGGTGCTGGAGGAAGGCATGTTCTTCACCATCGAGCCGATGGTGAACCTGGGCCGCCCCGAGACGAAGGTGCTGGCCGACGACTGGACGGCGGTGACCCGCGACAAGTCGCTTTCGGCGCAGTTCGAGCATTCGGTCGGCGTCACCGCCACGGGCTGCGAGATCTTCACCGCCTCTCCGGCGGGCAGGTTCCACCCGACCTGGGGGTGATCCTTCGGGGCGCCTCCGCGTGCGACTTCGTCTTCTCGTCGGAACTGGGGCACCGCAGCGGGGCGAGACGAAGTCCACGACGAGCGGTCCGGCTAGATCCCCGCGTACCACTCATAGCCGCGGTCGGCCCAGTAGCTGCCCTTGCCCAGGCCTATGTCCGCAAAGCTTTCCACCAGGTCGATCGTGTGGACATATTTCGCCATCTTGTAGCCAAGCTGCCGTTCGACGCGCAGCCGCAGCGGCGCGCCGTTCGCCACCGGCAGGGGCGCACCGTTCATCGCATAGGCGAGGATCGTCTGGGGATGATAGGCGTCGATCAGGTCGATGCTTTCATAGTAGAAGACCTCGCCCGACAGGCTCCTTTCTCTGGCATCGAAACAGTGGAAGACCGCATAGCGGGCAGTCAGTTTCGGCTTGGCGAGGGTCAAGACACTGCCCAAAGGCACGCCCCGCCATTTTGCGATGCAGCTCCACCCTTCCACGCAGTCGAGCCGGGTGATCTGGGTGCGCGACGGCATCGCGGTCAGCTCCGCCAGCGACAGGCTGACGGGCGTCTCGACCATACCGGTTACGGTCAGGCGGTAATCGGCGAAGCCGGTGTTCGCCATCCGGCGATAGTCGGCGCTGGCGGGGTCGACCGAGCCGTTCGGGCGCATTCCCTGGCGGATGTCGGCCTCGGTGAACTCCGGGGCAAGGCGGTCGCCGATCATCGCCCGCTGCGCGAATTTCGTCAGACCCTCCTGGCTGGCGAACACAGCCCGCAACCGGCTGTCCCTCTCGGTCGCGCTGTCAAAGATCTTGCAGCCGGACAACGCCAGTGCGGCCCCGCCGAGAAGGAGGGTGCGACGGTCAAGCATGGTCGTCTCCACCGGTGCGATACCAGCCGGTCAGGATCGACCGCATCTCGTTCACTGGGCCGGCCAGAAGGATCATCGCCATATGGACGGCGAAGAAGCCAAGCAGTGCCAGCATGGTCAGGAAATGGATCGTCCGGGCGGTCTGTCTGCCCTGGAACAGGTCCAGAAGCCAGGGCGCGGCGGCGTTGACTCCCGGCGACATGGAAAGGCCGGTCAGGATCATCAGCGGCAGGGCCACGAACAGGACCGAGGCGTAGGCGAGCTTTTGCAGCACCGAATACTCGCCGCTGCGGTGCAACCGCAGCCGGGCGTGGTCGGCAATGTCACGGGGCAGAGCGCGCAGGTCGGCCACGGTCGGGATCAGCTGGCCAAGATGCCCGTTGACGGCCGACGCCACCAGCCACAGGCCAAGCGCCAACACCAGCACCCAGGCGAAGAAGAAGTGGATCACCCGTCCCGTGGCGAGGCTGGTTTTCGACGGGATTGTCAGGGCTTCGGGGAAGGCCCTGGCCTCGCCACCAGAGACGCCCAACATGCCGGTGGTGTCGAACTCGACCCCGAAGATCCTGGTGACACCCCGCAGCCCGCCATCGACCTCGACCGCTCCGATTTTCAGGATCGCGTTGTCGTAGCCGAAGCCCGATTCCTTGCCCAACTGCAGGCTTGGGAAGGCGTTGAAGATCTGCAGGCCGGTCAACATCAGGAAGAACAGGCTGATGGCCCAGACCCAATGGGTGATCCGGGTAAGCAGGCGCTGGCGGTATATCAACGGACCATCTGGCATGGCATTCCTCCGGCTTCTGCCCCAGAGCTACGCAAGGCCGGCGCCGAAGTTTCGCCGCCGATGGCGGGCAGGGGCAGATTGCATTTCCGCCCGCCGGGCCTTATCTCGGGAAGCTGACCGAAGGGGCAGCAGGCAGCGCATGAACTGGATCACCAACTACGTCCGCCCGAAGATCAACTCGCTGTTTTCCCGCCGCGAGGTGCCCGAGAATCTCTGGACGAAATGCCCCGAATGCGGAACCATGCTGTTCCACCGGGAACTTGCGGCCAACCAGAACGTCTGTGGCACCTGCGATCATCACATGGCGATCAGCCCGCGCGAACGGTTCGAGGCGCTGTTCGACGGCGGGATCTTCACCGAAGTGAAGGTGCCCGAGCCCGTGGTCGACCCGCTGCAATTCCGCGACCAGAAGAAATACACCGACCGGATCAAGGCAGCCCAGAAGGCCAGCGGCGAAAAGGACGCCATGCTGGTTGCAGAAGGCGAGATCAACCGCACGCCGATCGTCGCCGCCGCGCAGGACTTCAGCTTCATGGCCGGATCGATGGGCATGTATGTCGGCAACGCGATCATCGCGGCTGCCGAACGCGCGGTTAAGCTGAAGCGCCCGCTGGTGCTGTTCTCGGCCTCGGGTGGCGCGCGGATGCAGGAGGGAATGCTCAGCCTGATGCAGATGCCGCGCACCACAGTCGCCGTCCAGCTGCTGAAAGAGGCGCGCCTGCCCTATGTCGTTGTCCTGACCCATCCGACGACCGGTGGCGTCACCGCCAGCTATGCGATGCTGGGCGACGTGCAGATTGCCGAACCGAACGCCCAGATCGGCTTTGCCGGGGCACGGGTGATCGAGCAGACCATCCGCGAGAAGCTGCCCGAGGGCTTTCAGCGCGCCGAATACCTTCTGGACCACGGCATGCTGGACCGCGTTGTCCACCGCAAGGCGATGAAGGACGAACTGGTCACGCTGGTGCGCCTTCTGACCGGCCAGCCCCCGGCGATCAAGGGTGACCTGCCGGCCCCGGTCGAGTCCAAGGCCGAAGCGGGCACCTGATCCATGGCGCAGGGTTCCGACGTCATCCTGGAACGGATGATGACGCTGCACCCGAAGGTCATCGACCTGACGCTGGCTCGTGTCGAACGCCTGCTGGCGACCCTGGGCAACCCCGAACGCCGCCTGCCCCCGGTGATCCACATCGCCGGGACGAACGGCAAGGGCTCGACCCAGGCCATGATCCGCGCCGGGCTGGAAGCGGCGGGTGACAGGGTCCACGCCTATACCTCGCCGCATCTCGCGCGGTTTCACGAACGCATCCGGCTGGCCGGAGAGCTGATCAGCGAGGCGGCGCTGACGGCGCTTCTCGATGAATGCGTGCGGGCGAACGGACCGGACGAGATCACCTTCTTCGAGATCACCACCTGCGCCGCCTTTCTCGGCTTTGCCCGCACGCCTGCCGACTGGACGCTTCTGGAGGTCGGCCTCGGTGGCAGGCTCGATGCGACCAACGTGGTCGAAAAGCCCCGCCTGACGATCATCACCCCCGTCAGCCTGGATCATCAGGCATTCCTCGGTGACACGGTTGCGGCGATTGCCGGGGAAAAGGCCGGGATCATCAAGCGCGGCGTGCCGGTGATCGTCGGCCCCCAGACGGATGAGGGTCTTGCGGTGATCGAGGCCAGGGCAGCCCGGATGGGCGCGCCGCTCCTTGCCTTCGGGCAGCACTGGCATGTCGCGGAAGACCGCGGGCGGCTGGTCTATCAGGACGAGGCCGGGCTTCTTGACCTGCCGCTGCCGAACCTGCCGGGACCGCACCAGGTGCAGAATGCCGGGGCCGCGATTGCCGCCCTGCGCCAGCTCGGGCGCGACGAAAGCGCCTGCGAAGCGGCCGCGACCCAGGCCTTCTGGCCCGCCCGGATGCAGCGCCTGCGGCAGGGCCCGCTGGTGGACGCGGCACCAAGGGTCGAGCTGTGGCTGGACGGCGGGCACAACCCGGCTGGGGGCGAGGCGGTGGCAGCGACGCTCGCCCGGATGCCGAAACGCGAGACGCATCTGATCTGCGGCATGCTGAACACCAAGGACGTGACCGGCTACATGGTGCCGCTTGCCCCGCACGTCACGCGGCTGCATGCCGTGTCGATCCCGGGCGAGAAGAACACCCTGCCCGCCGAAGTGACTCGGGACGCTGCCCGTCGGGCCGGGATGGATGCGGGGACCGCAGGCTCGGTCGCCGAGGCGCTGGCCGGGATTGCGGCAGAATCCCCCGCGGCGCGCGTGCTGATCTGCGGCTCGCTCTACCTCGCCGGCACGATCCTGCGCGAGAACGGGTGACCCGAATTCCTCGTGCCAGGAATCCGGTCTCCGTCCGGTAGCCCGCAGCGCAGCCGGAACAGCCCCGCTGCGCCATGCCTGGTGCGGCGGGAAAGTGCTTGCGTGATCGTCGCGGCCATGCCGAAGCTCAGCCTTTCGTGGCCCCTCGCCGTGCAGGGCCGCGCGACCTGTTTCGCCGCAAGATCGGGGTTGTCGATCGTCAACGCGCGTGACAGGCAAGCCATCTTGCGCGGTTCGGACTATCGTATTGCGCATGCTTCCGGAGCGGCTAGATTAGAATGGTTCCAGAAGAAGGTGCCTGCCGTGCTGTCCTCCCTGACGTTCCGTCGCCGCTTTGCCGACCTGTCCGACCAGGATGTCCTGGCGTTGGCGATTTCCTCGGAAGAGGACGACGCCCGCATCTACCGCAGCTTTGCCGAACGGTTGCGCAAGGACTATCCGGCCTCGGCAGCGGTCTTCGACGGGATGGCGGCGGAAGAGGACCGCCACCGCCAGCGCCTGATCGAGTTGCACCGCATGCGCTTCGGCGAGGTGATCCCGCTGATCCGGCGCGAACATGTCGCGGGCTTTTATGCGCGCCGCCCGGTCTGGCTGTCGCAATCCCTGACGCTGGACGCGATGCGGGGCGAAGCCGCGACGATGGAAAAGGTGGCGCATGATTTCTACGTCAGGGCAGCAGCCCGCACCCAGGACGCCGCGACCCGCAAGCTCCTGGGCGACCTTGCGGCGGCCGAGGCCGGGCACGAGCGCCATGCGCAGCGGCTGGAAAGCACCCATCTGCCGCAAGATGCGCGCGAGGAAGAGGACCGGACCGCCAAGCGCCAGTTCATCCTGACCTGGGTGCAGCCTGGTCTCGCCGGACTGATGGACGGCTCGGTTTCGACCCTGGCGCCGATCTTTGCGACGGCCTTCGCCACGCAGAACACCTGGACGACCTTCCTGGTCGGCGCGGCCGCCTCGGTCGGCGCCGGGATCTCGATGGGCTTCACCGAGGCCGCGCATGACGACGGGGTGCTGTCGGGACGCGGCTCGCCCCTGAAGCGGGGCTTCGCGTCGGGGATCATGACCACCATCGGCGGCCTTGGCCATGCGCTTCCGTATCTGATCCCGGATTTTTGGACCGCCACGACCCTTGCGATGATCGTGGTCTTTGTCGAATTGTGGGCCATTGCCTGGATCCAGAACCGCTATATGGAGACGCCTTTCCTGCGCGCAGCGTTGCAGGTCGTCGTTGGCGGTGCCTTGGTCTTTGCCGCCGGGGTGCTGATCGGGGGCGGGTGATGTATCGCAAGGGCGAGGCGAGCTATCAGGCGCTGCCGTTGCCTGACCGGGTTCAACTGGACGAAACCGAAGCAGAAGCCGCCGCCCTGCGCTTTCTGGCGTTCATGAAACGGCGGCACTCGGTGCGCGACTAGTCCAGCCGCGCGGTGCCGAAATCGGTGATCGCCGCCTGCATCGCCGCGGCGGGAACCGTGCCATCGGGGGCCAATCACCAACCCTGACCGCGCGCCGCAACGTCAGGCGAGCGCCACAAACCGGCGCGGCACGACGACGACCCGCTGTTTCGCAAGATCCTCTTCCGCATCGTTCGCCGCATCCCGCAGAGCGGTTTCGATCTCAACCACCTCCGCCATCGGCAGGGCCACCATCGCCGCCGCTTCTTCCGGCTCGAAGACCGGAGCCACCCCGTCGGGCGGGGCCGGCAGGGGATCGGGCTCGGCGACCACGGTCGTCAGCCCCCGAGGGCGCGCAACCGCGACCGATGCCCGGGGCGGACGCGGCTGCCTGGGTCGCACCGAGGCGTCGTTCACCTTGATGATCGTGAAGCTGATGTTGTCCTGATCGGGATCGTTCAGCTTGTAGATCTCGTCCAGCAGCCGCTCGGCAATTTCGGTCGACCGCGACTTGCGGTATTTGCCGAGGATCTTCGTGATCTGCGCATTGCTCAGGAACTGCACCCCGTCCGAGGCACAGACGACAATGTCGCCGGCCTGCAGCTCAAGCGGGCGCGTCGGGCAGTCGATCTTTGCAATCTGCGCGCCCATCAGCACCGACATCAGGCAGTTGCGGTCCGGATGATCGGCGGCAAACCTGGCGTCCAGCAGGCCCGACTGCACCATGAAGTCGATCTGCGGCCCCATGGAATGATCTTCATTCACCTGGGTCAGAAGCCCGTTGCGATACAGAAACAGTGGCGAATCGCCGACCGAAATCCACCAGAGCCGGTTTTCCACCAGGGCCGGGACCACCAGCGTCGCGCCCATGCCTTCGGTTTCCGGGTGACGCGCCGCATGGTCGCGCAGCGTCTCGTTGGCGAATTCGGCCACTTTGCGCAGAATTTCCGGCGCTTGGCGCTCGAAGGCCTCGACATCCGCAAAGTGGAACTTCAGCTCGGAAAAGACCTCGGTCAGGACGATCTTGGAGGCGACATCGCCCGCCGCATGTCCGCCCATGCCATCGGCAAGGACGACAAAGCCCGCCTCGGACCCGACCGGGAAGTCTGCGGCGATCGCATCTTCCTGATAGTTGCGGGCACCCTGACTGATGCCGGAGGCGACGTCGTAGCGGGGTTCACGCGATCGCCATATCATGCCCGTCTCCTTCCGCCTCGTAGGAGGACCAGTTGAACTCGGGCGTGCAGAGCACCTTCAGGATCAGCGTGGTCTCGCCGATCTGGATCTCGTCGCCGTCGCGTGCAGTTTCGGTCGACAGCAGCGGATGGCCGTTCACCCGCACCAGGTTCGATTTGCCCCCATGGCCGACGTGGAACTCATGCGAGGTCGCGTCATAGGCGATAGCGGCATGGTTCTGGCGCGAGATCGCCATGTCGCCATAGTCCAGCGAGACCGTCTGATCCGCGCCGCGCCCGATCTGCGACACGCCCTGCGACAGGGCAAAGCAAGCCCCCCTGCCGGGACCGTCCTTGACGATCAGCCAGCCCGCCGGGAACATCACATAGGCCTTGCTGCCCGTCGGAGCGCCCGCGGCGATCGGCAGGCCCTCGGCTCCGTCGAACAGGGGGACGACCGCAGCGGGCTGCGCCTCGAACCCCAGAACCCGGGTCTTGGTGCGCGTCGGTCGGCGGGGCGCCGTGCCTGGGGCCGCTTCGCCAAAGCCCCGGCTGGCTGCCGCCACCGGGGTTTCGTCCTCGATGTCCCAGATGCTGCGCGCGGCAGGAGCGACACCTTCGGGCAGCGGTGCCTTCGCCTTCACCACGCGGCTTGGGCGGGCAACCTGGACGTCGGCCTCGGGCTGCGGTTCCGGTTGGGGTGCCGGGGCCGGGGCAGCGGCGGCCAGCGCCTGACGCAGGCGCTTCACTTCCAGTTCCGCCAGGGCGGCCATGACCGGATCGGGGCCAGACTCGACCGTTCCGGCTGCCTGACCCGCCTCGTCGGTTTCCCCGAAGATAGAGCGAAGGAACTTCACGATAGTCTCTCCCGTCCAGAATGTCCGCGAACGCGGGTCTACCCGGCAACCCCCAGCCGGAACTCTGCGTCCAGTGTAGTTGAATCACGCCGGATGACAAAACCGTAAGTTGTGACACCAGCCGAATACTCGCGCTTGAGTATGTCACTCAGGGCCGTCTCCGTTCCAAGCGACTCGCCCGAAGCAGCATAGACCAGAAGCACGTCGCCCACCCGCATGGTCGTTTCGGCCCCCGCCGGAACCTCTGCGACGACCGTCAGCGTGCCGGTTGCGGTGTCGACCGCCTCGAAGCTCATGCCATTCGGCAAGCGCAGCACGTTCACCACCGGCAGGCTTTCACGGGCTGCAGCAGCCGGGGCCGCGGCAGCCTGGGCCGCAGAAGTTGGGGCCGCAGAAGTTGGGGCCGTCCCGGCCCGAACCGACTCTGCGCCGTCGCGCTGGAACAGACCGGGCAGCGACAACAGTCCGACAAGCAGAAGCGTCGCTGCCGCTGCCGTCACCAGAACATCCTTGGGGTTCTGCAAGGCACCCGGCATCCGTTCGGCGGGTGGCGTTTCCACGGGCGCAGGACTTGCCGGCACCGTCGCGGCGGTCGCCACGACAGGTTCGGCCACCGGACCGGCAGACGCCGGCACGACCGGAATTTCCGCCACCGCTACGACCGGTTTTCCCGCAGCCTCGCCCAGCATCGCGCGCCATTCGTCGACCGATTGCAGCCGGTCGCGCGGGAAGATCGCCATCGCCTTGTCGATCGCCTTCAGGAACCCGGCCGGATAGGCGCGGAACCGCCCTGCCAGAGGACGCAAGGGATCGTCCTCGCGCCCGGCAAGGGCCGACAGCCGTTCCTGCGAGGTTTTCGGCGTCTCGCCGGAAATCAGATGATAAAAGCTGGCCGCCAGCGCATAAAGATCGCTGCAGGGGGCCTGTTTGCTGCCGCTGACGTAGAACTCCTGCGGCGAGTAGCCGTCCTTGACCACGCGCAGTCCCGACACCACCCGGCTTTTCCGCGTCACTTCCTTGCGCGAGGCCCCGAAATCGATCAGCACCGGCTGACCCTTGGCGCGGTCCAGGATCATGTTGTCGGGCGAGATGTCGCGGTGCAGCAGGCCCTGGGAATGCACATGCCCCACGGCGTCCAACATGGACATCAGATGGGCGATGATTTCCTTCGGGCGCAGCGGCGGCGCACTGCCTTCGACGGTCTGCAGCAGATCGTGACCCTCGATATAGTCCATCGCCATGTAGGCGGTCTCATTGCACTCGAAGACCTGGTGCACCTTCACGATGTTCGGATGATCAAGCTGCGACAGGGTCACGGCTTCCTGCACGAAGTGCCGCACGGCGGCGCGGAAGTCGTCCTGCTGGGCCCGAGACCGCGCGCCGACTGTCGTGCCGATCCTGCGGCAATAGGCGCTGGGGAAGCACTCCTTGATGACCACCTGACGGTCAAGCGAATCCTTGGCAAGATAAACGATGCCGAAACCGCCGCTGTTGACGAAGGACTGGATCACGAACTGGCCAAACAGCAACCGGGTGCCGGGTGCCAGCTCGTCCGAACTGGATCCTGAGTCGCTTTCGTCGATCCTCAGCGCGGCAGCCGTCATTCCCGTTCCCGTTCCCCGACCTCGAGTCCCCCCGGCATGAGGGTCGGCATCGCCAAGTCCTAGCCAATGAGTTGGGCCAAAACGTGAAGCCAATACGTTCCTTTTTCGCCACAATCGATCAACTTTGGGATGTGTAGAATACGGTTCATATTGTCCCCATTTCCCTCATTTCCGCCGGAAGTTGTAGGATTCGCGGGGATCGGGGGATTGCACACGGGGTAATGCGAAACAGTTCCGCCGCAATCCTCTGCCCTGCTTTTGCCACATCGTCCCATGATCGGCATGGCCGGTCCGGGGCAAATCCGGGGCACGGCAACCGGCTGGCATCGCCCGATTCCCGGCCCGCGGTCTTGCCCTTTCCGCGCCTGCGTGACACCAACGCGGCCATGCTGGCGATATTCCTGAAGACGCTGCCGTTCTTTGCCCTGATCGCGGTCGGGTATCTGGCCGGACGCACCCGGTTCTTTTCCGAAGACGCCACGGCCTATCTGACGCGCTTTGTCTTCTATTTCGCTCTGTCGGCCATGCTCTTCGGCTTTGCCGCAAATCTGGATGTGGCGGCGATCTTCAACTGGCCCTTCGTGCTGGCCTATCTCATGGGCACCGCCGCGATCTGGCTGATCGTTGCGGGTGTCGCGGCGGTGCGCGGCACCAGTCTGGAAGAGGCGGTGTTCGAGGCGCATACCGGCGTCATCGGCAACGTGGGGTTCCTTGGCATCCCGATGCTGTCCCTGCTGCTTGGCCCGCAGGCGGTCGGGCTGGTGCTGCTGGTCCTTGCCGTCGACCTGATCGTCTTTTCCTCAATTCTGACCATGGCGATCACCGGTCTGCGCGCGGGGCGTGTCAGCCCCCGGACCTTTGGCATCCTGGCCGTCGGCCTGGCGAGGAATCCGATGATCGTATCGGTCGTCCTCGGCATCCTCTGGGGGGCGACGGGCCTTGCCTTGCCGGGCCCGATCAACGAATTCCTGACACTGCTCGGTGCGGCCGCCACCCCCTGCGCCCTCTTCGCGATCGGAGCCTCGTTGGCCGGGCGGTCCGCCGAACGGATCGAAGTCGCCGCCTGGCTGTCGCTGTCCAAACTGGTCCTGCATCCCCTCGCGGTGGCCGCAGCCTGCTGGGCCCTGGGCATCGGCGGCTATGCGGCGGGCGTCATGATCGCGGCCGCGGCCTTGCCGGTGGCCGGCAATGTCTTCATTCTGGCGCAGCATTACGGCGTCGCGCCGCAGCGGGTGTCCAGCGCCATTCTCTTGTCGACCGCCGCATCGGTCCTGACCGTGACCATCGCGATCGCCCTTGTCAGCCAGGGAGGCACCTCTTGAAGACCATCGCGGAAAACCGGGCGTTCGGCGGCGTGCAAGGGGTCTACAGCCATGCCTCGGCGGCCTGCGCCTGTGACATGACCTTCGGCCTTTTCCTGCCGGCGCAGGCCGAGGACGGGCCGGTGCCGCTTCTGTGGTTCCTGTCGGGCCTGACCTGCACGCATGAAAACGCCATGATCAAGGCCGGGGCCCAGCGTTGGGCCGCCGAGGCCGGCATCGCGCTCGTTTTCCCCGACACATCGCCACGCGGCGAGGGCGTCGCGAACGACCCCGACTTCGCGCTGGGTCAGGGGGCGGGCTTCTATGTCAACGCCACGCAGAAACCCTGGGCTCCGCATTTCCGGATGTGGGACTACGTCACCGAGGAACTTCCCCGCCTGCTCTTGAACGCCTTCCCCCTGGCCGAAGAGGCGCAGGGCATCACCGGGCATTCGATGGGCGGGCACGGGGCGCTGACCATCGCGATGAGCTTTCCGGGCCGGTTCCGCTCGGTCTCGGCTTTCGCCCCGATCTGCAATCCGACGGTCAGCGACTGGGGTCGTCCGCAGTTTTCTGCCTATCTCGGACGCGACGAGTCGTCCTGGGCGGCGCATGATGCCACTTTGCTCATGCGCCGCCGCGGGTTTGACGGGCCGATTCTGGTCGACCAGGGCACTGCCGACCAGTTCCTCGACAAACTTCGCCCCGAGGCGCTGGCCGACGCGCTGGCCGCAAGCAGACAGGGCGGGACGTTCAGGATGCAGAAGGGCTATGACCACAGCTATTACTTCGTCGCGACCTTCATGGAGGACCATGTGTCGTTCCATGCTCAGGCTCTGCTCGGCTAGCGTTCTGGCGCTGGCCATCGCGGGCGGCACTGCGGCACCGGCGGGACCGGCCGACTCGGTCCTGACGGCGATCAACGCCGCGCGGGCCAAGGCGGGCTGCGGGCCGCTGCGGGTCAACGCGAAGCTGGTCGCCGCGGCGCAGTTGCATGCCCGGGCGATGGCGGAACAGAACTTCTTCGCCCATGCCGGCAAGGACGGCAGCCGGTTCTCGTCCCGCATCGCGCGGCAGGGCTACAGCTACCGATCTGCGGCAGAGAACATTGCGGCGGGGCAGCAAACCGCGCGTGAGGTGGTGACGCAATGGCTGCAAAGCGCCGGCCACCGGCGCAACATCCTGAACTGCGGGATGTCCGAAACCGGAATCGCGATGGTCTATGAGGCCGACGACCGGCCGCTGAAAGGCAACCGGTCGCCCTTGCGCTACTATTGGGTCCAGGTCTTCGCGGATCCTGCCTGACCATCCCGTCGCGCGTGTACACTGTTGCCTCCGCAATGAATCCAACAGCTTGCGAAGGCCGGTTTCCGCTTCGGCCCTGGCCTTCAACGTTCTCGACCGACCGCTGTCACACCGCCAAATGGCTTGTGCGGCGCCACGTCCTGTGGTCAGGATGCCGCGCAAGGAAAGCCGACCGGAGGACATGCCGATGAAGAACCTGCTTCTGGCCATCGTGGTGGCCTCGCTTGCCATTCTTGGCTTCTACGCCTACCAGTCGAGCCGGAAGGTCGCGGGTTTTCAGACGGAACTGGCCGCAAGAGAGGCCGCCCTCACCACCATCGAAGGCGAAAAGGCCGCGCTGGCCGGGCAGCTGGAAACGCTTAAGGGGCAGATGGACAAGCTGGCCGCCGACCTGGAGGCAAAGGTTTCGACATCCCTTGACGCGACAGCGGCGGTCGAGGCCGAGCGGGCCGCGCTGGCGGACAAGGTTTCCGCGCTTGAAGCCGAGATGGCCTGGGCCGCCGAAGCCGCCGGGGCGGAAAGCAAGCGCCTGACCGAAACGATCACGGCGCTCGAGGCCGATAAGGCGGCCCTGTCCGAACAGGCGGCGGCACTGCAGGCCAAGGTCGACGAGCTGACCGCCGCCGCGGCGAATGCGGCCACCACAACGCCCTGAGGACCCGGCGCGATCCAAAGCCCTCGCCTGCCTGCGCCAAGGGATGTCGCGGGCAGGACAGACGGAACCGGATGCCCCGGATCATCTGCGGCCATGGCCCGTTCCCCCGCCCTGACCGGCATCCTCTTCGCCATCGGTGGCACACTGATCTTTTCGGTCAACGACGTCTCGATCAAGTTCCTGTCCGGCGGCTATGCGCTGCACCAGGTCATCCTGATCCGCGCCATTGTCGCCATGGCCTTCATCTTCGCGGTCATCCACTGGTCCGAGAGGGGCTGGTCGCAAATCGCCACGCAGCGACCCGTCACCCATCTTCTGCGCGTCGGCATCGTCATGCTGTCGAACGTGACCTATTTCACCGGCCTTGCCGTCCTCGACCTCGCCGATGCCGTGGCCGTTGCCTATGTCAGCCCCATCGTCATCACCCTGCTTTCCATCCTGTTCCTGGGCGAAAGTGTCGGCCCCCGGCGCTGGGCTGCGGTCATCATCGGCATGCTCGGTGTCATTGTGATGCTGCGCCCCGGGGCCGGGGTGATCCAGCCCGCCGCGATCCTTGTCCTGATCTCGGCCGTGCTTTACGCCTCCGGCAACCTTTTGGCCCGCCACATGGGCGGCACCGAAAGCGCGATGACCCTGTCCTTCTACGTCCAGCTCGGCTTCGTCCTCGTCAGCCTTGGCATGGGCCTGTGGGTCGGAGACGGCCACCACGCGACCGCGGACGGCATCTGGGCCTTCCTCTTCCGGCCCTGGATCTGGCCGCCCGTGGCCGACTGGCCGATCTTTCTGGCGACCGGGCTGTCGGTCGGGATCGGCGGGATGATGGTGACCCAGGCCTACCGCACCACCGAAGCGGGGCTGATCGCGCCGTTTGAATATGTCGGAATGCCCATGGCGATCCTGTGGGGCCTTCTGGTCTTCGGCACCTTTCCCGACGCGGTCTCCTGGGTGGGGATTGCGCTGATCTGCGGGTCCGGCCTTTATGTGATCTGGCGTGAAACGGTCCGCAGACGGGAAAGCGATGCAGCCTGAGGCAGTGATCTTCGACATCGGCAATGTGCTGACCCGCTGGCAGCCCGAAGCCTTTTACGATCGGGTGATCGGCGAGGACCGGCGTCGGGCGCTCTTTGCCGCCGTGGACCTGCACGCGATGAACGCGCTGGTCGATGACGGGGCGCTGTTTCGCGAGACGATCTACGGCTGGGCCGACCGCCACGCGGACTGGGCCCTTGAGATCCGCATGTGGTATGACCGCTGGATCGAGCTTGCCAGCCCCCGGATCGAAGGCTCCATCGCCCTGCTGCGCGCGCTGCGGGCCAGGGGCGTGCCAGTCTTCTGCCTGACCAATTTCGGCAGCAATGCTTATGAGGAAGCGCGGGAGATGCTCGACTTCCTGGGTGAGTTCGACCGCGAATATGTCTCGGGCCGCCTGCGGGTCTCGAAGCCCGATCCGCGCATCTATCAGGTGGTCGAGGAAGATTGCGGCATCCGGCCCGACCGTCTTGTCTTTGCCGACGACAGGGCGGAAAACGTCACCGCCGCCGCGCGCCGGGGCTGGCGCACGCATCAGTTCGAAAGCTGGCAAGGCTGGGCCGCACGCCTGGTCGCCGAGGGACTTCTAACCACCGAAGAGGCAGGCCTGTGACCCTGATCGTCCCCAAGCAAGCCGAGGCGCTTCTGACCTGGCAAGGCCTCTTGCAGGCGTTGGAAGCCGGGCACAAGCTGCCGCTGTCGGACATCAAGGACATGTTTCTCTATCGCGACGGCGACACGATCCTGAACCGTGGGGCGTGGATCGACGGGCTCGGTGCGCTGGTCAAGGCGGCGACGATCTTCCCGGGCAATGCCGCCAGGGGCCTGCCATCGATCCATGGCGTCGTCAGCCTGTTCGACGATGTGACCGGGGATCTTTCGGCGCTGGTCGACTTCCACCTTGTCACCAAGTGGAAGACCGCAGGCGACAGTCTCCTTTCCGCCTCGCGGCTGGCGCGCAAGGATGCGACCAGGTTCCTCCTCGTCGGCGCAGGTGCAGTGGCGCGCAGCATGGTCGAGGCCTACTCCTCGATGTTCCCGGATGCCCGCTTCACCGTCTGGAGCCGCACCCGCCAAAGCGCCGAAGCCATGGGCCTGCCCGTGGCTGACGATCTGGAGGCGGCAGTGCGGCAGGCCGACGTGATCTGCTCGGCCACCATGGCGACGGCCCCCCTGATCAGGGGCGACTGGCTGCAACCCGGCCAGCACATCGACCTGATCGGTGCCTACAAGCCCGGCATGCGCGAGGTCGACGACACCGCGATGGCGCGTGCACGGGTCTTCGTCGACAGCCGGAAGACCACGATCCACCACATCGGCGAACTGATGGATCCGATCGCCTCGGGTGCGATCACCGAGGCCGACATCATCGCCGATTTCTACGATGAGTCCGCACTCTTCACCCGCCGCTCCGACGATGAGATCACCATTGCCAAGAACGGTGGTGGCGCGCATCTTGATCTGATGACGTCCAGCTACATCGCCAGGGCCTGGGCCGCGCGCTGAGCGCGCAAGCTGGACCCATCCGCCGCACGCACCGGCACCTATCCCGCCCGCCGCGAGGTGGCAAAGCCGATGGCGGCGAAATTCACCTTTCACACCTGTGGCGGAGCAAGAGGGACATGGGCCGGCTTCCGACAAGTGCCTGACAGCGCACAAGCATTGACCAAATGCACAGTTTTGAAAGAAGCGTTCCGAAACACTTTCACGGACGCATGTGCCAAACTTTGGCCGAGTCGAGGCACATGACGCCCCGGTCATGTGCCGCACGGCGACGCACAATGATCTCCGCCTTTGCGGGCAGTGCGCCGCAGCTTCGCCCGCAGGGCAGCGCGCCTGAACACCTCGCAGTCGACGCTCAGACACAGCGTGTGATGCCCTGAGGCTCAGACCGTTCCGATGACAGGCAAGCGACCGATGTCGGAAAGACGCAGCGGATTTTCACCGGTTTTTCAGCCGGGATACCGGAAGCAACTTCTCCAACGGCTTTGGGCCGAAAAAGCCTTGCTTGTAGGATGTGAGACGGTCAGTCGCGTGTCCGATCACCGAAGGGCAGAGTCTTCGATGTTCTGCCCGATCAGATCGCCTGCGGCGCGTAATCGGCCGCGGCTTTCGGCATGACGCTCTGCAGCAGCGCGACCGACTTTTCCAGACCCTCGAGGCTGTTGAGCATCACATCCTCATGCTCGACCGACAGCCAACCGTCATACCCGCCCATCTTCAGCCGATAGCAGAACTGCCGCCACCATTCCTCGCCATGTCCGAAACCGAGAGTGATGTAGGACCACGAGCGTTTCTGGATGTCCATCAGCGATCCGTTTTCAAGAAGGCTGGTTGTTGCCTGGACCGGGGCGTTCAGGAACGTGTCCTTGGCATGGACGTGATAGACGGCATCACCAAGCGCCTCGGCGGCGATCAGCGGGTCGGCCCCCATCCAGAACAGGTGGCTGGGGTCAAGGTTCGCGCCCACCACCGGGCCGATCATGGACCGCAGCCTCAAAAGCGACGGGACGTTGTAGACGCATTGGTTGCCGTGCAACTCGAGCGCGATCCTCTCGACGCCGCAGGATTTTGCCAGAGCGGCGATCTCGGTCCAGAACGGCAGGAGCTTTTCCTCCCACTGGTAGCGCAGCATGGTCTGCGTCTCGGGCGGCCAGGAGGAAACCACCCAGTTCGGCATGAGATCGCCGTCGCGGCCAGCTGGCAGGCCCGACATCGTGCAGACCGTCTTGATGCCCATTTCGCCCGCCAGCCGGATCGTGTCGCGCAGGCACGCGCCTTGCGCCGGATCGGTCGGGTGCAGCGGGTTGCCGTTGGCGTTGAGGGAGATCACGTCCAGCCCGCGGTCGGCGAAGGCCGTCCGAAACGCACGACGTGCCTCGGCACTGTTCAGCATCTTGGCAAGATTCAGGTGCGGGGCGGTCGACCATCCCCCTGTGTTCACCTCGACCCCCTGCACGCCCATTCGGGCAGCGTGGTCGAGCATGGTGGCGAAAGGCAGTGCGCCGAGGCTATCGGAAACGAAGCCGAGCTTCATGGGTCAGATCCCCTTTTGAGCGTAGAGAGATGGTTTCGCGGGCATCGAGACGGGCATCCTCACGCCCTGAGCCAAGGCCTTCACACCCGCTTCGGCAACCACTGCTGCGGCAAAGCCATCCCAGGCATCCGAAGCGATCGCGGGGAAGACTCCGGTCGTCACGAAGCGCAGGAAGTCCTTGTTCTGCTGGCGATAGGCTTCGGCGTATCGCGCGCGCCAATCGCTCGCGTAGGCTGCCGAATGTCGAAGCGAGGCGTCGCGGGTCGTGTAGGCCACCGCATTCATCGCGACCGATCCGCCTTCGCCGACCAACTCGGCACGGACATCATAGCCGTAGGCCGCATTGTTGTTGATCTCGATGTTTACCAGCTGACCATCGACGGTTTCCAGAACCATGAAGACCGGAGCCACCAGAGCATCGGACCGCTTCGGCTGGTAGGCCGAGATCGTCGTGTATTCCGTGCCAAGCACATGGCGCACCACGTCGAACTCGTGCGGGGCGGAATTCGTGATGGCCATCGCGCCGGTGAAATCTGACGCCGGAGTTTCGACGTTGCGGTGGAAATTGTGCATCATCAGGGCGCGGCCCAGCGACCCGTCGGCCAGTGCGGCCTTCATTTCGGCATAGGATTGGTCGTAGCGGCGCATGAAGCCAAGCTGGATGAAGCGGCGGCCCGCAGCCAGTTCCGCCTTCATCACCTGCAGGCATTCCGCTGAAGACTGCGACAGCGGCTTTTCGCACAGCACCGGCTTTCCTGCGGCGAGAGCGGCCAAGGACAACGGCGCGTGAGTGAAGTCGGGGCTTGCAATCACGACGGCATCGACATCGGCCCGCGAGATTACCGCCGAAGCGTCGCTTGCCACATCGGCCGCGCCGTAGGCATCGGCGACGGCGCGCGCACGCGCTTCGGACGCATCGCAGACGACCTGAAGGCTCGCCCCCGGCAGATCCTCGGCAAAGATGCGGGCGTGGTCGCCCCCCATCAGCCCTGCGCCGATCACGGCGATACGGATGGTCATGTTTGTCTCCTCGTCCCTTCTACTTGCCCGCGTTCAGGCGGGCTTTTTTCTGCTCGAAACGGGCCTGCATGGCGGCATCGCCCTTTTTGGTGCCGTCGTGCCAGGTGCCGAACCACTGGTCCAAGGGGATCGACCCGTCGGCGTAATTCACCTCGAAATACTTGTGGTGCAGGTAATGCGCGAAGGCATGGCTGCTGACCGCGCCATTCGGCCCCGTCTCGATCTTGTCGAACCCGATATGGCCGACAACGGCCCCCGTTCCCGTGATGTGCAGGTGGTAAAGCACCAGCAGGGGATGCGACGGCACGATCAGGTGGATCAGGCTGTCCGACCAGTAAAGCAGATGCTCGACAGGGTGCATCGACAGGGAAGACCATGGGCTTGGATTGACCGAGTTGTGGTGAACCGAGTGGATCCACTTATACAGAACCGGCACGTGGATCAGCCGATGGATGCAATAGAAATGCAGCTCGTGGATCAGCGGCAGGGCAAGGCCGAACAGGGCCAATAACCACGGATGCGCTTGGAAGGTCGTCCACGGGCCCCAACCATTCGCCCATGCGTGCAGCAGGAACACCTCATACGCCGTCCAGACCGGCAGGCCCGTGCCAAAGGTCCGCAGGATGTTGTCGATGTTCTGCGACTTGAACCAGAACACGTCACTGGGCACGTCGGCCGGGAACTTGGCATTGAATTTGAACCGCGCGCCTTGGCGGCGCAGGATGTAAAGCCGCAGCTCCAACAGGCCGAAGACCAGCAGAACGGCCGCGCAGTTGCGGGCAAAGATCCACAGCACCCAGCCCCAGGCGTAGGTCTGCATCGTCTCTTTCGCCGGTGTCAGGTAGAACCACCACACCGCGCCCAAGGCGAAGAAAAGCGCGTTCCAGGGCAAGAGATAGCCCGGCAACCAACGCAACAGCGCCAGCGGTCGCGGCGGCCAGACCAGCAAGGGTGCGACGGTCAGAGGCTCGTTCGGGGTATAGTCCCCCCGCTTGTTGCGCGTGCCGAACTTCAGGTCATCCATGCGGCCCCTCCAGCGTGATCGAACGGTTTTCCAGGGTGCCTTGCCGGGCGGCAACGGCGCACCGCCTGGATGAACCGGGCAGGGAAAAGCCTGCTGTCCGTCGCATGTCCGACCACTCCGATCCGCAGCATGTCAGCCCCCGACCGATGTCATGAACGCGTCGAATTCGGCGTCCGCCATCGTGACGTTGTGCTCGGGCGCGGGGTATGCTCCCGACTGGACATCGGCGATGTATTCGCCGAAAGCCGCGATCCTCTCCTGTTGCAGCTTCGCGAACTCGGCGGCGAAATTGCGATACGTCTTCGCGTGGCGCGGCTTGTGGCCATCAGTATGGCCCAGCACATCCTCGGCAAAGAGATACTGCGCATCCGCCCCCGGCCCACCGCCCATACCAAGCATGATGAGCGAGGAGTTCTTCGACAGGAATTCGCCCAGACGGTCCGGCACCACTTCAAGCTCGGCCCCGAAGCAACCGATGGCTTCGAGGCGCTTCACATGGTCCCAGACCTGCTTTGCCTCGACCGCGGTCTTTCCGACGGCCCGCCAGCCCGTCCAGGTGATATAGGACGGGATCAGACCCACATGGGCAACCACCGGCAGGTAGTTGTCGCAAAGCGTCTTCTGGATTTCGTAGGACGCCGAGCAATAGAAGCAGTCGCCGCCCATTTCGGAAAAGTGGAAAGCAGCGCGCAGGTAATCTTCGGGTGTGGCAAGATAGGACCCGTTCAGGCGACCCCAGCCGCCATAGGGCAAGCCGACCTGCACAAAGCAGTTTCCGGCAGCCTCGCGCATGTCGGGGGTGAAGAACCGCCCCTCGATCGACAGCATGTCGATGCCTGCCGCGTCGGCGGCAGCGGCTTCGTTCAAGGTCGAGACGTAAAGCATCGAGATCTTCTGACCCCGCGCCTTCATGGCGCGCATGTCATGGGCAGTGGGACGAGACGATTTGTGCATGATTTCCTCGGGAACTGTCAGATTTCCAGAAAGACGTCGCCGCCTTCGACTTTGACGGGGAAGGTTTTCAGGTTGATGCAGGCAGGCGCGCGTCTCGCCTCACCCGTGCGATAGTCGAAAGTGGCGTTGTGCTTGGGGCATTCCACGATGCCGTCCATGACCAGGCCACCGCACAGATGCACATGCTCGTGCGAACAGATGCCGTCCATGGCGAAGAACTCGTCCTTTTCGCTGCGGACGATGATGAAAGTCTGGCTGCCGTGGTCGAAGCGGATCATGTCGTCGGGTTCGATGTCGTCGGTTGCGCAGGCGCGGGTCCAGCTGGGCATGGTGTTTTGCCTTTGTTCAGGTTTGTGGTCTTGCTCGTCCGGTCGCGCGTGAACCGCAACCGGACGAGGCATTGCCGGAAGGCAGGAGGAGGAATCCCCTTCCGGCGTTCCGTCACGCCACGCGGGGCGTTTTCTCTTCATCCTCGCCAAAGGCGCTTTCGATCTCGGCCTCCAGGTTGGCCATCGACGCACCACCCGCCATCAGATCAGTGATCTCCTCGCGGGTCTTTTCACCTTTGCGGAAATCCGAAGCGATCGCCCCTCGGATCAGGACGGCGAAGTGGTCGCCCACGGCCATCGCGTGCATCACCTGGTGGGTGATGAAGATGACCGCGAGCCCGCGCCGCTTGGCCTCGTTCACGATCCGCAAGACGTGGGTCGCCTGCTTCACACCCAAGGCGGCGGTGGGCTCGTCCAGGATCAGGACCCGCGCGCCGAAATGCACGGCACGTGCAATCGCCAGCGACTGCCGCTCACCACCGGATAGGCCACCGACCAGACGGTCGCCATCGGTGATGCGGGTGATGCCCAGCTTTTGCACCGCCTCGACTGCAATCGCATTGGCCGTCTTGCGGTCGTAGACCTTGAACGGTCCCCAGCCCTTGGTCGGCTCGACTCCGACAAAGAACGACCGGCCGATCGACATCAGCGGAAACGTCCCACCGAACTGGTGAACGGTCGCGATGCCCTTGTCCGCCGCAGCGCGGGGGTTGGGGAAATGCTCGGGCTTGCCGTCCATCTCGATGCTGCCGCTGGACGGCTGGTAAACCCCGGACATCAGCTTGATCAGCGTCGATTTGCCCGCGCCGTTGTCGCCCAGAAGGCACAGAACCTCGCCCGCCCGGACTTCAAGACTGATGTCGTGCAAGACGTCGATGGGGCCGAAGCTCTTGTTGACCTTGGCAAGTTTCAGGATCGGTGCGGACATCACTTGCCCCTCTTCTTCGGCGTGTAGCTAAGCGCCATCTTGCGGAAGGTGTTGTTCATCAGGACCGCACCCAGAAGCAGCACGCCGATGATCAGACTTGCCCAGTTGGCGTCGAACCCGGTGAAATAGATGCCCTGGCTGACCACGGCGAAGGTCAGGGTGCCAAGCACGATGCCGAACACCGACCCGTAGCCCCCCGTCAGAAGCACACCGCCGACGACGACCGAGATGATCGAGTTGAAGATGTAGCTCTGCCCCGCCGACACTTGCGCCGAGTTGTAAAGGATGGCCTGGGACAGACCGACGAAGGCGGCACTCATGCCCGAGCAGACGAAAAGCATCACCGTCATCCGCTCGGTCGGGATGCCGGCATTGCGGGCCGATACCTTGTCGCCGCCCATGGCGAAGATCCAGTTGCCCAGCGGCGATGCGTGCAGCACGAAGCTCCAGAACAGCGCCGCCCCGATCCACCAGAAGATCGTGACCTGGTAGATTCCGGCGATGAAATCGCCCAGCAGCCATTTTGCCTCTGGCACCTTGATGGCGACACTGGTGGTGCCCGTTACCAGCACCGAAAAGCCCAGGGTCATGCCGGCGACGGCGAACAGCGTGCCCAGCGTGACGATGAAGGACGGCACCGCGGTGCGGATCACGAGAATGCCGTTGATCAGCCCGATCACCGCCCCGAGTGCCAGAGCCGCCCCGACGCCGATCCAGATCGGCAGATCGTAATAGCCCGAGATGATGGCGCAGGTCATCGACCCGGCAGGAATGATCGAGCCGATGGAGATGTCCAACTCGCCCGCGATCATCAAAAGCCCGATCGGGATTGCCACGATGCCAAGTTGCGCCGCCACGTTCAGCCAGCTTGCCGCACCCGTGGGCGAGGCGAAGTTCGTCCCCCCGAACGCGGTGAAGAACAGGAACACGGCGACAAGTCCAAGGAACGAGCCGGTTTCGGGCCGGCGCAGCAGTGCACCGATGGAAAGGCTGGGGGATGAGGACATGACGGTTCTCCGAAAGGTCGGGGGCCAGAAAGCGGGGGCCGGCGTGGCGCCGGTCCCCGCAGGCTCTTAGCGGACGCCCGCGGCCACACCGGCCAGCGTCGCATCGACGTTCGATGCATCGACGATGCCCGGGCCGGTCAGGATCTGGCGGGTCGGCACGCTTAGGCCGTAGTTGACGTAGTTGTTCAGGATCGTGACGGCGAGGAAGCCCTGATAGTAGCCCTCCTGGTCCATCGCGAAAAGCTGGGTTCCGGCCTTGATGTTGTCCAGAATGGTCTGGTCCATGTTCATGCCGCCCAGCTTGACACGATCCGCAGCTCCGGCTTGCGCGATGGCCGCATTGGCCGACACCGCATCCATGTTGCCGATGGTGTAGACGCCGGTCACATCCGCATTTTGCTGAAGGTAGGCGGCGACGGCCTGGGTAACGGCAGTCGCATCCCCGAACGAGGTCGACGGCAGCGGCAGTTGCTCGGCCGAACCGCCGTTCTTGGCCGCACCGTCCGCCAGGCCCTTGCATTGGGCTTCCAGGTTGGCAGCCCCAGGCAAAGTGTTCACGCAGATCAGCTTGGTCTGGCCGTTCTTGACGAAGTATTCCCCCGCCGCGACGCCGGTCTGGTAGTCGTCCGATCCGACATAGTTCATCGCGCCGAGACGGTCGGCGGCATCCAGGCCACCGGCATTGTAGATCACAAGCGGGATGCCCGCATCGACGACGGCCTTGAAGGCTTCGTCCATCGCTTCCGGCACCCAGTTCGGTCCGACGATGGCTGTCGCGCCTTGCGAAATCGCGGTTCGGATCAGGTTCGCCGCGTCGGGGCCGAGGTTGTCGTAGTTCTGCGGCCCAAGCCACGTCACCGATCCGCCCTGTTCGGCGACCAGCTTGCCCGCATCATCCGCGCCGCGCTTGACGATGGACCAGAACGAGTCATCCGCCTTGCCGCCGATGACGAAAATCTTTGCGCCTTCCGCCATTGCTGCCCCAGCGCTCAGCGCGATGGCGGAAACGGTGGCGAGCGTGGTCAGGATTTTGGTGTATTTCAAGGTCTCTCTCCCTTTGGCAACCACGGGGAAAAGCCCCGTGGATGAAACAGTTTCTTTTGACGGATGGCTTACCGATAGCCCGCGCCGGCACCGGCCAGCGTGGCGTCGATGTTGGACGCATCAACGATCCCCGGACCGGTCAGAACCGGTGTCGTCGCAAGGTCGAGTCCGTAGTTGACGTAGGCATCCGACATCGTGACGGCGAGGAAGCCTTGCAGCCAGGGCTGCTGGTCGATGGCATAAAGCTGCGTTCCGGCCTTGATGCGGTCCAGTCCGGCCCCGTCCATATCGAACGACGCCAAGGCCACCTTGCCAGTTGCACCGGCCTGCTCGATGGCGGTGGCGGCGCTGTTGGCGTCACCCGCCGATATGGTCACGACCCCGTCGATGGTCGGGTCTTTCAAGAGCGTCGCCTTGATCGCCTCGGCCACAGCGGTCGGGTCGCCGAAGCTGGATGCCGGCAGCGGCAGTTGGGTTGAAACGCCACCCGATTTGGTGATGCCGTCCGAGATGCCCCTGCAGCGGTCTTCAAGGTTCTGCGCGCCCGGAACGGTGTTGACGCAGATCACGTTCTTTTGCCCCTGCGATCCGAAGTATTCGCCACCAGCCAGACCAGCCGGATATTCCTCGTTGCCGATATAGTTGATCGCACCCAGTTCCTTGGCCTTGTCGCCTCCGCCCGCGTTGTAAAGCATGACGGGGATTCCGGCGGCCAAAGCCGCCTTGTAGGCCTCGTCCATCGTGTCCGGCACCCAATTCGGGGCGGCGATCACGTCTGCACCTTGCGAGATCGCGGTGCGGATCAGGTTCGCGGCATCGCCGCCGATGTTGTCGTAGTTCTGGAGCATCAGGTAATTGACGCTGCCGCCGTGCGCTTCGACGACAAGCGTTGCCTCGTCGATGCCTTTCTTGACCTTGGCAAAGAACGGGTCGTCGGCCTTGCCCCCCACCACGGCAACCGTGGTGCCTTCGGCCATGACGGCACCCGCCGTCAGCGTCAGTGCCACGGTCGTCAGCGCTGCACGCATGAAACCTTTGGAAATTGTCATCACTGTTTCCTCCCTTTTTTGCCGCCCCGTCGGGGGTTTACGTTTGGCTGATTGACCACTCGTCGGTCGAATGGCCGGTTTCTTCCGGCAGGGCAGACCTCCTCGTCTGCGCCGCCGAAATCTGTTGCCGCTCAGGCGGACCTCGCGTTGAGCCTGGCTTTCTTCTTTTCGAAGCGGGCATTCATCATGGCATCGCCTTCTTTCGAGCCGTCGTGCCAGGTGCCGAACCACTTATCCAAGGGGATCAGCCCCTCGCCGCCGTAGTTCACCTCGAAGTATTTGTGGTGCAGGTAATGCGCATAGGCTTCGCTGCTGATCGCCTTGTCGTCGGTCAGCTCGAGCTTCTCGAATCCGATGTGCCCGTTGATCGCTCCGAAGCCCGCGACATGCAGCTGGAACAGCGCCACGATCGGGTTCGACGGGATCACCAGGTGCCAGAAGGCCACCGCGTGATAAAGGAACCCCTCGACCGGATGCATCGACAGCGACGACCACGGGCTTGGGTTGATCGAGTTGTGATGGACCGAATGGATCCACTTATACAGCAACGGCGTGTGGATCAGGCGGTGGATGACGAAGAAATGCACCTCGTGGATGGCAGGAGCGATGAAGCAAAGCGCCGCGAGGTAAAAGGGGTTGTCCGCCCAGGTCAGCCACGGAACGTAGCCGCTGGCGAAGGCATGAAGGAAAAGCACTTCGACCAGCGTCCAGAGCGGGATCGAAATGAAGAAGGACCGCAGGAAGTTGTCGATGTTCTGCGACTTGAACCAGAACACGTCCGACGGATTCTCCGACGGGAACTTCGCATTGTATTTGAAGCGGTTACCCTGCCTGCGCTTGACGTAGTAGAACAGTTCGACCGAGCCGTAGATCACGAAGATCGCGCCCGCGTTCACCGCGTAAAGCCAAAGCGCCCAGCCCCAGGACAGGGTCTTCATCACTTCGGGGTCAGGGATCACGAGATACCAGTAGGCCAGCGTGATCGCCATGTGCAGCGTGTTCCACGGCCAGAGGTAGTTCGGAAGCCAAGCCAGGATCTTCCCGGGTTTGAGCGGCCATTGCCAGAAGGGCGCAACCTCCAGCGGGTCTTTCGGAGCCCAGTCGCCCCGCTTGTTGCGCGTGCCGTATTTCAGATCGTCCATCTTCCGCTCCCGCTTCGTCTGGTGACAGGCAGCAGAAAGCCGCGCCCGGCAAAGCCGTGCTTGCGCTGCGTCGCTGCTCGAATGTCCCCCCGTCTCTCGGTCCTGCGTCCTAAGGCCACAGGTCCCAACCTGACGAATGAATGACGCCTTGACGCGAATCAAATCAAGTGCAGATGGTGATCAGGATGAAATATCGTCTCTTCTATCTCAGATTTCGGTGATTTTGAGATAATCTGTCTCACGGAGGCTACATGGACCGCCCCACCATCCGAGACCTCGCAAAGGCTGCCGGAGTCTCCGTTTCCACGGTTAACCGGGTGATCGCAGGCGACGGCGGCGTCACCGCTGCACGTCGAGATGCGGTCAAAGAAGCTGCGGAAAGAATTGGATTTTATGGGCTGGGGACGATCCAGAGCAAGGTCGCGTCCAGCCGCCCCAGACTCCGTTTCGGAGCATTGCTGTTGCAACCCCATCGTCCGTTCTACCAGAATGTCGCGGCTGCACTGCGTGACGCCGCCGCGTCCGTGACAGAAGCCGACATCGAGATGCGAATCGAGTTTCTGGAAGACCTCTCGCCACAGAACACCGCTGTGGCCGCAATGGCCTTGGCACAGGAGTGTCAGGCGGTCGCCATCACCTCGGCGGTTCACCCGCAAGTCATTCACGCTATCGAAGAGATCGCCGCGCGCGGCGTGCATGTCTTCGCTTTCATCACCCAACTGTCGGCGGCAGGGCAGATGCACTACATCGGCCTCGACAACTGGAAGGTCGGTCGCACCTCGGCCTGGACCATCGCGAGCCACTGCAAGAAGCCAGGCAAGATCGGCATCATAACGGGCAGCCACCGCTATCGGAACCAGGAGATGAAAGAGATCGGGTTCCGCTCGTATTTCCGAGAGAACGAGCCCGATTTCACACTATTGGAACCGCTGTCCACCTACGAGTCCTCGACCGTCGCGCAAGAGGTAACGGAAAAACTTCTGACCGACCATCCCGATCTCG
>NCDY01000144.1 GCA_002280405.1 Rhodobacterales bacterium 32-66-9 | reverse complement strand
ACGTCGTGGTGATGGTGGTCCTGCGTGTCGCCAAGGACGAGCGCGGTGCCCGGCAGCCAGGGCAGACGGCGCAGCGTCGAAAGGTCGGGCTTCAGCGCATAGTCGCCATAGCCGGTCTCCCAGCTTGAGGACTTGTAGCCCTGCACTGTGGTCATCTCCATGTCCACGGTCAGCAGGTAGTTGCAGCAGTGGGTTTCCTCCCAGCCGCCATCGACGAAGAACTGCGCGTGGAAGCGCTTGCCCATCAGGCGGCCCTGCATGTCGATGCCGGCGGCGATCACGGTGTCGATCTCGCCGGATTTCACGGCTTTGCGAAGGTCTTCAAGGGTCAGATTACCGGGCATGTGGTGCCTCTTTCGGTTGTCGTCTGGGGAATTGGGGCAGAACGCGCCCCGGTGCATGACAGACAAAAGGCCAGCCCGGCCCCGCCGAATTCCGGCTTGCGCGGCCAACAGGGGCCGCTGCAGGTATCTTGCGGTTCGAACCGCATCCGATCACTCTCCCCGGATCGCGGCGCGACGTGGCCCGCGAATTTGATCAATTAATCACTGCTCAGGGCGTTTCCGCAACCCCCTCCTGTCGCGAGCTCCGCGCGCCCATCACGGCATTCAGCGCCACGGCGGCCAGAAGCACGCTGCCGCCGATCAAGGTCGCCGGGCTCGCCGTCTCGCCAAGGATCAGAAACACCCAGATCGGGGCCAGAAGCACCTCGGTGAAGGACAAGAGCGTCGCCTCGGCGGCCCGAAGCACGCGCGAGCCGAGCGCGAACAGGATCATCCCCGTCGCCAGAATCCCGCTGCCCATCAAGAGGCTCCAGCCGATGTCCGGCGCCGACAGTTCCAGCGGCAAGCCCTGCACCGAAAGCACCAGTGTGCTGGCCGCCATCGTGAAGATCGCGCCAAGCAGGACGATCGGCGTCGAGTCGACCTTCCGGCCCCAGCGCAGCGCGACTGTGAAGGTGCCGAAGCCCGCCGCCGACAGGATAGCGGCGAGATTGCCGTCCAGCGCGCCCATCGCCAGGCCTTCGCGGACCATGATGTACATCCCGCCAACGGCCACCAGCATCGCGGCAAAGGTGGCCGGGCGCACGGTCTCGCGCAGGAGAATCCAGCCCAGGATGGCAGCGATGAACGGCGAAGCGGTGAACAGGAAGACCGCATTTGCGACCGTGGTCGCCTGCATCGCATAGACCGACCCGGCGAAGGCGGCGATCAGCGCAAGGCCACCCAGGACGCCCGCACGCCCGGCCGAGGCGATGGCCGGCAAAGGGTTTCCGCCAGCATTCCACGCGATGTAGGCCAGCAGCACGGGGATCGTCCCGGCCGAGCGCCAGAACAGGATTGCCCAGGTCGAACCGCTGTCGATCTGCCGCAGGAACAGTCCCATCAGCGACCACAACGCTCCGGCCGTCACAACCAGCGCCACACCTTGCCCGTATCGCATCGCCTGCACCTCGTGTCGCTACAGTGCTGGCACGGGGCGCGGCCTCCGGCTGTCCCGTTCGCGACCCGTCGCGCGTCAGTAACCGCGCGCGCGGTCGACAAGGTGCAGAAACGGCTCGCCCGCTTCGCCGCGGCGGATGTTCTCGGCAAGGACGCGGGAGGCGGTGACGGCGCGGGTGTCGGCAGCGATGTGGGGGGTGACGGTGACCTTTGGATGGGTCCAGAACGGATGGTCCTGCGGCAGCGGTTCCACCCGTTCGGGGTTCAGGATCACGGCCCCCCTGGGCAGCCAGGCCAGCCGTTCGGCGTTCAGGAGGTTCTCGGTCTCCCGGGTCTTCGGCAGAAGGGTGACAAGGATCCGGGCGTTGCAAAGCGCCTGCCGAAGGCCGTTCTCGCCGTGCAGCAGGCCGGGCCTTTCGCTGCGGCTCCAGCCCGTCACCGGGAAGTTCAGCGCCGTGAGGGCGACGGCGCAGGCGGAACCCAGCGCGCCCATGCCAAGGATCGTCACGGGACGTTCGCGGGCGAGCGGCGGGCAGGTCGGATCCCACACTTGGCCGGGGTTCACGATGTGGCGGTCCATGCCAAGATGGTGGCGCAGCGTGTGCCCGACCACCCATTCCACCATGCCTTCCGTCAGGCCGGGGTCGACCATCCGGGCCAGGGGCTGGGTCAGGGTCGGATTGCCCACGATCCGCTCGACTCCGGCCCAAAGGCTGAGAACCGCCTTGGCGCGGCGGTAGGGCGCGAAGTCCTGAAGCGGAGAGACGGGGGCGTAGACGATGTAGTCCACCGCCTCGGGTGGGGCCTCGGTGACCAGGGTGGCGTCGATCCCGGCCTCGGCCAGCGCGGCGGGAAGGGCGTCGCGATACTCGGGCCAGAGCGGGGGGGCGGCAAAGAGGATGAGGGGCATGATTACGGCTTTCGGCTGCCCGCGCGCGGACAGGATTTCGGGCTGGGTGACGTTGGCAGGTTGGGCGCGGCGGCTTGCCTGTTGTCAAGCCCGATCCCGCGCGTCAGCCGGACAAGCGCCGGATCACTTTCCCAGGGACAGCGCCGCATTCACCGCCAGCGCGAGGATGACGGCATTGTAGAAGAACGATGCCACGCCATGCAGCAGCACCGCCCGGCGCAGGGGGCCGCTGGCAATCTCGACGTCCGAGACTTGGGCGGTCATGCCGACGGTGAAACTCGTGTAAAGGAAATCCCAGGCGTCGGGGTCGCGCGTGCCGGGAAAGATCATGCCCGAACCCGCGCCCCGGTAATGCAGATGCGCATAGTGGAAGGCCGCCATGACATGGACCGTCGCCCAGCCCAAGGGCAGGCTGGTCAGGGCGGCGACGACCGCCAGCGGGCTGCTTGCGTGGACATTGAGGACGAGGAAGATCGCGGTCAGGCTGGTCAGCACCGCCGTCAGCGCCAGAAGCAGGATCAGGGCGACGCCCTCGTCATCCTCCTCGGCGTGGCGGCGCAACTCGTCCGGTCCGATCGAGCCGACGATGCGGGCGGTCAGCAAGAGATAGATCAGGAAGAAGGCGTCGACCGCCGCCAGAAGCGCGAAGACCGGCGCGACCGCCAGGGCCCATGCGGCCAGCCCCGCCCCAAGCCCAAGGGCGAAGGCGACAAGAAAGCGGCCGTGGCGCGGGGCAAGGCGCATCGGGGGCCGACCGCTATCTTGGCCGGTGGACGTGCGCGCTCTGCACCAGGCCGAAGCCCACCAGAAGCACCAGCATCGCCGAGCCGCCATAGGACAGAAGCGGCAGCGGCACCCCCACCACCGGGGCCATGCCCATCACCATCGACAGGTTCACCGCGATGTAGAAGAAGAAGTTGGCCGCCACCCCCACGATCAGCAGGGCCGAGAACCGGTCGCGGTTGCGGAACGCCGCGACCAGACAGAAGCCGATGATCAGCGCATAAAGCGCCAGCAGCGAGAAGGCGCCGATGAAGCCGAATTCCTCGGCCAGGGTGGTGAAGATGAAGTCGGTCTGCTTTTCCGGCACGAAATTCAGCCGCGATTGCGTCCCCTGCATGAAGCCCTTGCCGGACCAGCCCCCCGACCCCAGCGCGATCTTCGCTTGGATGATGTTGTAGCCCGCCCCCAGCGGGTCGGCAGAGGGGTCCAGAAACGTGTCGATCCGCTTGTACTGATAGTCACGCAGGAACTGCCACGGCGTGCCGCGCAGGGTGAAGACAGAGGTGACCGCTGCCGCTCCGGCAGCGATGACCCCGGCGAAATACCAAAACGACACCCCGGCCGCGAACATCACCGTGGCCCCGGCCAGGATCAGCATCAGCGAGGTGCCGAGGTTCGGTTGCAACAACACCAGCGCTGTCGGCAGCACGATGAGCAGGACCGGAATCAGCACATGCAAGGGCCGCGACACCCGCTTTGGATCAAGCCAGTCGTAGTAGGCCGCCAGCGCCATAACCAGGGTGAACTTCATCATCTCGGAGGGCTGGAACTGCATGAAGCCGAAGTCGATCCAGCGTTGGGCGCCCATGTTGGTCTCGCCCATGATGTCGACCACGATCAGCAGAAGGAAGGCGATCAGATAGGCGATCCCCGCCATGCCGCGCCAGAACCAGATCGGGATCATGGCGACGGTGAACATCAGCACCATTCCCACCGCGAACACCTGCATCTGCCGCCGCGCCCAGGGGTCCAGGCTGCCTCCGGCGATCGAATACAGCATCAGGAAGCCGATCGAGGCGACAGCGGCAATCAGCACGATCAGCGGCCAGTTGAGGTAAAGCACCTTGCGCAGGCCGGTCGGAGCGAACTTGACGCGGTATTCCAGGAAACTCATGCGCAGCTCTTTCCTCAGGTTTCGGTCCGAACCGGGGACTTTCCGGTGACAGGATCGCGCAGGGGCAGCTCCTTCAGCATGGACGCGATCCGTCCGCGCTGGCTGGCGGGATAGGCCTCCAGGGGCGGCAGGCCGCCGGACATCGCGCGCAGCAGGATGTCGCGGGCGATGGGCGCGGCCACGGTCGAGCCGCCGCCCCCGTGTTCCACCACGACCGACACGGCATAGCGTGGCTTGTCAAACGGTGCATAGGCCACGAACAGCGCATGGTCCCGGCGGTTCCAGGGCAGATCCTCATTGGCGATGACACCCGAGGCGCGTTCCGCGGCGCTGATGTTGCGCACCTGGCTGGTGCCGGTCTTGCCGGCCATTACCATGGCAGGATCGACGATCTGGCTGGCGGTCGCGGTGCCCTTCTGGCTGTTCACCACCTCATGCATTCCGAACCGGACAGCGTCCAGAAATTCGGCGGGGATGCCAAGCGGCAAAGCCTCGGCGATCGGAGTTTCCCTGCCGTCGATCATGCGCACCAGCCTGGGTACGACGGCCTTGCCGCTGGCGATCCGCGCCGTCATCACGGCCAGTTGCAGCGGCGAGGTCAGAACGTAGCCCTGCCCGATCGAAGCGTTGATCGTGTCACCGATCCGCCAGTCCGCCTTCTGCCTTTCCAGCTTCCAGGCCTTGTCCGGCATGGTTCCCGACGTGATCGCCGACACCGGCAGGTCGAAACGCTGGCCCAGTCCGAACCTGCGGCCCATGTCCGCGATCGCGTCGATCCCGACCTTCTGCGCGATATCGTAAAAGAACACGTCACAGCTTTCCGAAAGCGCCCGGTTCAGCTCGACCGTGCCATGGCCTTGCCGTTTCCAGCAGTTGAACCTGCGGTTGCCGAATTCGATGTAGCCCGGACAGCGCACCTTGGTGTCGGGCGTCACCACGCCTGCGTTCAGGGCTGCAAGTGCCGTCACCATCTTGAACGTCGATCCGGGCGGATAGGCCCCCGAAACCGGCTTGTCCGCCAGCGGGCGATGGTCGCTTTCGGTCAGCAGGGTGTAGTCATCGTGGCTGATGCCGCGGACGAAAAGGTTCGGATCGAAGGAGGGCGACGACGCCATGCAGAGGATGTCGCCAGTCGTCACGTCAAGGATGACCGCTGCGGCGCTTTCCGTCCCGAGGCGCGCTTGCGCGAAGTTCTGGATGTCGGCATCGAGGGTCAGGCGGATATCGGTGCCGCGCTCGCCGTCCTGGCGTTCCAGCTCGCGCATGACCCGGCCTGCCGAATTGACCTCGATCCGCTTGGTCCCGGCCCGGCCGCGCAGGATGTCCTCCAGCCATTTCTCCACCCCGATCTTGCCGATCTGGACCTTCGGGATGCGCAGCAGGGGATCGGGCGTGTCGATGCCTTCCAGGTCCTGTGCGCTGACCGGGCCGACGTAGCCGACGACATGGGCGAAATCGGTGTCGAGCGGATAGCGGCGGGACTGGCCCACTTCCGGCACGACGCCGGGAAGGACCGGGGCATTGACCGCGACCCTGGAAAAATCGTCCCAGCTCAGCCGTTCGGCCACGGTGACGGGGACAAAGTCCGACATCGCGGTCACGTCGTCGATGGCCCGGCGCATCTCTTCGGCCGTCATCGGGATGACGCTGGCCAGACGGCGCATGACAAGCTCGACATCGCCCGCGGCTTCGCGGGAGATGACCACGCGGTAGTTCTGTTCGTTCCCGGCGATGACCTTGCCGTTGCGGTCCTGGATCAGCCCGCGGTCTGGCGGGATCAGGCGGATGTTGATCCGGTTCTCCTCGGCCAGAAGCCTGAACTCCTCGGCCTGATCGACCTGCAGATGGCGCATCCGCGCGCCCAGGACCGCGACCGTCGCGCCCATCGCGCCACCAAGCAGCAGCGTGCGGCGGTTGAACCGCCGCTTGCTTTCCTCGGTATCGCGGGCCGTCGGTTTCACAGCCGTCTCCCGAAATCGTCCACTTCTCCGGTCGCGGGTTTGCGAAGGTCAAGCGCCAGCCGCGACAGCGCCACGACCACCGGATAGACCGCGATGGACCACAGGACCTGCACGATGGCAAAGCCGAACGGGGCTTGCGGCACGAGGGCCAGGCCAAGGATCAGCCGGTAGACCAGCATCATGCCCAGCATCACGCCCGAGACCAAGAGCCATTCGACCACAAAGCTCAACTCCCGCGTGAGCGCGATGCGCCCGCGCAGGAACTCGGTCGCGAGGATCACGATGGCGGTCCACAGGCCCGGAGGCCGCATCAGGATCAGGTCTTCGGCAAGGATGACCATCAGGATCAGCGGCATCGGCGGAAATCCGGGCGCCGGACGATCCAGGCCAGGATCACGCTGACCAACAGGTCCGGCCCGGGCAGGGCACCCGGGGCACTGCCCAGCGGCAGCAGCCGCAGGAACAGAAGCACCAGCGCGACAGCGACGAAGAGGCCGCGGAAGATCCAGTGCTTCTGCCGCCAGAATTCAGCCATCGACGGCCCCCGGTGTGGCGCCTTCGGCGGCCCCGGCGCCTGCGGCCCCGACATCGCCACCCTCCGTCGCGGTCGGAGGCGCCCCTGCGGCCGCCGCTGCCGCACCGGCAGAGGTGTCGGGCAATGGCGCGGTCGCGGGTGGGACAAGAAGGCTGCCGGGATCGGTGATCGGGTCAAGGTCGTGGCTGCGCAGGACGCGCAGGAACTCCAGCCGCTGATAATCCGCCGCCAGCACCACCCGCAGCCGCTTGTCCGTCCCAAGCGCGACCTGCCCCACCAGCAGCCCCGCCGGGAACACCGCCCCGTCGCCCGAGGTCACCACCCGGTCGCCGGGGCGCACTTCATCGGTGTTCTCGATGAACTCCAGAGGGGGCAACGGGGAATTGTCGCCCGACAGCAGCGCCTTCTGTCCCGATGGCTGGATCGTCACCGGGATGCGGCTGTTGGAATCCGTCACCAGGATCACCCGGCTTGTCCGTTCCCCCACGCCGGAGATCCGGCCCACCAGCCCGATCCCGTCCATCGTCGCCCACCCGTCGCGGATGCCGTCCCGCGCGCCGACGTTCAGCAGCACCGACTGCCGGAAGGGCGAGCCGCTGTCGGCCATCACCACGCCGGTCACATAGGTGAATTTCGGGTCCAGCCGCACCTTGTTCAGGTCCAGAAGGCGGGCGTTCTTCTGCTCCAGCTGCAACGCGGCCTCTTTCCAGGCCTTCATCTGCTGCAACTCGCGCTTAAGCTCCTGATTCTGTTCGTAGATCCGGGTGTAGGACTGAAAGTCGTCGACCATCCCGGCCACGGCGGTCACCGGCCGCATCGCCCAGTCGAAATTCGGCACCACCGCGTCGATCAGCGCCGCGCGAAAGCGTTCGACGCGCGGGCTGTCGATGCGCCAGACAAAGAAGATAGCCAGCAGGAACAGCACCGCAATCCAGACCAGAAGCCGGCGCAGGGGGCGCGAATATTCCTCGGGGGCGGTGCGGTTCTTGGCCACGGGTCAGGGTTCCTTCGCCGCATGAGGCTCAGGTATCGTAGTCGATCACATGCCGAAGCTGCTTTTCATATTCCAGCGCCTTCCCGGTGCCGAGGGCAACACAATTCAGTGACTCGTTGGCCACCGAAATCGACAGCCCGGTCTGTTCCCGCAGGCTCAGGTCCAGCTCGCCCAAAAGCGCCCCGCCGCCGGTCAGCATCACGCCCCGGTCGACGATGTCGGCTGCAAGATCGGGCGGGGTCGCTTCCAGCGCCTGCATCACCGCGTCGCAAATCTGCTGCACGGGTTCTGCCAGCGCCTCGGCGACCTGGGCCTGGTTGATCTCGGTTTCCTTCGGGACGCCGTTCAGAAGGTCGCGGCCCCGGATCGTCATCGACGACCCGCGCCCGTCGTCCGGCATCCGCGCGGTGCCGATCGAGGTCTTGATCCGCTCGGCAGTGGATTCGCCGATCAAGAGGTTCTGATGCCGCCGCAGGTAGTTCACGATGGCTTCGTCCATCCGGTCGCCGCCCACCCGGACCGACCGGGCATAGACGATGTCGCCCAGGGACAGGACCGCGACTTCCGTGGTGCCGCCGCCGATGTCGACGACCATGTTGCCGGTGGGTTCCGTGATCGGCATCCCCGCCCCGATGGCCGCCGCGATGGGCTCGGCAATCAGTCCCGCCCGCTTCGCACCTGCCGACAGGACCGACTGCCGGATCGCCCGCTTTTCCACCGGCGTCGCACCGTGGGGCACGCAGACGATGATCTTCGGTTTCGAGATGGTGGATCGCTTGTGCACCTTGCGGATGAAATGCTTGATCATCTCTTCCGCCGCCTCGAAGTCGGCGATCACCCCGTCGCGCATCGGGCGGATCGCCTCGATCGTGCCCGGGGTGCGGCCCAGCATCAGCTTGGCGTCCTCGCCCACCGCCAGGACCTGCTTCTTGCCGTCCTTGTTGTGATAGGCCACCACGGAAGGCTCGTTCAGCACGATGCCCTTGCCGCGGATGTAGACCAGAGTGTTCGCGGTTCCAAGGTCGATGGCCATGTCCGACGAGAAGAGGCTTGGGAAGAAAGCCATGGGTAGTCCTTCGGTCAATAACGATAACCCCGACTCGGCTCGGGTCCGACGGGGCCGCTTCTTATAGAGGCATGGTGACGGGAAGCGAAAGCCCCGCCGGCCGCAATCCGCGCACTTCTGCGTGCTTGCAGAAATGCGATTATTTCCTGGCCAGATTGGTAATCGCTCCGCGCCCGATAGCACTTATGCGACAAGGTGATCCTGAAGGGACGGCCAGGGGAAGCAACGGCGTTGGCGGGTGTGACGGAACCGGTGGCACCGGTGGTCGCTGCGGGGTCGCTTGGGGGAATCGTTTTGCCGTCGCGCAGTGACTGATCGCGGGCGGCGCGCGCGTCGGTGTCGGCGCGCAGCGAACCGCTTCGGCGCTGCGATGCCGGTTGTGGATGGCGGCGCTGCCCTGCTAGGAATGCGGGGATGACCCACCCCGCCTTCCTTCCCGGCGTCCCGGCCGAGACAGTGCTTGCCGCGCTGCGCCGATCCCCCGGCAACGAGCTTGGCTCCGGCAAGTTCGACAGCCCGGAGTCTTCATCCGCGCTGGTTGCCAATGCCCTTGGCTGGTTCCTTGGCCGCCCCGAAGCCCTGCCACCCCTGCCCGGCGTGCCGATGGGCCAGCCCGTTGATGTCCAGATCGAAGCCGAGATGCGGTTTCCCTGGACGGGAGGCCGACACCCCTGGATGGATGCCGCGATCACCACGCCGACGACCCTCGTGGGGGTGGAATCGAAACGGTATGAGCCCTTCCGTCCGCGAAAGGCCGTCGCGTTTTCGGAAGCCTACGACAGCCGCGACTGGGGCAAGGGCATGGCCCGCTTCACCGCGATGCGGCGGGCTTTGGCAGAAGGGACGCAGACCTGCCGGCACCTCGACGCGGTGCAACTGGTCAAGCACGCCTACGGTCTGAAGACGCAAAGTGTGAAACAGGCGCGGGGGGCAGTGCTGGTCTACCTTTACGCCGAGCCTGCCTGGTGGGCCAGCGGCAAGCCGGTCCCGCCCGAGGCGATTGCGCGCCATCGCTCGGAAGTGGCTGACTTCGCCCGCGCGGTTCAGGGTGACGATGTGACCTTCGTGGCGTTGCGCTGGGCCGATCTCATCGACCAATGGGCACAGGACCCGGCGCTCTTTGCCCACGCCACCGCGCTGAAAGGCTGGTTCGGGTCGGTCTAGCGGCGGGCATCATGCTTAGCGATAGCTGAACGCCCGCAGCCAAGTGTTTGATTCGTATGGGATCGGCCCCGATGCCCGCGCGCGGGCACCGGGGCCGGTCCCTCACTCGCCGTGGTAGCTGACGGTCTTTACATCCTCGCCCGGCGCGGTCTTCTGCCGGCGGATGATCAGCCGGTTGAGGGCGTTGATATAGGCCTTGGTCGAGGCGACGATGGTGTCGGTGTCGGCGGAGGAGCCGGTGACGATCCGCCCGTCCTCCTCCAGCCTGACCGAGACCGTCGCCTGCGCGTCCGTCCCCTCCGTCACCGCATGGACCTGATAGACCTGCAGCCGCGCCTTGTGCGGAAAAAGCATCTTCACGCACATGAAGGCCGCATCCACCGGCCCGTCGCCGGTGGCGTCGATGTGGTGGTCGGTGCCGTCGATGGTCAGGATCATGTCGGCCTCTTGCGGCCCCTCGGTCCCGCAGACCACCCGCAGTTTCTTCAGCTGCAGGTATTCATAGGCGTCGTTGGTCTGCTCGTCGCTGACCAGCGCGATCAGGTCGTCGTCGTAGACCTCCTTCTTGCGGTCGGCCAGCGCCTTGAAGCGGACGAAGACGTCGTTCAGCTGGTTGTCGGCCAGCTCGAACCCCAGCTCCTTCAGCTTGGCGCGCAGCGCGGCGCGGCCGGAATGCTTTCCCATCGTCAGGTTGTTCTGGGTGATGCCGATATCCTCGGGCCGCATGATCTCGAAGGTCTGGACGTTCTTCAGGACGCCGTCCTGGTGGATACCGGATTCGTGCAGGAAGGCGTTCTTGCCGACGATGGCCTTGTTGAACTGGACCGGGAAGCCGGAAACCTGGGACACGCGGCGGGAGAGGTTCATGATCTTGGTCGTGTCGATGCCCGTGCGGAAGGGCAGGATATCGTTGCGGACCCGCATCGCCATCACGACCTCTTCGAGGGCCGTGTTCCCGGCGCGTTCGCCAAGGCCGTTGATCGTGCATTCGATCTGGCGGGCGCCTGCTTCCACGGCGGCCAAGGCGTTGGCGGTCGCCATGCCGAGGTCGTTGTGGCAGTGGGTGGCGAAGATGATCTCGTCGGCGCCGGGGACGCGTTCCAGAAGCATGCGGATGATCTTCGCCGACTCCATCGGATAGGTGTAGCCGACGGTATCGGGGATGTTGATCGTCGTCGCCCCGGCCTTGATCGCGATTTCGACGACGCGGGCCAGGTAGTCGTGTTCCGTCCTGGTCGCGTCCATCGGGGACCACTGGACGTTGTCGCAGAGGTTGCGGGCGTGGGTCACCGTCTCGTGGATCCGCTCGGCCATCTGGTCCATGTCGAGGTTGGGGATGGCGCGGTGGAGGGGGGAGGTGCCGATGAAGGTGTGGATCCTCGGGGAGCGGGCGTGCTTGACGGCCTCCCAGCAGCGGTCGATGTCCTTGAAGTTCGCGCGGGCGAGGCCGCAGATGGTGGAGTTCCGGCTTCGCTTCGCGATCTCGGTCACGGCGGCGAAGTCGCCTTCGGAGGCGATGGGGAAGCCGGCTTCGATGATGTCGACCCCCATCTCGTCGAGAAGGCCGGCAATCTCCAGCTTTTCCTCGTGGGTCATGGTCGCGCCGGGGGACTGCTCGCCGTCGCGGAGGGTGGTGTCGAAGATTACGACTTTATCCTGGGTCATTCTGGGGTCCTTTTCTTAGCTGAGCGTGGGGGGCGCTGGTCACCTCTGAGCGGTCGCGCCCGGGGGCACGCTCAGAGGCGGCTAAGAAGGAGGAGACCAAGGGGCAGCGTCGGGCGGGGTGCCCGGACGGTGGAGAGGATGTGCGGTCCCGTGGTCATGGGGCCGGACTATACGGGGGAAATCGGGGAAGGGAAGGGGATTTTTCGGCGGGTCCGGTGGGGGCCGCAAGGGACTCCCCTCGGGGGTGCCCACGCGTGGGCGGAATGTCAAGTGGTTGATTTTATTGTGGGGTTTTTGTGGGCGTTAGGGGTTTGTTAAGGTTTAGGTTCAGGCAGATGCAACCGCTACGGCCCTACGGAAAAATCGGTCGAACCATCGGCCAGTATGACATAGCGTATGGTTAATGCGTCACTTGGCGAACCTCTGCTATCGTCATCAATGTGTATGACGTTTACTGGGCTTTGTTGCACAAATCCCGTGAGGGATTCATCTTGTGAATCCAGCGTGATAGCTGGAGGGC
>NCDY01000143.1 GCA_002280405.1 Rhodobacterales bacterium 32-66-9 | reverse complement strand
AACCACCGCCCGCTGGCGGTCCAGAACATGTCGCTTGCCTATACGTCCACCGGGTCGTGGAACGAAACCGGTATGGCAAACCCCGAGTTCGACGCGGTGATGACGGAGGCGCTGTCGATCGCGGATGCCGACAAGCGTCGGGAACTCGCTGCCAAGTTGGGCACGATCCTGCAGGACGAAGGCTACATCATCAACCCGTATTCGCGGTCGCTTTTCCAGCATCACAAGGAAAACGTCATCGGCTTCCTGCGGCACCCGGCCAACGAACATCACCACTACAAGTGGTCGCTTGCCTGATCCGTCCGACCGGCCGAGAGAGCGAAGAGGGGCGCGCCTGTCGCGCCCCTGCCCGGGGCTTTGATACAAGAGGACCGTCATGGGACTGTTCGTGCTCAGGCGGCTGGGGGTCATGCTGCTGACAGCCCTGGCTCTGACCTTTGTGGTCTTCTATCTGACCAACCTGCAACCGAACCTGGAGAAACTGGCCCGCACCGAGGGCTCGGTGCGCATGACCGACCAGGCTGTCCAGGACTGGATTGCGCAGAACGGCCACTCCGGGTCCGTCTTTGCCCGCTACGGGCAGTGGCTTGGCATCGTTCCCGGCTGGACCTACACGGATGAAAAGGGCCAGACCCGCGGACGATGCTTCGAGATCGGCCAGGACGCGGCGTCAGCCCCCAGCCATTGCGGATTGCTGCAGGGCAACTGGGGCTTCTCGACCTTCTTCAAGAAACCGGTTGCGGAATCATTGGTCGGCAAACTTGCGGCAACCGGATGGCTGATGCTCGCGGTGATGCTTGTCATGGTCCCGTCCTCGCTGCTCCTGGGGGTGCTGTCGGGCATGCGCGAGGGTTCGGCCACCGACCGGACGCTGTCGACCTTCTCCATCGCTTCGACGGCAACGCCCGAATATGTCTCGGGGGTGATCCTGGTGGCACTTCTGGCCACCGCTGCCACCGGCATTTCGCCGATCCTGGCCGAATACGGGTTGATCGAGCCGAAAAAGACCCTGTTCCTCGCCTCGGCCACATCGGCGATGGATGACATCACCTTCTGGAACTTCTCCCTGCCGGTGCTGACCATCGCGCTCTACGGGATCGGCTACATCGCGCGGATGACGCGCGCCTCGATGACCGAGGTGATGACCCAGCAATACATCCGCACCGCCCGGCTGAAGGGCGTGCCCTTCCGCACCGTTGTCATGCGCCACGCGCTGCGCAACGCGCTGATTGCACCCTTCACCGTGATCATGCTGCAGTTCCCCTGGCTGCTGAACGGTGTCGTGATCGTGGAAAGTCTTTTCAACTACAAGGGCTTCGGCTGGACGCTGGTGCAGGCGGCCTCGAACAACGACATCCCGCTCCTGCTTGCCTGCTCTGTGGTCGCAGTGGTTGTGGTTCTTCTGACGCAGCTGATCTCGGACATCGGCTACGTCTTCCTGAATCCCCGCATCCGGCTGACCTGAGGGAGACCGCGCATGGATACCCTGACCTGGACAGGAACAGCCGGCAGGGTGCTGCTGCCCGCGCTGCAAGTGGCATCGATCGCACTGGCGGTGGCGCTGGTGGCAAAGCTTCTGTTCGTGCTTGCCCGGCTTGACGGTCCCCGGTTGCCGGGGCCGGACGGCACCACGACGGCGCGCTCGCCCGGAGATCTGGCGAGCCTCGCGATCCGGTACAGCTTTTTCGCGGCCCTGGCCGCGATCTTCTTCATGCTTGTCGCCGGAGCCGTCATGCCCTCACCCGTCGGGGCCGGAATTCTGGGTGCGATGGCCATCCGGTTCTGGCCGGTCTGGCTGGCGCTGTCTGTGACCTTCGTCGTGTCGGTCCGGTTTCGCCGCAAGCTGGGGCTTTACGGCAAGCTCTTTGATTCGACCGTTGGCATGATCGGCTTTGCCATCGTGATGTTCTGGGTCTTCACGGCAATCTTCGCCGATGTCATCATCACCCATGACCCTTTCATCCAGCTTTCTGGCCTGAAGAACAAGCCACCCGGCATCGCTGCCCCGGACAGCCCCTATGGCTGGTATCTCCTGGGCGGCGATCTTCTGGCGCGCGACGTCTTTTCCCGCATGGTGATGGGCGCGCGCGAGGTGCTGAAGATCGCTCCTGCCGCCACGATGTTCGCCTTCATGGTGGGAATCACCCTGGGCCTGCCGGCAGGCTATTTCGGGGGCAGGCTCGATGCCTTCATTTCCTTTCTTGCCAATCTCGTCCTGGCCTTCCCGGTCATCCTGCTGTTCTATCTGCTCGTCACCCCGGAAATCCGGGTGACCGGCATTCCGGTCGTCCTTGCGGCCCTGCTGTTCATTTTCCCGATCGTCTTCCTGACGGTGCTCTGGAACAGCCGCTTTCATACCGACCCGATGAAGCGCAACCGCTATGTCGGGGTGACCCTTGTGCTTGGCCTCTGGGCCTATTCCGGGCTGGCCTTCAACATGGACCCCCTCGGCATCTGGTCGATGCAGCCGAACATGCTGAACGTCTTCGTTTCGGTCGTCTTCGTGAACTCGCCCGGCGTGTTCCGCATCGTCCGGGGCCTCGCGATGGACATCAAGACGCGCGACTACGTGGCCGCCGGCCAGACCCGGGGCGAAAGCCCGTGGTACATCATGCTGTGGGAGATCCTGCCCAACGCCCGCGGTCCGCTGATCGTCGACTTCTGCCTGCGCATCGGCTACACCACGATCCTGCTCGGTACGCTCGGCTTCTTCGGCCTCGGCGTCAGCCCTGACAGCCCGGACTGGGGCTCGACCATCGACGACGGGCGCAAACTTCTGAACCTTTTCCCCCACCCCGCCCTGGCCCCTGCCCTCGCCCTGATGAGCCTCGTCCTCGGCCTGAACCTTCTGGCCGACGGGTTGCGCGAAGAAAGCCTGAAGGATTGACGCGATGACAGCATCTGACACCTGGGATCCGTCGCAACCTATCCTGGAGATCGAAAACCTCTCGATTTCGTTCTTCACCCGCCTGCACGAAATCCCTGCCGTGATGGACTTTTCCTGCACGGTCATGCCGGGCGAGGCGATGGGCCTCGTCGGCGAATCCGGGTGCGGCAAGTCGACCGTCGCCCTTGCGGTGATGCGCGAACTGGGCAAGACCGGGCGCATCGTATCCGGTTCGATGAAGTTCAAGGGCCGTGACCTTGCGCTGATGAACAACGAGGAACTGCGCCACATCCGGGGCAGCGAGATCGCGATGATCTACCAGGAGCCGATGGCCAGCCTGAACCCGGCGATGAAGGTAGGCGCGCAGCTTGCCGAAGTGCCGATGCTGCATTCCGGCATGTCGAAGGCCGACGCGTGGGCGCTGGCCCGCCAGATCGTGGCCGATGTGCGCCTGCCCGATCCCGACCGCATCATCAACGCCTACCCGCACCAGCTTTCGGGCGGCCAGCAGCAGCGCATCGTCATCGCGATGGCGCTGATGGCCAAGCCCGCGCTGCTGATCCTCGACGAGCCCACCACCGCGCTTGACGTGACGGTCGAGGCCGGGATCGTCGATCTGGTGAAGGAGCTGGGCAGGAAATACGGCACCTCGATGCTGTTCATCAGCCACAACCTTGGCCTCGTCATGGATGTCTGCGGCCGGATCTGCGTGATGTATTCCGGCGAGGCGGTCGAGACCGGGAGTGTCACCGAAGTCTTCGACAAGATGCGCCATCCCTATACCCAGGCGCTGTTCCGCTCGATCCCGCTGCCCGGCGCCGACAAGAACGCCCGGCCACTGATCAGCATTCCGGGCAACTTTCCCCTGCCCCACGAACGCCCGCGGGGCTGCAACTTCGGCCCGCGCTGCGACTATTTCGAGAAGGGCCGCTGCGACGAGACCGATGTGCCGATGGCGCATGTCCCGGGCGGCGACCGCCACGACAGCCGCTGCCTGCGCTGGTCCGAAATCGATTGGGCGGCCCCCCCCGCCAAGCGCGAGGTGAAGCAAAAGGCCAGGATCGGCGAGGTGGTCCTCAAGATGGACGACCTTCGGAAATACTACTCGGTGTCCGGCGGCGCCTTCGGCGGCGGCACGAAGAAGGTCGTGAAGGCCAACGAGACGCTCAGCTTCGAGGCCCGCGAAGGCGAGACCCTGGCCATCGTCGGCGAAAGCGGGTGCGGCAAGTCCACATTCGCCAAGGTGCTGATGGGGTTGGAAACCGCGACCTCCGGCTCGATCATGCTGTTCGACGAAAACGTCCAGTCGACGCCGATCCAGAAGCGGAACACCGACACCGTCAGCCAGGTCCAGATGGTGTTCCAGAACCCCTTCGACACGCTGAACCCTTCGATGACCGTCGGTCGCCAGATCATCCGGGCGCTGGAGGTCTTCCGCTTTGGCGCGTCCGACGCCGACCGCCGGAAGCGCATGCTTGAGCTTCTTGATCTGGTGAAACTTCCCCGCGCCTTTGCCGAGCGGATGCCGCGCCAGTTGTCAGGCGGGCAGAAGCAGCGTGTCGGCATCGCGCGCGCCTTTGCCGGCGGGGCAAAGGTCGTCGTCGCAGACGAACCCGTATCGGCCCTCGATGTCTCGGTCCAAGCGGCCGTCACCGACCTCCTGATGGACATTCAGCGCGAAAACAAGACGACGCTCCTGTTCATCAGCCACGATCTGTCCATCGTCCGTTACCTGTCGGACCGGGTCATGGTCATGTATCTCGGCCATGTGGTCGAAATGGGCACGACCGACCAGGTCTTTGCGCCCCCCTATCATCCCTATACCGAGGCGCTGCTGTCGGCCGTGCCGATTGCCGACACCCGGGTCGAACGCAAACGCATCGTGCTGGAAGGCGACATACCCTCGGCGATGAACCCGCCGCCCGGTTGCCCGTTCCAGACGAGGTGCCACTGGAAGTCTCGCGTCACCCCGGCAGGTCTGTGCGACCGCGAGGTGCCGCCGGTGCAAATGCTGGAAGGCGGTCACCAGATCAAATGCCATCTCAGCCGCGAGGTGCTGGCGACCATGGAGCCGGTGATCAAGATCGCCGCCGAATAGGAACGCCCGCCCTGCACAAGCGCGCCACGACGGCCGTCTCGGGCGATTTCCTGCGCCATCTTGTCGCCGCTGTCCCCTACCGCGCCCACACTGTTCTTACCGATCGAGCCATTGGAACGCCATGGGTCCGAGAGACCATGGCGAGGGGCATCCAGTTCACGACCCCCGGCAGCCCCGGTTCGGTCGTTCCCGAGATCAGGGAAGCCATCGCAAAGGGCGAGTTTTCCCGGGCACATGCCTTCGACTGCGCCTGCGCCAAGCTCGACATCGAACAGCGGCTGACCAAGCCGAAACATCCCTGGACGAACGGCCAGATCGAACGCATGAACCGCACCATCAAGGACGCGACCGTCAAGCGCTTCCACCACGATGACCACGCCCAGCTTCGGCGACTTCGTCCAAGCCTGCAACTTCGGACGCTGACTGAAGACCCGCAAGGGCCTCACGCCCTGCGCGTTCATCTGCAGACGCCGGACTTCAGAGCCGGAAAGATTCATCCTCAATCCACGCGGCTCTGTTGCACAAATCGGCTGATGGCCGGACTTTCCCTATCCCTGGACAGACCTATCCCACGAGCTTCGTGACGGGGATGCCGAGCGCGGTGTA
>NCDY01000142.1 GCA_002280405.1 Rhodobacterales bacterium 32-66-9 | reverse complement strand
CGCGCGGGCGGCCGAGATCCTGCAGATCCAGCCGCTTCTCGACCGCAAGCCCGGCGCCCTGTCCGGCGGCCAGCGGCAAAGGGTCGCCATCGGGCGGGCGCTGGTGCGCGATGTGGATGTGTTCCTGTTCGACGAGCCCCTGTCCAACCTGGATGCCAAGCTGCGCAGCGAGCTTCGGGTAGAGATCAAGCGCCTGCATGGGCGGCTGAAGAACACGATGGTCTATGTGACCCATGACCAGATCGAGGCGCTGACGCTGGCCGACCGGATCGCGGTGATGAAGGGCGGCGTGATCCAGCAGCTTGCGGCACCGCTGGAGATCTACAACCGCCCGGCGAACCTGTTTGTGGCCGGATTCATCGGCAGTCCGTCGATGAACTTCCTGAAGGGGCGGACGGTGGACGGGGGCCGGGCGTTCCAGTTCGGCGCCACGAAGATCGACCTGTCGGGCTATGCGGGCGGGGCGGTGCTGGAGCGGGACCAGGCGATCCTGGGGGTGAGGCCGGAGCATATCACGGTATCGACAACGCCCTCGGTCGGACCCTCGATCCCGGCGGAAGTGGAAATCGACGAACACCTCGGGGCAGACAGTCTTTTGTGGCTGAAGGCCGAAGGAATCAGCCTGAGCGTGCGGGTGCCGGTCGAAGGTCGGCTTCCTGCGGGGGCGAAGGTGCATCTGGGTTTGGATATCCCCAAGGCTTCGCTGTTCGATGCGAAGACGGAACAGAGGATCTGACAATGCGCGATCTGTCGGGGTGCTGGACGCTTTCGGATGAAGGCGGGGCCGATGTCATTGCGCTTGACCTGCCGGGCGACGGCAGATCCGCGCTTGCGCAGGCGGAGCTTCCGAGGGAGCTAGGCCGCCGCTCGGCACCTGCCGTGACCGTGGTGCCCGGCTGTCCCGCCAGGATCGCCCTTCCGCCCGAAGACCCCTTGGCGGTGCCCGACGTCACCGTCCTTGACCGCCGTTCCGCCACCTCCTGCGCATGACGAAAGGATCCCCCGTGTTCAGCTATCAACTCTATTCCTCGCGCAACTTCCCGCCGATGTCGAAGACCTTCGAGATGGTCTCGAAGGCCGGCTATGCGGCGGTGGAGGGCTACGGCGCGCTTTATGCCGATGATGCGGCTGTGGCGGCGACGCAAGCGGGGCTGGCGGCCACCGGATTGGTGATGCCGACCGGGCACTTCGGGCTTGGGCAGTTGGAAACCGAGGTCGACAAGGTCCTCGGGATCGCCAAGGCGCTGAAGATGGAGCGGCTGTTCTGCCCCTATGTGATGCCGGACGACCGGCCAAAGGATGCCGCAGGCTGGAAGGCGTTCGGGGCGCGGCTTGAGAAGGCCGGCGCGCCCTACACGGCGGCGGGCTTTGGCTTTGGCTGGCACAACCATGACTTCGAGTTCAAGGCGCTGGCCGATGGCTCGCTGCCGCAGGATCGCATCTTCGAGGGTGGGCCGGGCCTGGAATGGGAGATGGACGTGGCCTGGGTGATCCGGGGCGGCGCGGACCCCCTGGCCTGGATCGACCGCTACAGGGACCGGATCACTGCGGCGCATGTGAAGGACATCGCGCCCGCAGGCGGGAACATGGACGAGGACGGCTGGTCGGATGTGGGGCACGGGACCGTGGACTGGAAGACGATCATGGCCGCGCTGCGGAAGATCGGCGTGAAGCACTTCGTCATGGAACACGATAACCCCAAGGACGATGCGCGGTTCGCAAGCCGCTCTATTGCGTCGGCCAAGGCATTCTGAGGATTGGAAAAAATGGAAAATCTGGGTCTGGGCATCATTGGATGCGGCAATATCTCGACCAGCTATCTGCGGCTGGCCCCGCTGTTCAAGGGGCTGGAAGTCCGCAGCGTCGCGGACGTGAACATGGAGGCGGCGCAGGCGCGGGCTGCGGAGTTCAACGTCAAGGCGCAGTCGGTCGATGACCTACTGGCGAACCGGGACCTGGATGTGGTGATCAACCTCACCATTCCGGATGCGCATTTTGCGGTCACGAAGCGGATCCTGGAGGCGGGAAAGCACGCCTATTCGGAAAAGCCGCTGGTCCTGTCCCTGGACCAAGGGGTGACGCTGCGCGATCTGGCCAAGGCAAAGGGGCTGGCGGTGGGCTGTGCGCCGGACACGTTCCTCGGCGGGGCGCATCAGCAGGCGCGGGCGGCGCTGGATGCGGGGCGGGTTGGTGAGATCACGGCAGGCTGCGCGGCGGTTCTGAACCACGGGATGGAGCATTGGCATCCGAACCCGGACTTCTTTTTCCTGCCGGGCGCGGGGCCGATGCTGGACCTTGGGCCCTATTATGTCGCGAACCTGATCAACCTGCTTGGCCCGGTGAAACGGGTGGGGGCGTTGACTTCGTCTGCGATGACGGAGCGGGTGATCTCGAACGGGCCGAGGAATGGCGAGACCGTGCCCGTAAAGACGCCGACCAACATCCATGCTCTGCTGGAGTTTCATTCCGGGGCGACGATCAACCTGTCGACCAGTTGGGATGTCTGGCATCACAAGCGCAACCACTTCGAGCTTTATGGCACGGACGGCACGCTTTATGTCCCCGACCCGAACTTCTTCGGCGGCCCGGTAGAGATCGGCGGCAAGGATGGCAGTCTGACCGAGCTTGCCCCCTGGGACCATCCGTTCGGCGTGCCGAACCAGGAGCATCCGGGCCGCGGGCTCTTGGCAAATTACCGCACGGCGGGGCTGGCCGACATGGTCGCGGCGCTGCAGGAGGGCCGGGATGCGCGCTGTTCGCTGGAGCGGACGCTGCACGGGGTGGATGTGATGCTGGCCTGTCTCAGTTCGGGCGAGACCGGGCAGTTCGTGACACTGTCGACAACCTGCACCCGGCCCGCCGCCCTGTCGCCGGCGGAAGCGCGGGCGCTTCTGGTCTAGGAACGGCTCCGCGGGCTGGCACTTCCCTGTCAGGCGGGCCGGGCGGGCGGGGCGATTTAGGGATCCTCCCGCCTGTCTCATGCCGGCGGCCGGGTGCGATCGATCGCCGGATCCGGTCTTGAGCCCTGATTTGATCAACTCTTGATTGCCGGACGGATGACGTCATAAAGGGGGGCAGCCGAAGGGAGCCCCGATGGACGCCGACAGCCGCAAGATCCCCAGCCACGAGGTCACGTATGCGCGGCTGCGTGACATGATCCTGTTCGGGCATCTTGCGCCTGGCGCACCGGTCACGATCCAGGGGCTGATCGCCGATCTTGGCGCGGGGATGACGCCGGTGCGCGAGGCGATCCGGCGGCTGACGGCGGAGGGTGCCCTTCTGCCGCAAGGGAACCGGCGTGTGGCCGTGCCGGAACTGAAGAGCGCGATGCTGGAGCAGGTGGCCTTTGCGCGCCTTGCGATCGAGCCGAAGTTGGCGGAACTGGCCGCGCCGCGGTTGACGCCGGTCCAGATCGACAGGCTGGAGGCGATCGACGGGGCGGTGAACCGGGCCATCGATGCGGGCAAGCTGCCGGACTATCTGGCCGCGAACCACGCCTTCCACTTTGCCTTGTATGCGGCGGCGGATGCCCCGGTGCTGCTGGACCTTGCACGGTCCTTGTGGCTTCGGGCGGGGCCGTCCTTGCGGGCGGTGATCGACCGGTTTGGCCGCGAAGTCGCGCCGGACCTGCACCGCGAAGCAATCTCGGCGATGCGGGTGGGAGATGCGACGGGCCTTGCGCGCGCCATCGAGCGCGACATCCAGCAGGGTGTGGATCACGTCCGGCAGGCTTTGGCCGAGGGTCACTGACAGTCTTCAGATTGAGCGCTGACGCGCGCGGCCTTCGTCTCGTCGTCGGGCTTCGCCTCCTCCTCGGCTGATGGGGGTTTCACCCCCAAACCCCCAGGATATTTGGAGAAGAGAAAGCCTGTCGAATAATTTGATCAAATTTCTTGAACGCCACTGCGTTTGATCATATCCTGCGAAGAAGACGGGGCAGCAGGGCCCTGCCGATTCCGCGAGGGTTCCCCGATGAACATGATCACCAACCACATGCCGACAGCCGAATTGCAGCGTCTGGATGCCGCCCACCATTTCCACCCGTTCACCGACAAGGCGGGGCTGGCGGCCAAGGGCGCGCGGGTGATCACCCGGGGCGAGGGGGTCTGGCTGACCGACAGCGAAGGCAACCGGATCATCGACGGAATGGCGGGGCTGTGGTGCGTGAACATCGGCTATGGCCGGAAGGAACTGGCGGCGGTCGCGGCGCGGCAGATGGAGGAGCTGGCCTATTACAACACCTTCTTCCAGACGACGCATGTGCCTGCGATTGCCCTGGCGGCAGAGATCGCAAAGCTGGCCCCAGGGGACTTGAACCACGTTTTCTTCGCGGGCTCGGGGTCCGAGGCGAACGACACCAACATCCGTCTGGTGCGGCGGTATTGGGACGTGAAGGGCATGCCCTGGCGCAGGACGATCATCGCGCGGTGGAACGGGTATCACGGGTCCACGATGGGCGGCGGCTCCTTGGGCGGGATGAAGCCGATCCACGCGCATGGCGGGATGATCGACGGGATCACCCATATCGACCAGCCCTACTGGTGGGGCGAGGGCGGGGACATGTCGGAGGACGAGTTCGGCCTGGCCCGCGCGCGGCAACTGGAGGAGAAGATCCTGGCAGTAGGGCCGGACAATGTGGCGGCCTTCATCGGCGAGCCGGTGCAGGGCGCGGGCGGGGTGATCATCCCGCCCAAGACCTACTGGCCGGAGATTCAGCGCATCTGCGACAAATACGGGATCCTCTTGATCGCCGACGAAGTCATCACCGGCTTTGGCCGCACCGGCAAGTGGTTCGGGTCCGAGACCTTTGGCATAAAGCCGCATATCATGACCATCGCCAAGGGGCTCAGCTCGGGCTATGCGCCGATCGGGGGGTCCATCGTCTGTGACGAGGTGGCCAATGTCGTCGGCGGGGCAGGGGAGTTCTTCCATGGCTATACCTACTCGGGCCATCCGGTCGCTTGCGCCGTGGCGCTGGAGAACCTGCGGATCATGCAGGACGAACGGATCGTCGAACATGTGCGGGACGTGGCGCATCCCCATCTGAAGGAGCGTTGGGAGGCTTTGGCGGATCACCCGATGGTGGGCGAGGCCAAGCTGGTCGGTTTGATGGGGTCGATTGCCCTGACGCCGAACAAGGCCAAGCGGGCGAAGTTTGCCTCCGAGGCGGGGACTGTCGGTTTCAAGACGCGCGAACGCTGCTTTGCCAACAACCTGATCATGCGGGCGGTGGGCGACCGGATGATCATCGCGCCGCCGCTGGTGATCACGCCCGCCGAGATCGACGTGCTGATCGACCGGGCGAGAAAATCGCTCGACGAGGCCTACAAGATCGTCCGGGACGAGGGCCTCTGGGTCGAGGCCTGACCCCCCGGCCGCGATCCGGATCAGCCTGAAGACGGAACCCGGACCTGCAATCGCGCGCTGCCTGCCCCGCGCGCCCATCTGGAGACCCCATGCGCCTTGCCATCTTGCAGACCCGGTCGCCGGAGGGCGATCTTGAGGCTGCCCTCGACCAGATCGAACAGGCGCTCAAGGCGTCGGGGGCCGCCCGGGTCGACGCCCTGGTCGTGCCGGAGGTGTTTCTGCCGGGCTACAACCTGGCGGATCCCGCAGCCCAGGCACTGGCCGACGGGGCGCCTGCATTGCGG
>NCDY01000141.1 GCA_002280405.1 Rhodobacterales bacterium 32-66-9 | reverse complement strand
GTGAACCGCGCCCGCGCCAAGGACCCGCCCGGCGGCGACTGGGCCACCCGCGACCCCGTCGCGCAGGGCCGCGTCACGCTTCTCGATGCCGGCCCCGGCGATGTCGCCCAGGCCGTCGCCGCTGTGGACGAACTGCACCGTCTGGCGCAGCTCGACCCCGACTGGTCCTGGCGCCGCGCCGCGATCATCGCCCGCGACTGGCGTCGCCTGGTCCCGGTCCGCGCCTATGCCGAAAGCCTTGGCCTTCCCGTCGACATGGCCAACGAGACGCTCCCCGGCCCCTGGCGCACGCGTGAGATGCAGGCCTTCCTGCGCGCGCTTCTCGCCGACCGGACCCGGCTGTTCAGCATCGCCCAGTTGACCGACCTTCTGAACACCCAGCCCCCCAGCCGCTGGACCGATCTCATCGGCGAAGGCATCGGCGGCCTCGCCCGCGAGCTGGCCGGGAAATCCGCCCCCGTCCCCGACATCGTGCACTGGTTCGGCGACTGGGCGCGCGACATGCGCGGCGAACAGCGCGGGCTTCTCCTCGTGACCGCACACAGCGCCAAGGGGCTGGAATTCGACCACGTCGCGATCCTGGACGGCGGCTGGGACCGGCCGTCGAAGGGCGAGGATGCCGATGCCCCCCGCCGCCTGTTCTATGTCGCGATGACCCGCGCGCGGGCGACCCTGACCGTCCTCGGCCCCGGCCGGCACGCCTTTCTCCCTGCGGCAGCGCCCGTCCTGACCCGCCGCACCCGGCCCGACCTTGCCTCGCTGCCCGGCACCCGCCTGCGCTCGGTCCCGCCTGACCTCAAACTGGTGGATCTCTCCTTTGCCGGCCGGCTGAGGCCCGGTCATCCCTCGCTTGCCGCGATCGAGACCGCGCGCACCGGCGACCCGGTGCAACTGACCCGCGACGGTGGACACTGGCAGATCACCGACACGCAGGGCAACGTCCTTGGCCGCCTGTCCCGCGCCTTCACCCAAGCCGAAGGGGCGCAGTTCCTGAAAGGCGAGATTGCCGCCATCCTTTCCTGGCGGCGGAAGGACGGGGAAGAGGATTTCGACCGCCACCTCCGCCGCGACGCCTGGGAGGTGATCCTGCCCGAACTGATCTTCGAAACCCTGCCCTGACCGTGCCTCAGGTCAGGCGTAAGCCCCGGCCCATCGGTTGATCAGCTGCCCCTGCAACTTCCGGGCGCGCCCGGTCCAGGACTTGCCGCCTTCCGGCTCTTCCCGCAGGGCCACCGGCACCGCGTCCCGCCGCTCCGGATCGCCCGAGAAGATCGCGAAGACCAGCTCGCGCCCCGGTGCGGGCGGCACCACATGCCCCGCCAGCCCCGAAACGAAGTTCAGCGTCCCCGACTTTGCCAGCACCTTGACCGGCTGGCCCTTGATCGGCTTTCCGGCGTCGTCCCTCAGCCCGACGTCGCGCAGGATCGGCTTCAGCCCGCGCCCCGCCGCCTCGGCCTGCTGCAGAACCCGCGCCATGCCCGCCGCCGTCACCCGCGACCGCCCGCCCAGGCCCGAATGGTCAAAAAGGCCGAACCGCACGCCAAAAGTCGCACCCACCCAATCCGACATCGCCTGCCCCGACGCCTCCAGCGTGGGCAGCCCCGACGCGGTCAGCCCGACGCATTCCGCCGTGAGATTGGTGGAAAACTTCAGCATGTCGCGCAGGACTTCCGTCAGGGGCTTGCTTTTCACCCGCGCCAGTTCCGTCCCCGCAGGCAAGGCCGCGGTCCGCTCGCCACGGTTCAGCCGGATGCCCTGCGCGCGGGCCAGAGTGCCGAACACCCCGGCCACATAGGCCCCCGGATCGCGCACCGGCAGCCAGCGGCTGCCGCCCTTGCCCAAGGCACCCGACGCGACCGTCCATTCCTCGACCGGCCCCGGCGCATAGGTGAACAGCGGCGCATCCCGCCGGGCGACCGCGACCCGCACCATGTCGACCTGCGGCAAGAACCGCTCGCCCCGCGCATCGATGGCAACGCGCCAGTCGTCGCCCTCGCGCTTCCACTCGAAATAGACCCGGTTGAAGTTGAGGCACAGCCCGGAAATCGCGGCGTTGTAACCGACCTGCTCGGGCTGGTCCCCGGTGATCCCGCGCAACGTCGGCAGCGCGCCTTCCCAGTAGAGGAACCGCCCCGTCACACCCTTCAGGCCGGATGCCGCCAGCGTCGCGACCAGATCGCCCAGCTGGTCGGTCTGCAGGGTCGGATCACCGCCCCCCGCCAGGACCAGATCACCCTGCACCACCCCGCCCGACACCGGCCCCGTGGCCAGCACCCGGGTGGCAAAACGATAGGCGGGCCCAAGCTTTTCCAGCGCGTAAAGCGAGGTCAGCGTCTTGGCGACACTGGCGGGCGGCATCGCCAGCTCCGGCTCGCGCGCCTCCAGCACGCTGCCCGACCGTGCGTCCATCAGCACATAGGCAACCGCGCCGCCCAGCCTTGCCGATGCGATCAGCGCCTCGGCATCGACCGGCCCTTGCGCCGCGGTTGCGCCCGGTGCCGACACCCTGCCGCCCCGCGCGACCGGGCGGGGCGAGCTGTCCATCAACTCGGCCAGGCCAGGCCCGGCAACTCCGGCCAGCACCCCGGCCAAAACCATGCGACGCGAAATCATCCTGGCACCTGTCCGACTCTCACAGCAGTCATAGCCGATCGCGCGGATTTCGTCAGCCTGTTCCAGCGCCCGGCGACCGCGCGTCGACCTGGCCGAAACGGTGGCGGCCGCTCATCCCCGCCCCGACACCCAGCCGCCCCGCGCCCGGATCTCGCTTGACGAGGCATCGTTCATCGGTAGGTTCACGAAGGCCCAGACCGGGGCCTTCCGCCCGCGCAGGTTTTCCCCGCGCGCGACCCGGTGGACCCGAAAGGCCCGCGCAGCGACCGACAGCCGCGCGGCAACGCCCGAGCCCGGCCGCGCCAGCACGCCCACCGCCACGCTGCGCAGGATGTCGCGCCAGCGGCCCCAGCGGTGAAACTGCACGAGGTTGTCAGCCCCCATCAGCCAGACGAAGGTGACCCCCGGATAGATCGCCGTCAGCCGGTCGATGGTATCCGCCGTGGCCCGGGTGCCCAGGGCCGCCTCCAGCGCCGTGATCCTGACCCGCGGATCCCCCATCACCGCCTTCGCGCGCCGCAGGCGGTCCGCTATCGGCGCCGGCCGACGCGCCTTCAGGGGGTTGCCCGGCGAAACCAGCCACCAGACCTGATCCAGCCCCATCCGCTTCAACGCCTCGCGCGTGATATGGACATGCCCCTCATGCGCCGGATCGAACGACCCGCCCAGAAGGCCGATGACCATACCTTTGGCAGCAATGGGGAAACCTTGTTTCATCGGCTCAACCCATGCTCACCGAAGTGGGCCATCCGGTGACAGTTCGGGCAAAGGGCAAGCACGTTCCCCAGACAATCCTCACCGTCCTGAGACAGAGGGACAACATGGTGTACCTCAAGGTAGGGCATCCCGGCACCAGTCAGGAATGGGGCTTCACTCAGACAGTGTTCGCACCTTCCGGCTGCCCGCTTCTTGGCAGCATCCACGACGCCAGCGTCACGGAGGAATATCTTGGTGAGCGCGAGATAATAGGCTACCCCGCCTTCGCTCGACTGAACGACCGAGGCTGGTTCACCAACTGACCCTGCCTGAACGATCGCGTCAGGCCACTCGACAGGAGACAGGTTCGCATCATGGCGGCGCATCCCAAGCCGCCGCATTTTCTCGGTCAGAAAGGAACTCAGCGTCAAGTCTGGCAAGAACCCCCTTACTCGAGCCTTCAGGGTATCCGAGGTCATCGCTTTACGACTGCCGCGCACATCAACGCCCTGTCCCTCCACCAGCAGACCGAAGACCGGCTTCAGGTCCCACAAAGTCTGTTTCCGAGGGTCGACGACATATTCGCTCAGAGCAGGGGTTCGATAGTACCCGAAGTCGCCACGTTCCACGCGGTCAATCGCGGCAAACAGGTCCGCCAACGTCATCTGCCACTCCCTGCCGGTCGCCAGCCCACAATCGTTGCAGGCGGCTCGCACATTTCCCGCCGACGTTGCCCTTGTCCACAACAATCGCTACATACGCGCCAACCCCAAGGATCCCCGGAGCGCGTCATGGCCAGCTATCAATATGTCTACCACATGGAGAACGTCTCCAAGACCTACCCCGGCGGCAAGAAGTGCTTCGAGAACATCCACTTGAACTTCCTGCCCGGCGTCAAGATCGGTGTCGTCGGCGTCAACGGCGCGGGGAAATCAACGCTCCTCAAGATCATGGCCGGGATCGACACCGACTTCAAAGGCGAGGCCTGGGCCGCCAAGGGCGCCAAGGTCGGCTACCTGGCGCAGGAACCGCAGCTTGACCCCAAGCTCACCGCCAAGGAAAACGTCATGCTGGGCGTGGCCGCGCAGACGAAGATCCTGGACCGCTACAACGAACTCGCGATGAACTACTCGGACGAGACGGCGGACGAGATGGCCGCGTTGCAGGACCAGATCGACGCCCAGAACCTGTGGGAGCTTGAGGCCACCGTCGGCGTCGCGATGGACGCGCTGCGCTGCCCGCCGGACGATGCCGATGTCACCACCCTCTCCGGCGGGGAACGCCGCCGCGTCGCGCTCTGCCGCCTGCTTCTCGAAAAGCCCGACATGCTCCTCTTGGACGAACCGACCAACCACCTTGACGCCGAATCCATCGCCTGGCTGCAAAAGCACCTGATCGACTACAAGGGCACGATCCTGATCGTCACCCACGACCGCTATTTCCTCGACGACATCACCGGCTGGATCCTGGAGTTGGACCGCGGCCGAGGCATCCCTTATGAGGGCAACTACTCCGCCTGGCTCGACCAGAAGGCCAAGCGCATGGCGCAGGAAGCGCGCGAGGACAAGTCCAAGCAGAAGGCCCTGGAAAAGGAGCTGGAATGGATCCGCTCCGGCGCCAAGGCGCGTCAGGCCAAGGGCAAGGCGCGGCTGTCGCGCTACAACGAGATGGCGAACCAGACCGTCACCGAACGCGCCACCAGCGCGCAGATCATCATCCCGAACGGCGAGCGCCTGGGCAACAAGGTGATCGAGGTCACGGGCCTGAAAAAGCACATGGGCGACAAGCTGCTGATCGAGGACCTGACCTTCACCGTCCCGCCCGGTGCCATCGTCGGCGTCATCGGCCCGAACGGCGCGGGCAAGTCGACCCTGTTCCGCATGATCATCGGCGACGAAAAGCCCGATGAAGGCACGATCACCCTCGGCAACACGGTGAAGCTCGCCTTCGTCGACCAGTCCCGCGACGCCCTGGACCCGAACAAGAACGTCTGGGAGGAAATCTCCGGCGGGGCCGAGGTCATCCACCTGGGCGACATGCAGATGAACAGCCGTGTCTACACCGGGGCCTTCAACTTCAAGGGCACCGACCAGCAGAAGAAGGTCGGCCTCCTGTCGGGCGGTGAGCGTAACCGCGTCCACATGGCCAAACTGTTGAAGTCCGGCGGTAACGTCCTCCTCCTTGACGAACCGACCAACGACCTTGACGTGGAAACTCTGCAAGCCCTGGAAGCCGCCATCGAAGACTTCGCCGGCTGCGCGATCATCATCAGCCACGACCGCTTTTTCCTCGACCGGCTCTGCACCCACATCCTCGCCTTCGACGAAGGCGACGCCCATGTGGAATGGTTCGAGGGCAACTTCCAGGCCTACGAGGAAGACAAGGTCCGCCGCCTCGGCCCCGACGCGCTGGAGCCGAAGCGCGTGAAGTACAAGCGGTTCGCGCGGTGAAACCGGGCCTCTGGCTGGTGCTGGCGGCGGGCCTGGTGCTCGCCGCCTGCGGCCGGACGCCAGAGACCGCCAAGCCGCCCCTCTACACCGCCGGTCAGGCGACTGCGCCGGATCAGATCACCTTCCTTCTGCCCGGCGCGCTCACCACCGCCGATATCTTCGGCCCGGCAAACGACTGGAACAGCGCCCGGCACCTTGTCATCGAATACCGCCTGCCCGGCATGCGCGGCGAACCTCTGTCGCCGCCCCTTGACATCCTGCGCGCCGCAACTCAGGTCGCGGCCTACGCCAACCGCTACCCGCGCGCGCGGATCAACCTCCTGGGCTATTCCACCGGGGCGGCCATCGCGATCGAGGCCGCCGGCCGCATCACCGACAGCCAACGCGTCCGCGTCGTCGCCATCTCCAGCGCCACCCCCTTCCCGGGGGCCGCCCTCGCCTTGGCACGCGGCATCGTCGGCGTCGCCGGAACGGCGCTGCGCGAAGGCACCCTCGATCGCCAGACAGTCTGGGACGAATACTTCATCACCCTATACCTCGGGTCCGGCTGGCGGCAATCCTCCGAAAAACGCGCCATCGCCGACGCGATCCGCCGCAGTTTCGAAGGCCGGATCAACACCCCCGGCGACGGCAGGGGCCGCTCGCAGTCCGCCAGCCTCCTCGCGTGGACCCTGTCGCCCGAGGCGCTCGCCTCCACGGCCCGGATCACCTTCTTCCACGGCGAAAACGACCCCGTCTTCCCGCTGCCACAGGTCCGTCGCCTTGCCGCGCGGCTGAACGCACCGGTCTGCGTCCTGCCGGAAGACGGCCACATGGTACTTCTGTCCCGACCGGATCTGATGGAGCGGGTAAAGCGGGTCATTGCAGATCAGGCCAGCCCCTGCGGCTGATGCAGAGTGCGCTCCAGCGAACAGCGCGCGCCTCCGCAGGTCGGGCTTCAGCCCGACTGCCACACCGCGCGTTCATGCCCACCGCCCATCCGGCCAGTCCGCCCGGCGGGGCGGGCAAGCGGTCCTGATCGCACCGGTGGATGTGACGGAAACCGGCCCAGCCCGCTCCCACAGCCTTGGCGCTGCCTCACGCCAGCCAAAGCCTTTTGCTGCCCGCGCAGTCAAACCTTGCGAAATCCTTAATGTCCGCAGCCAACCCCTTGAAATCCCACGGACCACAAACCTGCCCACGCGTGGACAACCCGGGCCCTACCCTCGCTCGATCTCGGCCCCCAGCCCCCGCATCAGCCCCTCGAAGACCGGGAACGAGGTCTGGATCGGCGACCCGTCATCCACCCCGACCGGGGCCTTCGCCGCCAGCCCCAGAACCAGGAAGCTCATCGCGATCCGGTGGTCGATATGGGTCGCGCAGGTTGCCCCCCCCGGCACCCCGCCCGGACCCATGCCGTGGACGATCAGGGTATCCTCATCCTCCTCGACCCGCACCCCGCAGGCCTCCAGCCCCCGGGCCATCGCGTCGATCCGGTCGCTCTCCTTGACCCGCAGTTCCTTGACCCCCCGCATCACGGTCTTGCCCGAGGCGAAGGCCGCCACCACCGACAGCACCGGATATTCGTCGATCATCGAGGGCGCCCGCTCCGGCGGCACCTCGATCCCCTGCATCGCGCCCGAGAATCGGACACGCAGGTCCGCCACCGGCTCGCCCCCCTCTTCGCGCGGGTTCAGGAAGGCGATGTCGGCCCCCATCTCGACCAGCGTCAGATAGAGACCGTTGCGGGTCAGGTTCTGGCTGACCCCCGGCACCAGAATGTCCGACCCCTCGACGATCAGCGCCGCACAGACCGGAAACGCCGCACTGGACGGATCGCGCGGCACCGCCACGGTCTGCGGTCGCAGTTCCGGCTGGCCGGTCAGGGTGATGACATGCCCCTCGGCCGTCTTCTCGACCGACAGTTCGGCCCCGAAACCCACCAGCATCCGCTCGGAATGGTCCCGCGTCGGTTCCCGTTCGATCACCACCGTCTCGCCCGGCGCGTTCAGCCCGGCCAGCAACACCGCCGACTTCACCTGGGC
>NCDY01000140.1:3541-18826 GCA_002280405.1 Rhodobacterales bacterium 32-66-9 | reverse complement strand
CCGCTTGCGATGCCGAAGGCGTTGAAGCCCGCGCCGACATACATGTTGGCGCAGTCCGGCGCGGGGCCGAGGATGAAGTTTCCATCCGGGGTAAAGCTCTCCGCGCCGTTGATCATCTGCTTGACGCCCACGCCGGCCAGAGCGGGCACGCGGGCGATGGCCTGCTCCAGATGCTGGGAGAAATGGTCGTAATCGTCGTCGAACAGCCGGAACTCCCAGTTTTCCGGGATGTCGCCGGTGACCCAGCCTTGCGGGTCGGGCTCATAGCCGCCCATGACCAGACCGCCGACCTCCTCCTTGAAATAGGTGCGCCGGTCGGGGTCGCGCAGGGTGGCCGCATCGGGCGACAGGCCCGGGATCTTCTCGGTGACGATGTACTGGTGCTTGACCGGGTGCAGCGGCACCGCGACCCCCGCCATCGCGCCGATCTGCCGGGCCCACATGCCGCCACAGTTCACCACCCTGTCGCAGGCGATGCCGCCTTGGTCGGTTTCGACATGGGTGATCCGGCGGCCGTCCATCCGGAAGCCGGTGACGCGGACGCCTTCGTGGATCTTCGCGCCGTGCATCCGCGCACCCCTGGCGAGGCTTTGCGTGATGTCCGACGGGCTGGCCTGGCCGTCGGTCGCAAGCCAGCTGGCACCGATCAGGTCCGAGGTCTCCATCAACGGCCACATGCGCCTGACCTCCTCCGGGCCGATCAGCTCCATCTCCATCCCGAAGCTGCGGGCGGTGGTGGCAAGGCGCCTGAACTCGGTCCAGCGGTCGGGGGTTGTCGCCAGCCGCAGGCAGCCGGTCATCTTCCAGCCGGTATCAAGCCCGGTTTCGGCGGCGAGGCCCTTGTAAAGCTCGACCGAATACTTCAGCACCTTCGTGATCGACGCCGAGGACCGCAGCTGCCCCACCAGCCCGGCTGCGTGCCAGGTCGACCCGGAGGTAAGCCTGCCCTGCTCCAGCAGCAACACATCCGCCCGATGGTCGCGGGCCAGGTGATAGGCGGTCGAGCAGCCGATGATGCCGCCGCCGATGACGACGATCTGGGCCTGAGTCGGGAGGGACATGCGCGGGGTCCTTGGCTGGGATCAATGGCGGTCGACCGGGGGATCCCGACCGCAGGCGACGTCAGGTTAATGTGGCTGGCGGAGACGTGGCCGAGTGGTCGAAGGCACGCCCCTGCTAAGGGCGCAGACCCGAAAGGGTCTCGAGGGTTCGAATCCCTTCGTCTCCGCCACTTTCAAACGCTCAATCCGTCCAATGGCCCCGATTGGGGCCTTTTTTGTGTCTCAAAGGGCGTTGGCGGGGCTAGGCGCCCTTCGCAGACTGGGCACTTGACGCAGAATGGGTCTCCGCATGGCGCGTCGACACCCTCGCCCGTATCGCGGACTACAAGATCACCAAGGTCGATGACCTGTCGCCTCGGCGATGGAACGGATAGCGGTCAGACCGGACGCTTTCGGAAGAAAGACGCCAGCAAGACCGAAGAGAGACGCTTAACACCCCGTTAACCAACCTCTGCCATCCTGAGCCAATGAAACAGCTCATCCCACTGATCCTGCTTGCCTTTCTCTCCGCCTGCGGTGCTTCTCCGGCCCCCGAGTTCTTCGGCGCGACCCGCACCGACGTTACCCTTAACGGGCGGGACTACACGGTCTTCCAGAAGGGAGAGAGGGTAGAGGTCATCCGCCTTGGTTACGCCCGTCGCGGCGACCATCAGCAAATCCGGGCGACGATGATCGAACTGATCCCTCGCGTGACCGGCTGCAGATTGCGGGAAACCACTCTGCAGGGCGACAGCGGCGAGATGCGGGGCAGCCTCAACTGTCCCGCGACAAGGGTTGACTAAGGGACGAAAACCCCCAAGAAGCAGGCACCGGACCAGGGCCTTGCCATGCAGAAAATCGACCTTTCCCGCAGCCTGCCGCATGCCCGGATTGCCGAGCTTCCAAACCCCTATTTCGGCAAGGTCCGCGACTGCTATGACTTGCCGGACGGCACCCGGCTTCTGATCTCGTCAGACAGGATTTCCGCTTTCGATCAGATACTTGCGGTGATCCCCTGGAAGGGCCAGGTGCTGACCCAACTCGCCCGCTACTGGTTCGACGCGACCACCGACATCGCCCCGAACCACGTCATCGGTTACCCCGACCCGAATGTGGTCCATGCCAGGCGCGTGACGATCCTGCCGGTCGAAATCGTGGTTCGAGGCTACCTCGCCGGCACCACATCGACCTCGATCCTGACCCGGTACAAAGCTGGCGCGCGGACCATGTATGGCCACTCCCTGCCCGAGGGCCTGCGCGACAACCAGGCCCTGCCGCAGGCGATCATCACCCCCACGTCCAAGGCCTTCGACGGCGGCCACGACGAGCCCCTGACGGCCGAGGACATCGTGGCGTCCGGACTGATGACCAAAACGCAATGGGACGAAGTCAGCGCCAAGGCCATGGCCCTGTTCGCCAGAGGTCAGAAAATGTCTGAAAAACAAGGACTTATTCTTGTCGATACCAAATACGAGTTCGGCACGGATGCGGATGGAAACGTCCTTCTGGCCGACGAAATCCACACCCCCGATTCCAGCCGCTACTGGATCGCGGAAGGCTATGAAAACGCTTTCGGAAACGGCATCCGGCCCCCCAGTTTCGACAAGGACGTGATCCGCAGCTGGGTCGTCGCGCGCTGTGATCCCTACCGGGACCAGATCCCCGCTATCCCACTGGAGATGATCGAGAAAACCGCCATGGTCTATATCGGCGCCTACGAGAGGATCACCGGCCAGCCCTTCCGCCCTGACGCCGGCGGCGCATCCCCCCTCGACCGCGTCCGATCGCGGTTAACGCCGTTCTTCACCGCCTGACCCGTTTGCGCTAACCATCGTCAACCCAGAGGGGGAAAAGACCATGATTCTCAGCTGCGGCGAAGCCTTGATCGACATGCTCCCCCGGACCTCGACCGAGGGTGAAGCCTGCTTTGCCCCCTATGCCGGCGGGGCTGTCTTCAACACCGCCATCGCGCTGGGACGGCTTGGGGTGCCGTCGGCATTTTTCTCTGGCGTTTCCAATGACATGCTGGGAGAAATCCTGGCGGATACCTTGACCGCCTCGAAGGTCGACACCCGCCATCTTGCACGGTCCGACCGGCCCACGACGGTCGCTTTCGTCAAGCTGGTCAACGGGCAGGCGACCTATGCCTTCTATGACGAGGGGACGGCGGGGCGGCTGTTGTCAAGCGCCGACCTTCCAAGTCTTCCCGCCGACATCAACGCCCTGTTCCTTGGCGGAATCAGCCTGGTCAACGACCCCGCCGCCAGCACCTACGAGGCGCTGCAGGCCCGGGAATGCCCGACCCGTGTCACCATGATCGACCCCAACATCCGGCCCGGGTTCATCGCCGGGAAAGAGGCCGGATACCGCGCGCGGATCCAGCGGATGGTGGCTCGTGCGGACATCGTCAAGCTGTCGGACGAAGACCTGCACTGGCTGGAAGGGCAGGGCGATCTGACCGTCCTGGCGCGGGGCATTCTGGCCCGGGGGCCCAAGGTCGTCTTCCTCACCGAAGGCGCGAACGGGGCGCGGGCCGTGACTGCGACGCAGGATGTCTACTGCGCGGCCCGGAAGGTTGCGGTCGTCGATACCGTGGGCGCGGGGGACACTTTCAACGCCGGCGTGCTGGCGGCCCTGCATCAGGCGGGGGTTTTGACAAAGCCCGCGCTTGCCAGACTGTCCGATGCCGCCCTGAGCGCCGCGCTTGATCTCGGCACCCGCGCCGCGGCTGTCACCGTCAGTCGTGCCGGGGCCAATCCGCCCTGGGCGCACGAGCTGTGAGGGCAGTCCTTCAACGGGTTGCCGAGGCGCAGGTGCGCATCGATGGTCATCAGGTCGCAGCAACAGGGAACGGCCTTCTGATCCTCGTCTGCGCTATGGCCAAAGACAGCGTTTCCCAGGCGGAAAGACTGGCGACGAAGATCGCCAAGCTGCGGATTTTCAAGGACGATCAAGGCAAGATGAACCTGTCGGTCCGGGACATCGGTGGGTCCGCGCTTGTGGTCAGCCAGTTCACCCTTGCGGCCGATCTGCGCGGCAACCGGCCCGGTTTCTCAGGTGCCGCGCCCCCGGCAGAGGGCGAGCGGCTGTATCGTCACTTCAGCCAATGTCTTGAAAACGAAGGTGTTCCGGTCGCAAACGGCCGCTTTGGCGCGGATATGTCTGTCAGTCTGATCAATGATGGACCGGTCACGATCTGGCTGGACACCGACCAGCTCTAGTTGAACGGATTGCCGGGCGTCCTTTTGGCAATGACAGCACCGCAGTCGGTCAGAGCACCGATCGAGGCGCTGGATCCCGCGAGCGAATAGTCTTTCACGCCCGACCCGTCGTCAGAGCGCAGGTAAAGCCGGTTGCCGCGCGCGACCTCTGCGACGAAGGTGCCGCCCGCCGTGCTGTCGGGCAGGTAGAAAAGCACGGAATTCTGGTAAAGTTCGGCACCGGTCAGGCTCCAGGGCGCGCGCCGGTCGATCTGCACGCCAAGGTCGGCGGTCTGCCCTTCTCCGAACTCCCAGCCCGTCGAGTAGAACTGCAGCTGCACGGCCCCGTCCGGGAAGGTCCAGATCGAAAAACTTTCGCCCGGAGCCTTCACTTCGGCAACGCAGCCGACCGATCCGTCGTCCCATTCGACAATCGAGACCTGCCAGTGCTTGTAAGAGAAAACCACCTCCGACTGCTGCGCAGAGGCGCTGCCAGCGGCCACACTGCTGAAAACAGCCGCGGCCAGAGCCTGTCTGAAATCCATTTTCCCTATCCCGCGATCGATATCCTTCCCGCTTTTTTCGCGCCATGGCGCGATTCAGGCAAATGAAAGTTGCAGTCGCCGTTGAAAGTGACGACCAGGGCTCAGGCAGCCCATTCCCATGGGGTCGAGAACTGGCCCAGCAGGCTGGCGACGGCGCTCTCCGCGACCGGGCCGGACTTTTGCAGCTGCGCGACAAGTCCGCGCTTCTTGTCCTCGATCACCCGGGCCACCCGTGCCGAAATCCCGGCTTCGGCCAGCGCGGCATCGTAGGTCCGGATGATCGCAAGGCGCCGCAAGTCGGGCTTGAACACCTTGCCGATGGCGGTCTTCGGCAGTTCCGGCAGCACTTCCAGATACTTGGGCACCGCGGCGCGCTCGTGGATGTGCTTGGCGGCATAGCTCATCAGTTCATCCACGGTTGCCGAGGCACCCTTGACCAATTCCACATAGGCGCACGGCAACTCGCCCGCATGAGCGTCGGGCTGGCCGATGGCCCCGACAAAGCCAACGGCCTCGTGACCCATGAGGGCTTCCTCGATGACCCCTCCGCGTCCAGCCGCCCAAGATCGCCGGTGCGCAGGAAGCGTCCCTCGGCGAACAGCTCCCGGTTCTTGTCGGCCTCGGTGTAGGTCGAGCCCTCATAGACTCCGGGGTTCGAGATGCAGATCTCGCCCACCTCGTCCACCGCGCATTCGCGAAAGCCGACGGCCCCATGGCTGGTCAGGATCCGGACCTGGGTATAGGGGAACATCAGCCCGACCGACCCGATCTTCTTCACCCCGTCCGGCGGGTTGACCGACACTAGGCAGGTTGCCTCGGTCAGGCCGTAGCCCTCGACGATCTCGATGCCGGTTTCCTTCCTGAAGCGGTTGTACAACTCGACCGGGAGGGGGGAGGAGCCGGAGAACACATTCTTCAGGCTGGAAATGTCGGCGTTCACCGGACGCTGCATCAGCGCGGCAAGCGCGGTCGGCACCGTGATCAGGTAGGTGACCTTGTAGCGTTCGATCAGCTTCCAGAGATTGTCGAACACGCCCTCGCCGCGATAGCCCTGCGGGGTCGGAAACACGACATGCGCGCCCGAGCCGATCATCGACATCAGGATCGGATAGCAGGCGAAGACGTGGAACAGCGGCAAGGGGCACATCACCACGTCGGTCGGCTTGAACAGAAGCGTCGAGCCGATCCAGCCGTTGTAGATCATGCCGCTGGCCTTGTGCTGGGCGACCTTGGGCATGCCGGTTGTGCCGCCGGTATGGAAATAGGCGGCGACATGGTCTTCCGTGCGATCCGCGAAGGTCAGACTGTCGGCCGGCATCCGCGCCAGCTCGCTGCGGAAATCCTTGACGTTTGCCGTGTGCTGCGGCGGGCTTTTCGGGCGGATCAAGGGAACGACAAACTTCTTCAGCCCGGACAGATAGGGCACGAGATCGACCTCCAGCACCGTCCTGACCGATGGCGCGAACTGCACCGCCTCGCTGACCTTCTGCGCCAGGTCGGTCTTCGGGAAAGCCTTCAGCGTGACGACGACCTTCGCCCCGGTCTCGCGCAGGATGGCGCTGATCTTCTCGGGTTCCAGAAGCGGGTTGATCGGGTTCACGATCCCGGCGACAGCCCCGCCCAGAAGGGTGACGGCAGTTTCCAGCGCATTCGGCAGGATGAAGGCGACGACATCCTTCTCATGCACGCCCAGGCTGCGGAACAGGTTGGCAGCCTGGGTCACCTGCGCAGTCAGCTCGGCCCAGGTCAGTGTGAACTTCCGGGTTTCCGGTCCCGACAGCAGCTGATAGCTGATCGCGGGGCGCGCGCCGTGCGCGGTCCTGGCGCGGGTCAGGTATTCGTGGATCGACCGGGCCAGACCCCGCCCGGCAAACGGCATTTCGGCCTCGATCGCGCGCAGGTCCGCATCAGTGGCGAAAGTGGTCATCGGTTCCTCCCCAGGTCCGAACCCCGTTGTCGCGCGGGCTTTCATCGAACATGGGCGCGCCCGGCAGCTTTGTGAAGCCGGTTTGTCCGGGCCGGCGGTGCGCAACGCTGCGTCAGACCGCCCCTTCGGTGAACTGCAGCCGGGCAAGCCGCGCGTAAAGCCCGTCTTCGGCCACCAGCTCGTCGTGCGTCCCCTGGGCGACGATCCGGCCCTGGTCGAAGACGACGATCCGGTCCGCGCGCTTGACCGTGGCCAGCCGGTGCGCCACGACCAGCGTCGACCGCCCCTCGGCCAGCTTGTCGACGGCCGCCTGCACCGCGCGCTCGCTTTCGGCATCGAGCGCGCTGGTGGCCTCGTCCAGCAGCAGGATCGGGGCGTCGCGCAAGATCGCCCGGGCAATCGCCACGCGCTGCTTCTGTCCGCCCGACAGCATCACGCCGCGCTCGCCCAGATAGCTGTCGTAGCCCTGCGGCAATGCGGTCAGGAAATCATGCGCGGCAGCGGCCCTGGCGGCGGCCTCGACCTCGGCATCGGTCGCGTCCAGGCGGCCAAAACGGATGTTTTCCCGGGCCGAGGTCGCAAAGATCACCGGATCCTGCGGCACCAGCGCGATGGCCTGGCGAAAGTCGGCGCGGGCCATGTCGGAAAGCGCGATGCCGTCCAGCGTGATCCGTCCCGCCTGCGGATCGTAGAACCGCATCAGAAGCTGCAGGATGGTGGTCTTGCCCGCCCCCGAGGGTCCGACAAGGGCCACCGTCTCGCCCGGCCGAACCTGAAGCGACACCCCGTTCAGCGCCGAGGCCTCGGGCCGGGCGGGATAGCGGAAGGTCACGTCCTGAAATGCGATCTCGCCCCGAACCGGTCGCGGCAAGGCGGTGGGACGAACCGGATCCTGCACCGTGTCATCGGTTCCCAGCAGCTCCACCAGCCGTTCGGTCGCGCCCGCAGCGCGCTGCAACTCGCCCCAGATCTCCGACAATGCGCCGACCGCGCCCGCCACCATCACCGCATAGATCACGAACTGGATCAGCGCGCCGACCGACATCTGGTCCGCCCGCACATCCCGCGCGCCGACCCACAGGACGCCGACGATCCCGGCAAAGGTCAGGAAGATCACGATCACCGTCATGATGGCCCGCGTCTTGATCCGGGTCTTGGCCGAGGTGAAGCTCTTCTCGGTCACCTCGGCAAACTGGCCGCGTGTCGCAGCCTCATGCGTGAAGGCCTGGACCGTCTGCACCGACAAAAGCGCCTCGGACGCCGCGCCGGAGGAGGCCGCAATCCAGTCCTGGTTCTCGCGCGACAGGGCCCGCAGCTTGCGGCCGAGGACAACGATGGGGACGATGATCGCGGGGACGATCAAGAGGACCAGCCCGGTCAGCTTGGCCGAGGTCAGCAACAACAGGACCAACCCGCCCAGCAGGATCAGCGCGTTGCGCAGTGCCACCGAAACCGAAGACCCGATCACCGACAGGATCAGCGTGGTGTCGGTGGTGATCCGGCTCAGGACCTCGCCGGTCAGGATGCGCTCGAAGAAGGCCGGGGACATGCCCAGCACCCGGTCGAACAGGGCGCGGCGGATGTCGGCGACGACACGCTCGCCCAGACGGCTGACGAAGTAGTAGCGCAGGCCGGTGCCCACGGCGAGAAGCGCCGCGATCGCCAGCGCCGCGCCGAAATACCTGTCAAGAAGGGCTGCATTCGAGCTATCGAACCCATCCACCACCCGGCGCACCGCCAGGGGCAGCACCAGGCTGACCCCGGCGGTCAGAACCAATGCCGACAGGGCCAGAGCTGCCAGCCCGCGATAGGGCCAAAGGAACGGCAGCAGCCCGCGCAGGGCTCCGACCTGTTTCGACTTCGGCCGATCCTCGACCGTCGTGCTGTCCGCCATGCGCCTGCCTCTTCCGACTTCGGCCAAGGGTTTAGTCCGGCGCGGCCTGCCCCACAAGCGTCCGCGACCGCGACCAAAGGCGCGCATGTCCCCTTTTCCCGGACCACGCGCCGTGTCACGGTGGTCGCATGGCCGGTGTCCTGCGTTTTGCCGCCGAAGACGGTGCGAGGCTTGCCTACCGCGACGACGGGCAGGGACTGGCTTTGCTCTGCCTTCCCGGTCTGACCCGCACGATGGCCGACTTCGACTGTCTGGCCCCGCGTCTGCCGCCCCTCCGCCTGATCCGGATGGACTACCGGGGCCGCGGGGCCAGCGACTGGACCGGCGCCGCGACCTACACCGTCGCACAGGAAGCGCGGGATGCGCTGGGGCTTCTCGACCACCTCGGGGTGGCAAGGGCCGCGATCCTCGGCACCTCGCGCGGGGGGCTGATCGGAATGCTGCTTGGCGCGACCGCCCGGCAGCGCGTGATGGGTCTGTGCCTCAACGATGTCGGCCCCGCGATCAACCGCGACGGTCTGGCCCGGATTGCCGAGTATGTCGGGCGCAACCCTGCCGGGCGCACGCATGCGGACTTTGCCGATCTTCTGTCGCGCAGCCCGGGCTTTGCAGGCGTGCCGATGGCGCGCTGGCTGGACGAGGCGCGGCGGCTGTCGGTCGAGACGCCGGAGGGCCTGCGCCTCCGCTATGACCCGGCATTGCGCGAGGCCTTCCTTGCCGCGTTCGACGGCCCGCCGATCGACCTCTGGCCCCTGTTCGACGCGCTGCAGGGGCTGCCGCTGGCGCTGATCCGGGGGGCAAACTCCGATCTGCTCACCGCAGAGACCGCTGCCCAGATGCGCCAGCGCCGCCCCGACATGGCCTTTGCCGAAGTGCCGGGCCGCGCGCATGTTCCCTTCCTCGACGAACCCGTTTCCCTGGATGTGATCCGCGCCTTCCTGGCGGGCCTGCCATGACCGACATCGCCCTGATCGAGGCCGCCGCCCGCCGCCTGCAGGGCCATGTCCGCCGGACACCCCTGCGGCATGCGCCGCTTCTCGACCGACAGCCGCCGCGCTGTTCGGCACCGGCCTGCCTGAAACCGTCATCGCCGTGGCCAGCGGCGGCAATGTCGAGGCCGAGACCTTTGCCCGCGCTCTCCGGCGGTTCGCATCACCCCGGTCCGGCTCGACGACCCGCGCCGAACCGCCGAGCGTTCCGGTCCGGCGGCTGCCCCGCCCTGGTCCTGATCGATGGCCTCAAACTTGACAGGTGCCCGTGGGATCTGGTCCTGCCGCAGCTTCCAGGCCGCACCCTTCGGCTGGATCCGTGCGGTCTCGCCTGACACTCGTCGAACAAATCTGGCCGGGTTCGGGACTGAACACAGCGTTTTTCCCGCACAAATCCTGTATTGCAGACCGTTCGCGGGCAGCCGCTGCCGGGTTTGCCGTGATCCAATCGCGTCACATGTCCGTCGCTCTCGAAAGGGCGGGCACCGGACTTCCCGCCTAGTTTCCTCACCTGAGAACCACTCCACGGGGGCGAGGGGGGGCGAAACCTCCTGCACCCCGCCAGACCGGGGGCGCATCGCATGAAACTCAAGGATCTCGAGCTTTTCGTCGTCGCGCCGCCCTTTCCCGGCTGGGGTGGACGCTACTGGATCTTTCCGAAGCTCACCACCGACACCGGCATCGTGGGCTATGGCGAATGCTACGCCTCGACCGTTGGTCCAAAGGCGATGCGCGCTGTGATCGAGGATGTCTTCGACCGTCACATGGCCGGGGAAAACCCGGAAAACATCGAGCTGATGTTCCGCCGCGTCTATTCCTCCGGCTTCACCCAGCGGCCCGATCCGACGGTGATGGGCGCCTTTTCGAGCCTGGAAATCGCTTGCTGGGACATTCTTGGCAAAGCCCGCAACCGCCCGGTCTGGGCGCTTCTGGGCGGGCGGATGAACGACCGCATCCGCAGCTACACCTACCTTTACCCCGAACCCGGCAAGGAATCGGCGGAATTCTGGGTTGATCCCGCCGCCGCCGCCGAGGCTGCCGTCCGGTTCATGCACCAGGGTTTCACCGCGGTCAAATTCGACCCCGCCGGCCCGTACACGATCCGCGGTGGCCACGAACCCGCGATGTCCGACATCACCCGCAGCATCGCCTTCTGCAAGGCCATCCGCGACGCGGTCGGCGACCGGGTCGATCTGCTGTTCGGCACCCACGGCCAGTTCACCACCCCCGGCGCGATCCGCCTCGGGAGGGAACTCGAACCCTACAACCCGCTCTGGTACGAAGAGCCGATCCCCCCCGACAACCTGCTGGAATTCGCCGAGGTCGCCAGATCCGTCCGCGTCCCCCTCGCGACCGGCGAACGCCTGACCACCAAGGCCGAATTCGGCACCCTTCTCCGCGCCGGGGGGGTCAAGATCCTGCAACCGGCGCTGGGCCGGGTCGGCGGCATCTGGGAGGCGAAGAAGATCGCCGCCATGGCCGAGATNNCTGATCAGGAACTCGATCAGATGGGAGGACGGCTACATTCTCCCCCCCGATGCGCCCGGCCTTGGCATCGACTTCGACGAGGATGTCGCCCGCGCCCATCCCTTCACCGGCACTGGCCTCCACCTGCAGATGCAGGAGGCTCCCTGCGACCACCGCCACGGCAACCGCTTCGAAGGCGGGGCTCCATCTACGCCGACCTGACCGCCTGACCCGTGGCAACGCCGTCCGAGCGGGGCTCGATGCCCCCGAGGACGGCTTCCTGTCTGAAGAATTGGCGGGCCCAGGAGGACTCGAACCCCCAACCTCGGACTTAGAAGGTCCTTGCTCTATCCGGTTGAGCTATGAGCCCGCGCCTGTGCCTTTTGCGTCAAGCCAGTTGGTCAGGCAAGCACCTTCGTCATGAAGACCGAGTTCGGGTCCTCGCAATAGCCCTCGAAGGGCGGGCAGTCGGCAAAGCCCGCCCGGGCGTACAGGGCGCGGGCGGCGATGAAGGTCGGCTGGATGCCGGTTTCCAGACTGAGGCGCGAAAAGCCGTCGGCCCGCGCCGTCGCGACAAGATGGTCCAGCATCGCCTTCGACAATCCCCGTCCTCTTGCCTCGGCCAGGACGTGCATCGACTTGATCTCGGCATGGGTTGCGTCGATCCGCCTGAAGGCCCCCATCGCCAATGGCTGCCCGCCGTCGCGCAGAACGAAGAAGCGGATCGCCGGGGTCACCAGGGCGCTGCGGTCCATCATGTGGATCGATTCGGGCGGAGTGTCGGCATGCATGTCGGCCGTGTGCCGGTCGAACAAAAGCGCCAGGTCCGGCGCAAGCGGGTGCTCCTCGGCAATGACGACCGCCACTTCAGTGCGTCCAGGCGCCCTTGCGATCAGTGGCGAAGTTCTCGCCATAGCCGCGGGGCCGGATCACGGCCTTGCGCGGCTTCGGCTCGATCACGTCAAATTCCAGGCCTTTCTCGGTGGCATAGGCTTCGGCGGCCTCGCGGCTTTCGAACCGCAGCCGGACCTGCGACTGGGTGTCCGATGACGACGTCCAGCCCATCAGGGGATCGATCTCCCGCTCCGAAGCCGGAGTGAACTCCAGCACCCACTGGTGGGTCTTGGCAGTGCCGGACTGCATCGCGGTTCGGGCAGGCTGGTAGATGCGGGCGCGCATGGGCTGCTCCTGGGTGGCTGACCCGTGTTATTCCGAAGCTTTCGGGAAAGCGCAAGCGCGACATTGCCGGGAAAAGCCTGCCGGCCGGTGTCAGGAAGTGTGGGTGGGGTCGGGACTGACGCCGGCCGGCAGGTCAAGGTGCTGCTTGCCATGCTAAGGTGGCGGAAAAGCCGGCTGAAATCAACCCAAAGTTGCATTCGGCATCGCAAAACCTTTGCGGGTTGGTCACCCGCCTTGGCCAGACCTCCGGCCCAGGCCAACGATCCGATACCGGTTGTAAATGCGGAACGCTTCCGCGCTCCGGCTTGTGCCCGTCAGCCGCTGCATCAGGTGCTCGCGTCGGGTGCGGGACAGGAACAAGCCGATGATCCGGGCCAGCGCCCAGTGCGCGCCCGGTCGCTTGCCGCGAATCTCGCCCGAAATTCGCGTGATCCCGTGGCCGAGGACGTTGAAGAACCGTTGTTCCAGGTCGATCGACGGTGCGACGGCATCGGTGATGTCCTCCTCGGCCAGGACCACGAAACCGGCCCCGGCCGCAGCCGCCTGGAAAGCGGCGACCCGGTGGCCACCGCCCGGCTGCGGACCATGCGCGCCCCGTCCCCGATAGGCGTCCGTGCGGAAGCAGTCGGCAATCAGCACCTGCCCGCCCTCCGCCAGAAGCCGCGCGCATTTCGGCAGGCTTTCGGTCAGGGGAATATACTGGAAGCTTTCCGAAAAGAGGCACAGGTCGAACGGTCCCCGGCCCTGAAACGCCTCGAATGTGGTTTCATGCACCGTCGCCCCCTGCGCCGTCTCGCGGCAGCGCGCGGCCAGGAAGGGCGAGGGCACCACGATCTCGACCTGATGCCCCAGCGCCAAAAGCTTCTTCGCGGTTTCCCCCGCGCCACCGCCAATGTCCAGGATGCGCAAGCTGCCCTTGGGAAGATAGCCGAACAGCCGGGCGGTATAGGCCTCCTGCGCTGCCCGCAGGTTGCCCGCCGTCACCTCCAGCCCGGTCCAAAGCCCGTAATGCAGGTTCTCGGCCCCCGTCAGCCAGCGGATGAACGCCAGCCCCACATCCAGGCCTACCGCCTGCGTATCGATCTTCTTCGCCATCAAAACTCACCTCTGGTGGGCCGAGCCTTAGCCGCTTGGCCCGCGTTCGGCAACGGTTTCGCCCATCCCTGCGGATCACCGCTTGCCTGGGAACAAAAACGGATCAAATCTGTTCCGCCCTGCCCGAGTCGTGAAAGACGTGCCCCATGCCGCACAACAACGCCAATGCATTGACCGACCGCCCCGAGGTTCTGACCAAACCCAAGTTGGAAGGCGGTAGGCGCTTTCTGCTCTCGACTCCGTTCCAGCCCGCCGGCGACCAGCCGACCGCGATCCGCGACCTGACCGCCGGCATCAACTCGGGCGAGCGGGATCAGGTCCTGCTGGGCGCGACCGGCACCGGCAAGACCTTCACCATGGCCAAGGTGATCGAGGAAACCCAGCGCCCCGCCATCATCCTTGCCCCGAACAAGACCCTCGCCGCGCAGTTGTACGGCGAATTCAAGGGCTTCTTCCCCGACAACGCCGTCGAATACTTCGTCAGCTACTACGACTATTACCAGCCCGAAGCTTATGTCGCGCGCACCGACACCTATATCGAGAAGGAGTCCCAGATCAACGAACAGATTGACCGGATGCGCCATTCGGCCACCCGGGCGCTTCTGGAACGCGACGACGTGATCATCGTCGCCTCGGTCAGTTGCATCTACGGCATCGGGTCGGTCGAGACCTATTCGGCGATGACTGTCGATCTGGTGGTCGGCCAGCTTTACGACCAGCGCAAGGTGATGGCCGACCTCGTCGCCCAGCAATACCGCCGCCTGGAAACCGCCTTCCAGCGCGGGGCGTTCCGCGTCCGCGGCGACAGCCTTGAGGTCTGGCCCGCCCACCTGGAAGACCGCGCCTGGCGGTTCAGCTTTTTCGGCGAGGAACTGGAGTCGATCACCGAATTCGACCCTTTGACCGGGGCGAGGACCGACAGTTTCAAGCAGATCCGCATCTACGCGAATTCCCACTACGTCACGCCCCGGCCCACCCTCCAGCAGGCGATCAAGGGCATCAAGGACGAGCTTTTCCACCGCCTGAAACAGTTGCAGGGCGAAGGCAAGCTGCTGGAAGCCCAGCGCCTGGAACAGCGCACCAACTTCGACCTCGAAATGCTGGAGGCGACCGGGAGTTGCGCCGGGATCGAGAACTATTCCCGCTACCTCACCGGGCGCGCGCCGGGCGAGCCGCCGCCGACCCTCTTCGAATTCATCCCCGACAACGCCATCGTCTTCGCCGACGAATCCCACGTCTCGGTCCCGCAGATCGGCGGCATGTACAAGGGCGACTTCCGGCGCAAGTTCACTCTGGCCGAACACGGTTTCCGCCTGCCGTCCTGCATGGACAACCGCCCGCTGAAGTTCGAGGAATGGGACGCGATGCGCCCGCAATCCGTCTTCGTCTCCGCCACTCCGGCGGCGTGGGAGCTGGAGCAGACCGGCGGCGTCTTTACCGAACAGGTGATCCGCCCGACCGGCCTGATCGACCCGATGGTCGAAATCAGGCCGGTGGAAATGCAGGTCGATGACCTGCTGGACGAGATTCGCCGCGTCGCCGCCCGGGGCCTGCGCACCCTCGCCACCGTGCTGACCAAGCGCATGGCCGAGGACCTGACCGACTACCTCCATGAACAGGGCATCCGCGTGCGCTACATGCACAGCGACATCGACACCATCGAACGCATTGAAATCCTGCGTGATCTGCGGCTCGGGGCCTTCGACGTCCTGGTCGGGATCAACCTGCTGCGGGAAGGCCTGGACATCCCGGAATGCGGGCTGGTGGCGATCCTCGACGCGGACAAGGAGGGCTTTCTGCGGTCAGAGACCTCCCTCATCCAGACCATCGGCCGCGCCGCCCGGAACTCCGAAGGCCGGGTCATCATGTATGCCGACCGCATGACCGGCAGCATGGAGCGCGCCATCGGCGAGACCAACCGCCGCCGCGAAAAGCAGGTGGCCTACAAC
>NCDY01000140.1:0-3485 GCA_002280405.1 Rhodobacterales bacterium 32-66-9 | reverse complement strand
GCCGCCGAGAACCTGGAGTTCGAGGAAGCCGCCCGCCTGCGCGACGAGGTGAAGCGGCTGGAGGCGGTGGAGCTTGCCGTCGCCGACGACCCCTTCGCCCGGCAGGAGGTGATCGAGGAGGCGGTGGAAGAGGCGGTGAAGATGGCCGGTCGCAGCACGGCCGGGCGGGCGGGGCAGCGAGGGGGCAAGCGGAGCAGGGGACGAAGGTAGGGAACAGAGCTGCACGTCAGTGTGGACAAGCCCATGAATCTCGAAGCCGACTGCCGAAGTGCCACGCTTCTGGATGCGCCATCGACAGCTCGACGCAGGCTCCGACCGCAGTGTTATCGACTCCGGGATCGAGGCTCTGGTGCAGGTCAGCCATTCGCCGTCATCCATGGAATTGGCAAAAGACGACGGGCTGCAAGACACGCGGAAAACGACCGCTGCCACGTCAAACCATCGATGCTTGCGATCTCTTTCTTCCCGTCAGCTTTGCCCCCGGCGTCATCCTGCACCGCCCCGGGCCTGACCCGGGGCCTCCCGTCCCAGACGGATGCCAGACGCCTGCCCCACCCTTAACCGGTTCGAAAGCGGCCGGACTGACCCGGCGCTTTCAAGGGCTTGACGTGGCGGGTTCAGAACACCCCCGTCACGTCATACATCACCGGCTCGAACCCACGGCACAACTCGTTGATCTTGCGGTTCCGCTCGCGCATCTCGGGGGTGCGCAGCATCGCCTGATAGTCCTCTCGGCTATGCCATTTGGAGTAGTTGCAAATCCGCGTATGGGCGTCGTTCATGTGCAGCCCGGCACCCAGAAACCCGGGCTGGCGGCTGATGCAATCGCGATAGGCCGCCTCCAGCGCCTCCAAAAGGTCGAAGGCGGTGGCAGGCGTCATCTCGAACGTGGTGATGACGGTTTGTCCTTGGAAATCCTTGACAATCTCTGGCATGTCGGCCCCCCTGTCTTGGCAAAGGATGCCATGAACGGGGACCAAAGGCATGAAGTTTCTCGATCCGAACGACCCCTTTTTCTGGCACGCATGGGTGCGGTGGATCACGGTGATCGTGCCTCTCGCCTGGGGCGTGGCAGAGTTCCTCTGGCTCGGCTCGCCGTTCTGGGGACTGCTGTTCCTCGCCGCCGGGGCCTATGCCGGCTACATGCTGTTCTTTCAGCGCAACGGCTAGTTCGTCCAGGCTGGCGGCGGCAGACCCAGGGCCTCGGGGTTGGACAGATAGACCGCGCCAAGGATCAGCACGGCACCGAAAACCACCGCACCGGCGATCTTCCAGACCGACCAGGGCCGCTCGCCCTGAACCTCGCCGGTCTGGCCGTTGACCACGAACCGATAGCTTCTGCCATTGTACCTGTAGGCCGCCATCCAGACCGGCAGCAGGATGTGCTTGAAGGTCTCGTCCGACCAGTCGGTGTTCACGTCATCGATGCGCTGTTCGTCCCCGCCGATGTCGCGGCGCACGTCTTCGCGGATCACCTCCGACATCCGCTCCCGCGCTTCGGAATGGCCGGAGGCAAGCGGGACCGTGTAACCCTCGGCCTGAAACCCGGCAAGAAATTCAGGGGTATAGGCGGTCAACGCGCCAAGATCCCAGGGCGTCAGCTCACTGCCCAACCGCGGAGGCAGGCTGCGCGAGGCCATCACCAGAACGTCGTCGAAGTCACGGGAAACCCGACCCGAGGCGGGATACCAGCGCGTCTTGCGCACCTGCTCCTGCCGCCGCTCCATCCGGCCGTTGACCCGGACACTGACCGTGCGGGTCTCGTAGTAGTACTCGCCCCTCTCCCCCGAATACCGGCTGTCGGTATCGGCATCGAAGGTCCAGAACGGCACATAGATCCCGGCCAGCGCGCGGCCCTTGCGGGCGTATTCCAGCAGTGTCCCCGGCGCGAACCAGAGGCTGCCCATCCACGAGATCATCGCCGCGCGCGCTTCGGCCTCGGTCAGGGTGAAGGGGATCAGGGCCTGTGGTCTGATCTGGCTCAGGGTGCCGGTATCCAGAATCAGTGGCGTGGCGCAGAACGGACATACGGTGGCAATCGAGGCAGAGGAAAGCTCGAGCTTGGCACCGCAGTTCGGGCAGGTCGTGGTGCGGACCTCGACCATGTCCGCGCTGGCAAGATCGTTGCGCAGACCCCGGGCCAGATCAAGTTCCTGCGTCGCACGGACCCGGGCCTCGGCGGTCTGCGGCGGGATGTCCTGTTCGAACCCGCAATAGTTGCAGGTCAGACGGGTCTGGCCCGGCGCATAGCGCAGTTGCGCGCCACAGCGTGCGCAGGGAAAGCGGTGGTCGTCGCGGGCCATCGCGCCAGATCAGGGTTTGGGCGGCGGCGGAGGCGGCACCTGGTCCAGCAGCCGGGCAAGGTCGGTCTCGGCGGCCATCTTCCAGCCGTCCTGTCCGGCGGTCCAGACCATCGTGGCGCGGTTCAGGCGACCTTCGGCGGCTGCCTTGGCAAGATCGGCCTCAAAGAAGGGGCCCGACGTCGCGCCGTCGACCGCCAGATGCCAGGCCTTGCCCGCGGCGGGCGGCGGCGGCGGCGGCGCGGCAGAGGACTGCGCGCCCCAGGGCCCCATGGTCTGCGCCATGCCCATCCCCATTCCGGCACCCATCCCGGCTCCCATGGCCGCGCCCATCGCCGATCCCGGCTGGCCCATGGCTTCGGCGGCGTTGAACTGCATGTAGCGGTTGAGGTCGCCCACGACGCCGATCGAGGTCCGCTTGTCCAGCGCCTTTTCGACCTCTTCCGGCAAACTGATGTTTTCGATATAGAATTCCGGGATCGACAACCCGTACTCGCCGACTTGCGGCGCGATGGCATTGGCGATGATCTTGCCCAGATCGGCGGTGTTCGCTGCCATGTCGAGCACCGGAATGCCGGATTTTGCCAGCACTTGCGAGGCGGATTGCACGATCACGTTGCGGATCTGGAAGCTGATCTCGTCCGAGGTGAACTCGCCATCCGTGCCAACGACTTCCTGGATGAACTTCCCCGGATCGGAGACGCGCATCGAATAGGTCCCGAAGGCGCGCAGGCGGACCGGGCCGAACTCGGGGTCGCGGGCCATGATCGGGTTCTTCGTGCCCCATTTCTGGTCGTTGAACCGGGTGGTGTTGACAAAATAGACCTCGGACTTGAACGGCGACTGGAACCCGTGGTCCCAGTTCTGCAGCGTCGTCAGGATCGGCAGGTTGTTGGTTTCAAGCTGGTAGAGACCGGGCTGAAACACGTCGGCCAGCTGGCCCTCGTGGATGAAGACGGCGGCCTGGCCCTCGCGCACCGTCAGTTTTGCGCCCATCTTGATCGCCTGGTCGCGGCGGTCGAACCGCCAGACCATCGTGTCGCGCGTGTCATCCAGCCAGGAGATGACGTCGATGAATTCGCCCTTCAGAAAATCGAAGACCATGGTGATGCCCTTTGTTTGGGGTCAACTTCCGCCGCCGGTCAGCCGCCGCGCAAGCGACGCACGCCGGCCAGCCCGGCCACC
>NCDY01000007.1 GCA_002280405.1 Rhodobacterales bacterium 32-66-9 | reverse complement strand
CAGTGCCGCTGCTGGTCATTCCGGCGGGCTATCCGCGCCGTATCGCCCATGTGCCGCCGAACTTCAACTCGACCATCACCATGGCGCATGTCGCCAAGCATGCCGAGCCGATCACCTCGGGCGCCGACATCGAGAACGTCATGCGCCGGGCCTTCAGCCTGCTGCGCAACGGCCGCGGCTCGCCGGTCATCATCGAGTTCCCGGCCGAGGCCAATGGCGAGGACGCGCCCGATCCGCTGACCTACGAGCCGATCAAGCCAACACGCTACGGTCCCGATCCGGCCGCCGTGACGGAAGCCGCCAAGGTGCTGGTCGAGGCCAAGCGGCCGGTCATCTATGCCGGCCACGGCGTGCACTGGGCCGAGGCCTATGACGAGCTGAAGGAACTGGCCGAGCTGCTGGCGATTCCCGTGTGCACCTCGCTGCAGGGCAAGAGCAGCTTCGACGAGACCCATCCGCTGTCGCTGGGCTCCGGCGGCCGCGCCTATCCGAGGCAGGTCCGCCACTTCCTCGACAAGTGCGACGTGCTGTTCGGCATCGGCTGCTCCTTCACCGAAACCAACTTCGGCATCTCGATGCCGAAGGGCAAGACGGTGATCCACACCACGCTCGACCCCAATCATCTCAACAAGGACGTGCGCTGCCAGTACGGCCTGATCGGCGATGCGGATGGTGGAAAGCCTTGTGGCCCTGGGGGCAGTCAAGGGTTTCGGCGTTCCGGGCGAAAGCTATCTGGCGGTTCTGGATGCGCTGCATGACACGCAGGGCAGGCTGGATCTTGTCCTGTGCCGCAACGAAGGCGGAGCGGCATTCATGGCGGCGGCCTGGGGCAAGCTGACAGGTCAGCCGGGGCTCTGCTTCGTCACGCGCGGGCCCGGCGCGACGAATGCGGCGATCGGCATCCACAGCGCAATGCAGGATTCCGCGCCGATGATCGTCTTTGTCGGCCAGGTCGGCACCGACATGCGGGGGCGCGAGGCGTTTCAAGAGCTCGACTACAGGGCCGTCTTCGGCACCATGGCGAAGTGGGCGGTCGAAATCGACCAGGCCGACCGGATCCCCGAGATCCTGTCGCGGGCCTGGACGACGGCACTGACCGGTCGGCCCGGCCCGGTGGTGGTAGCCCTGCCGGAGGACATGCTGACCAGCCTGACCGCCGCCGCCCCTTTGACCGGCCCGGTCCGCCTGGCCGAACCCGCGCCGGATACGGCGACGATGGCGGAGGTGCGGGCGATGCTGTCGGCGGCACGGCGGCCCCTGATCCTGATCGGCGGCTGCAACTGGACCGGGGGCGGGCGGGCCGCTTTGCAGGGCTTTGCCGAAGGCTCTGACATTCCGGTCGTGGCGGCGTTTCGCTATCAGGATCAATTCGACAACTTCTCGCCCGCCTACGCCGGCGAGGCCGGGGTCGGGATGCCCGCCAACGTGAAACGGCTGCTGCGCGAGGCGGATGTGATCCTCGCGATCAACGCGCGCTTCGGCGAGATGACGACGGATGGCTACACGCTGCTTGCCGTGCCGGTGCCGGGGCAGAAGCTGATCCATGTCCACGCCTCGGATCGGGAGATCGGCAAGGTCTATCGGCCGGTGCTTGGCATTCAGGCCGGGCCGAATGCCTTTGCGGCGGCGCTGGTCCCGGTCACGGGAGACTGGGCCGGATGGCGGGCGCGGGCGCGGGCCGACTGGGAGGCCGGGTTCGAGCTTGGCCCGCAGCCCTCGCCCGTCGACATGGGGCTGGTCACGGCGCATCTGCGCGAGGTGCTGCCCGAGGACGCGATCCTTGCGAACGGCGCCGGGAACTTCACCGTCTGGCCGAACAAGTTCTACAAGTTCGGCGCACGGGCGCGGCTTCTGGCGCCGCAGTCCGGCGCTATGGGCTATGGCGTGCCAGCGGCCATTGCGGCCAAGGTGGCCTACCCGGACCGCACCGCCGTCTGCTTTGCCGGAGACGGCGATTTCCAGATGACCTGTCAAGAGCTCGGGACCGCGATGCAGGCCGGCGCGCAGCCGGTCATCCTGATCCTGAACAATGGCACCTACGGCACCATCCGCGCGCATCAGGAGCGGAATTTTCCGGCGCGGGTATCGGGGACCGACCTGCAGAACCCCGACTTCGTCCTGCTGGCGCAATCCTACGGCTTTCATGCCGAACGGGTCGAGCGGACCGAGGATTTCCCCGCCGCCTTCGCGCGGGCCCGTGCCAGCCGGACCGGCGCGGTGCTGGACCTTGCAATATCGGCCGAGGCTCTGACGCCTCGGCAAACCCTGTCCCAGATGCGCGACGCCGCCCTTGCGAAGAAGGACCGGACGGAAAACCAGTAACCGGCGCTATCCGACGCGCTTGCCCTGAACCCACGCGCCGCGAAGTGCCCCGGCCTGACCGATCCGCGCGACCCGGACGAGGTCCGCCCGGCACCCGGGTTCGAGCCTGCCGCGATCCGACAGACCGACGGCCTCGGCCGGGGCGCGGGTAACGGTCGCCACGCCGCGCGCGACATTGCCCCACAGATCGCCCAGCATCAGCGCCGCCGACAGCAGCGACGACGGCACATAGTCGGACGAGATGATGTCCAGAAGTTCGGCTTTCGCCAGGTCAGCGGCGGCGACATTGCCCGAATGGCTGCCCCCACGGACAAGGTTCGGAGCCCCCATCATCACCTTGATCCCGAACCCGTTGCAGGCCTGCGCCGCCTCGACCGTGGTCGGAAACTCGGCGAAATGCGCGCCGTGTTCGGCTGAGCGCGCGACATGGGCCGCGTCGGTGTCGTCGTGGCTGGCCAGCACCGCGCCATAGCGGCGGGCGGCGGCGACGGCGGCAGCCTCGTGCCTGGAACCATGCCGGAAGGACAGCGCCCTCTGGTCGGCGACATGGGCGTCGAACTCGGCCTCGGTCATGCCGTGCTTGCCCATGACATATTTGCGCAACTGTGAGAGATCCCGGAATTGCCGTTCTCCGGGCGTGTGGTCCATCAGGCTGACGATGCCGATCCGGTCCTCGGGGCCGAACTTGTCCAGTTCCTCGACCAGGGTTTCGGAACAGACCTCGGCCCGCAGGTGCAGGAAATGGCTGATCTTCAGCGCGCCCGCGGCCCGAAGCCCCAGGATCTCGTCGGCCAGCGCCCGGGCGTATTCGCCGTAATTCGCCTTGGCGTGCGACACGACCGAGCCGACGCGCAGCGCATCGAAGACGGTGGTGATCCCGACACTGGCCAGTTCGGCGTCATGCGCGATGATTGCGGCGGCATGGGGCCAGTCGACCTTGGGGCGCGGCTCGATGTGGCGTTCCAGATTGTCGGTGTGCAGTTCGATCAATCCGGGCATCAGGAGGTCGCCGGCGCAATCCTCGGCCCCCTTCGGCAGACCGCCGCCTGCGGCGATCTCGGCGATCCTGCCATCCAGAAGGCGCACCTGCCCGAGCAGAGTCTCCTTTGGCAGGACCAGGGTCGCGTTGGCCAGGATGGTTTCGGTGGTCATGTGGTCCTCGATCGACTTGCCTTCCGCGACGCGGTGGCTTCTGGTGACACTGTCCTGTCACGCCGGTGTGACACAGTCCGGCTACCCCGGCCGCCATGCAGATGATGACCCGATACGCCGTCTATTTCGCCCCGCGCGAAAGCGCCTTTTCCCGGCATGCGGCGGCATGGCTGGGCCGGAACTCCGAAACCGGAGAGGCCCTGCCGCAACCGGCGCTGGCGGGCATCGGCGATCCGCATGCCATGACGGCCGAGCCGCGGCGCTATGGCTTTCACGGCACGATCCGCGCGCCGTTCCGCGCGAAGCCTGCCGTGACCGAGACGACAATCCGCAACCGTCTGGCAGAGCTTGCCGCGCGTCTTGCCCCCGTCACCTGTCATGGGCTGCAGCTCGAGATCCTTGACGGCTTCCTTGCCCTGACCCCGCTTGGCTGCGAAGCGGCGCTGATGGATCTGGCCGCCACTGTGGTCGAAGGGACCGACGATCTTCGCGCGCCGCTGACCGGTGCCGAGATCGCCCGTCGCCGCCCGGAGCGGCTTTCGGCCCGCCAGCGCGCCCTTCTTGACCGCTGGGGCTATCCCTTCGTGATGGAGGAGTTCCGCTTCCATCTGACGCTGACCGATCGCCTTGCCGAACCCGGCCCGGTCCGTGTGGCGCTTGCCGCCCATTTCGCCCCGGTCCTGCCGCGCCCCTTCACGATCGAGGACCTCTGCCTTTTTGGCGAGGACGCGACAGGGTGTTTTCGTCTGCTGCATCGCTATGCCCTTGCCGGATGAAGCGCGGCGAGCAGGCGGGCGGTGCCGATCTCGGGCGACTGGTCGTTCACCACCGTCCGGAAGGCGATCCCCGCAGGCATCTCGAAAGCGGCGCGCGCCAGGCGGGCGCGGATGTCCCCGGCTTGCTCGCGCCCGCGTGCGGCAAGGCGCATGGCCAGGACAAGCGGCGGTGCCGTGACCAGGATCACGGCAAGACCGGGGAAGACCCGAGCCGCGGCGGGCAGTGCGGCACGGCTGCCGTTGAAGATGATGCTGCCGGGGCCGGAGACCTCGGCTTTCGGAATGCCGTAGGACAGGCCGTGTGCGTCCCAGACCAGGGCGAAGTCGCCTTGCTGGTGGCGGCGCTTGAAATCTTCGGACGTGACGCCTTCGAAATCCTCGCTTCCGGCATTTGCCGGGCGGGTGATGACCCTGCGCACCAGGCGCAGGTCCGGGCGGGCTTTCAGCGCGCCACGGATCAGGGTGTCCTTCCCGGCACCGGAAGGGCCGACAACGGCGAAGATCATGCGGCAAGCCCGGGTGTGAAGGCGGTCACGTCGACCAGCCGGTCGCAGACGCGCAGGCGCGCGCCCTCGTCGTGGAAGATGCCAAGGATCGCGGCCCCGCGCGCCTTGGCCTCTTCGATCAGGGTCAGCACGATCTCGCGGTTTGCGGCGTCGAGGCTGGCGGTGGGTTCGTCCAGCAACAGCACGGGATAGGCATGGGCAAAACCGCGCGCGATGTTGACCCGCTGCTGCTCGCCCCCCGAGAAGGTGGTCGGCGAGAGGGCCCAGAGGCGTTCCGGGATGTTCAGGCGTCGGAGCAGGCCGGCCGCGCGGGCGCGGGCCTCGGACGCCGGGGTGCCGAGGACGAGGAGCGGTTCGGCCACGACATCGAGGGTGGGGACGCGGGGCACGACGCGCAGGAACTGGCTGACATAGCCAAGGGTATGGCGGCGCAGCGCGATGATCTGGCGCGGTTCGGCGGATGCAACGTCCAGGGCCCCGACGACCAGCCTGCCGCCCGCGGTCAGGTAGTTGCCGTAGACCATCCGCATCAGCGTCGATTTCCCGGAACCGGATTGCCCGGTCAGGCCCACGCAGACGCCAGGCTCCACGCTCAACACCGCCCCGGCCATGACCGGGATCACCGTGCCGCCCTGGTTGTGCAGGGTAAAGCTTTTCGACAGGTTCTCGATGCGGATCATGACGTTACACCTGAAGTATCGACGAGACGAGCAGTTGGGTGTAGGCATGCTGCGGGTCGTCCAGCACCTGATCGGTCAGTCCCTGCTCGACCACCTTGCCTGCCTTCATCACCATCAGCCGGTGTGCCAGCAACCGGACGACGGCGAGATCATGGGTGACGATGACCACGCTCAGACCAAGGTCGCGGACCAGTCCCCGCAACAGGTCCAGCAAGCGGGCCTGCACGCTGACATCCAGACCGCCGGTGGGTTCGTCCATGAACACGAGGCGCGGAGAAGTCACCAGGTTCCGCGCGATCTGCAACCGCTGCTGCATCCCGCCCGAAAAGGCCGAGGGCCGGTCGTCGATCCGGTCGGACGCGATCTCGACGCGGCCAAGCCAGTCCGCCGCCTTGCTGCGGATGTCGCCGTAATGCCGTGCCCCGACCGCCATCAGCCTCTCGCCCACATTGCCGCCCGCCGAAACCCCCATCCGCAGCCCGTCGCGCGGGTTCTGGTGGACATAGGCCCAGTCGGTGCGGCCAAGACGGCGGCGTTCGGTCTCGGACATCGCCAGCACATCCCGCCCGTCATAGGCGATCCGGCCCGTGTCCGTGTGCTGGTGGCCGGCAAGGCAGGACAGAAGGGTCGATTTGCCCGACCCGCTTTCGCCGACGATTCCCAAGACCTCGCCCGGGTAGAGGTCGAAGCTGACATCGGCGCAGCCGATGCGGGGGCCGTAGTGCTTGGTCAGTCCATCGACCCGCAGCAGAGGCTCGTGCGTGGTGGCAATCCGGTCCATGATCGTCATCGCGCACCCGCTGTAGCGGGCCAAATTCCTTCGAAGGAATTTGCAAAAGTCTTCGAAGACTTTTGGTCCCCACCCAACCGTCCTTCGTGGCCTTCCGCCCTGCGTCCGGCGCAGAAGTCCGTGTCCGAACAGACGAACATCCGCCCGCCCTCGTCGTCGGTGATCACCTCGTCCAGATAGCTGTCCTTCGCCCCGCAGAGGTCGCAGTCATGCGGGGCTTTCGAGGTCTCGAACGGGTGGTCGTCGAAGTCGAGGCTGACGACATCGGTCCAGGGCGGCAGCGCATAGATACGCTGCTCGCGTCCCGCGCCGAACAGCTGGGTCGCCGGGTTGCCCGACAGTTTCGGATTGTCGAACTTCGGGATCGGCGAGGGATCCATCACATAGTGGCCCTCGACCTTGACCGGATAGGCGTAGGAGGTCGCGATCTGGCCGTGCCGCGCAATGTCCTCATACAGCTTCACATGCATCAACCCGTATTCCTCCAGCTCGTGCATCTTCCGCGTCTCGGTCTCGCGCGGCTCGAGGAACCGCAGGGGTTCCGGGATCGGGACCTGGTAGACGAGGATCTGGCCTTCGGTCAGCGGCGTTTCCGGGATGCGGTGGCGGGTCTGGATGATGGTGGCGTCCATCGTCGCCTCGGTCGTGGCGACGCCGGCGGTGCGCTGGAAGAAACGGCGGATCGAGACGGCGTTGGTGGTGTCGTCCGCGCCCTGGTCGATGACCTTCAGCCGGTCCTCGGGGGTCAGGCAGGCCGCCGTCACCTGCACCCCGCCGGTGCCCCAGCCGTAGGGCATCGGCATCTCGCGGCTGGCGAAGGGGACCTGGTAGCCGGGAATCGCCAGCGCCTTCAGGATCGCCCGGCGGATCATCCGCTTGGTCTGCTCGTCAAGGTAGGCGAAGGTGTAGGCCCCGGACTGCGTGTCGTCGCTCATTCCGCCGCCTCCTGCATCGCCTGCGCTTCGGCCCGCAGCTTGCGGACCAGTTCCAGTTCGGCCTGGAAATCGACGTAATGCGGCAGCTTGATATGTTCGAGAAAACCCGTGGCCTGGATGTTGTCGCAGTGCATCAGGACGAACTCCTCGTCCTGCGCCGGCGCGCCGGTGAAATCCTCGCCCAGTTCCTGCCAGCGCAAGCTGCGGTCGACGAGGCTCATCGCGATGGCCTTGCGTTCGGACTGGCCCATGACAAGGCCGTAACCGCGGGTGAATTGCGGCGGCTCGGTCCGGGAGCCCCTGAACTGGTTCACCGTCTCGCATTCGGTCAGCTCGATCTCGCCGATCTCGACCGCGAAGCCCAGTTCGGGAATGTCCACCTCGACCGCAACGATGCCGATCCGCAATTCGCCGACGAAGGCGTGGGTGCGCCCATAGCCGCGCTGGGTGGAATAGGCCAGCGAGAGGACGAAGCCCTCGTCGCCCCGGGTCAGGGCCTGAAGCCGCAGCGCGCGGTCGGCGGGCAACTCCAGCGGTTCGCGGGTCAGATCGGGCGGGGGGGTGTCATCGGGCAGCGCAGTCTCGATCAGGCCGTCACGGTTGAGAAATCCCATCACATGCGGCACGCGGGGTGTTTCCCCGCCCCGACCGTCCCGCCCGCGGGGGGAGGGGACGGGGGTGTGGGGCACCGCGTCGGTCAGGGGCGCGCCATCGGCCATCAGCGTGAAATCCAGCAGGCGGTGCGTGTAGTCGAAGGTCGGCCCCAGCACCTGCCCGCCCGGCAGGTCCTTGAACGTGGCCGAGATGCGCCGGTCCACCGCCATCGCGCCGGTGTCGACCGGGTTGGACGCGGCAAGACGCGGCAGGGTGGTGCGATAGGCCCGGATCAGGAAGACCGCCTCGATCAGATCGCCCCGCGCCTGCTTGATCGCGAGCGCCGCCAGATCGGGGTCGTAGAGCGAGCCTTCCGCCATCACCCGGTTCACCGCGAGGGCCATCTGCTCGCGGATCTGGGCGATGCCGAGTTCCGGCACAGCAGGATCGCCGCGCCGTTCCTCGGCCAGCCAGGCATGGGCGTTGTCGATGGCGCGCTCGCCGCCCTTGACTGCGACATACATCAGATCTTCTCCACCCGGGTCGTCCTCGGCAGACCGGAAAGCCTGTCTCCGGCAGTGAACACCGTGTCGAACCCCAGCGGAAACAAGCCATGGTTGGCACGGAAGGCGGCGGTTTCCGGCAGGTTCAGCCAGGTCGCCGTCTCGATCCCGGGACCGGTCAGGGCGGGGCCATGGTTCACCAGCCGGTCGCACTCGACGATCAGCGTGGCCGATCGGTCGGGATAGTCGGGCCGGCCGATCCGGAACCGCGTGACGGGGTGCAGGGCCGTCCAGGTGCCGACCGCGAAATCCGCCTGCTCGGCCCTGACCAGTGGCGCGCCGAGGTGAAAGGCGATCCAGTCGCGCACTGCCGGTCGGTCGGCGGCGCCGGCAAGGTGAACCCCCGTGGTCGGATCGGCCAGAACCAGAAGCACCACACCCGCCGCCGTTGACAGGGGGGGTGGCGGCCTTGCGCCGGACACTTGCCGGATCGTGCCGGGCCTTGCCAGGGCCTCGAGGATCTCGCGGAAGGCGCGGGCGGACTGGAGCGGGGCATCGGTGAAGCCGCCAGTCAGGGCATCGGCGATCATGTGTCCTCTCCCCGCATCAGGGTGAAGAAATCGACCTTCGTTGCCGCGGCCTTCGCGCCGCGCACCGCGCGCCCGGCCTGCGCTTCGGCTTCGAGCGGCTGCAGCACCGCGGCGATCAGGTCGGCTTTCCGGTCGGTCTGCAACAGCGCATCCACCGCCGCCGCGCGCAGTGCGTGCTGCCGGTCGCGGCCCTGCACCCAGGCATGCCCGACCTCGCCCGTCTCCAGTTGCACCGAGGCGCGGGTGACGGTCATCTCGCCCAGATTGAACGCCGCCCCGGTGCCCCCCATCCGGCCCCGCACCATCAGCGCGCCAATCTCCGGCTGGCGCAGGATCCGGTGCGGCGGCATTTTCGGGAACAGCGTGGCCAATCGGGCGGGCGAGGCCTTGGCGAGGGTCGCCATCCACTTCTTGCGGTCCAGCGGGGAAGTGTCGGTCATCGGGATCTCGACAGGTTGACGGAGATGTCCAGCTATCTATACAACTATACAAATATTACCTGACCGTGTGCGCATGGCCAACCGGAGAGTTGTGAATTTTTCATGACAGGAGAAGTGCTTGCCCAAAGAAGCCCTCTGGTCCGCCATCGCGGCCACTCTGACTGCCGAAGTCGCTGCGGGGCATTATCGTCCCGGCGACAGGCTGCCGACCGAGGCCGCGCTGGCCGCCCGCTTCGGGGTGAACCGGCATACGGTCCGCCATGCGCTTGCCGCCCTGGCTGACCGGGGTCTCGTCCACTCTCGCCGGGGCGCAGGAGTGTTCGTCACCCAGCGGCCGACCGACTACCCCCTGGGCCGCCGGGTGCGGTTCCGGCAGAACGTGCTGGCCGCAGGTCAGACCCCCTCGCGCCGGATCAGCCGGACCGAGACCCGGCCCTGCGATGCCGACGAGGCCCGCGCCCTGGGCCTTGCGCCAGGCGATCCCGTGCATGTCGTCGAGGGGGTTTCGCTGGCCGACGATCAGGCCATCGCCGCCTTCCGCTCGCTGTTCCCGGCGGGACGGTTTCCGGACCTGCTGCCGGCCGTCCGCGAGACCGGGTCGATCACCGCGGCCCTGGCGTCGGCGGGACTGCCCGACTACACCCGCGCCGAGACCCGGCTGACGGCAGAGCTTGCCGACCCGGTCCTGGCCGCCGCCCTTGGCATTCGCGCCAATGCGCCCGTGATGCGGACGGTCGCGCTGAACATCGACCCGGATCGGCTGCCGGTGGAACTGGGCACCACCTGGTTTGCCGGCGAGAGGGTCACGCTGACGATTGCCGATCAGCCCTGATACCGTTCCAGGAACGCCTCGGCCGTGAGCGCGCGGAAATCCTCCAACGCCGCGCGCAGCCGGTCATGCGACCAGTCCCACCAGGCCAGCGCCATCAGCCGGTCGGCGATCCCGGGGGCAAAGCGCCGGCGCAAGGGCTGTGCCGGGATGCCGGCCACGATCATGTAGGGGGCCACGTCCCTGGTCACAACCGCGCCCGAGGCGATCACCGCGCCGGCACCGATCGTCACCTCGGGTTTCACGATCACGCCATGACCAAGCCAGGTGTCCGGCCCGATTACCGTGCGGCGGCTGGCACGGCGGGCCAGGAACCCGGCATCGTCGGGAATGTCGTCCCAGTAGCTCGTCGAGCGATACAGGAAATGATGCAGGCTTGCGTTGGCCATCGGGTGGTCGGTCGGCCCGATCCGCGTCATCGCCGCGAGGTTGGCGAACTTGCCCACCGTGGTATTGGCGATGTCCGCCAGCCGGTCGCAATAGGCGTAATCCTCGAAGGTCGAATTCAGCACCCGACTGCCTTCGCCGACTTCGCACCATGCACCGAAACCGGAGTTGACGATCAGGCAGCCGGGATGGACGAAGGGTGCGGTCGCGGAAAGCCGTGGCATGTCAACCGCCCTTGATCAGCTTGCGCCGCAGCCAGCCCGAGAGGCTGTCCATCAGCATGACCATCAGCACGATCAGCACCATGTAATAGGCCACTTCCTCCCAGTCCTTCTGGGTGATGATGGCTTGCGTGAGCAAAAGTCCGATACCGCCGCCGACGATGGCGCCGATCACGGTGGCGCTGCGGGTATTGGATTCCAGGTAATAGAGCACCTGCGCCAACAGCACCGGCATGATCTGCGGGATCACCCCGAAGCGCGCGCGCTGCAGGCTGTTCGCGCCGGTCGACTTCACCCCTTCGACCTGCTTTTCGTCGATGTTCTCCAGCGCCTCGGAAAACATCTTGCCGAAGCTGCCGGTGTCGGTGATCGCAATCGCGATGGCCCCGGTCATCGGTCCCGGCCCGAAGGCGCGGGACAGGATGATGGTCCAGATCAGCCCGTCGACGCCGCGGAGGAAATCGAAGATCCGGCGCACGGCGGCGCGGAAGATGCCCAGCGGCATGAAGTTCCGTGCGGCCAGGAAGCCCAGCGGCAAGGCGACCAGCGCGGCAGTCATCGTGCCGAGGAAGGCCATCAGGACCGTCTCGAAGATCGCCCAGACCACATCGCCATGCCGCCACATCTTGTTGGTCCAGAACTCCGACACCATGTAGCCAAGGTTGGATCGGGCCGGGTCGATCCGGTCGCCCGTGGTGGCCAGTGCCAGCAGTTGGCCCCAGGACTTGCCGTAGAACGGGCTGTCGAGCGTGAAGAACCACAGCTCCCATCCCGGCTGATACCGGAAGGTCTCGACCTTCGACCTTGCATAGCTGAACCGCCCGGCATCGGTCGTGACCGAGACCTTGTTTTCGTCGACCGAGATCCAGTCAGGGATCGGCGCGGGCGCGGTCAGCACCGGCTTTCCATCCACCGGCCGGATGTCGATGGTGCCATAGCCGGGAACGACAAAGCGGGCGCCGGCGTCGTCATAGGTGACGACGTTTCCGGCTCCAAGGTCGATGGTCGTCGTGGTGCCCGAGGTTGTTACCCAATCCGGCAACATGCCGTTCGGGTAGGTGCCCTTGGTCTCGCCTTCGATGGCGACCTCAAGGCGGCCGGTGCGGTTGTCGCGGGTGACATGGGTCTTGTAGGACCAGAAATCACCCAGCAGGATCGCGGCGTTGTCAAAGCGGGCACGCTGCGCCAGGCCCGCAAGGTCAAAGCTGATCGCGGCATAGGCCAGATAGGCGATGATCGCCGCCGGAATGGCAAAGGTCCATCGCGTCCTGCGGGCAAAGGACCGGGTGACGGCATCGGTCAGCGCGGGGGAAACGGCGGTGGTCACAGCATGGCCCCTTTCACCAGCTTGTGGCGGTAGTGGTCGGACACCCGGTCGATCAGGACGATGGTCAGGAACAAGAGCAGGAAGATCGCCACCACCTCGTCATAGCGGCCCTGGCCCCATTGCATCGCAAGCTTGAGGTCATATCCGATGCCGCCCTCGCCGACGAAACCCAGGATTGCCGAGGCCCGCACGTTGATTTCAAAGCGGAGCAATCCATAGCTCAGCCAGTTCGGTGCCACCTGCGGGATCACCCCCAGCCACATGCGCTGCGACCAGTTGGCACCGACCGAGGCGAGGCCCTCGATCGGCTTCAGATCGGCGTTTTCCGCCACTTCAGAGAAAAGCTTGCCCAGCGCGCCGCCGGTGTGCAGCGCGATGGCGATGACGGCAGGGACCGGACCGCCGCCCAGGACATAGATGAGGACCAGCGCGATGACGATTTCCGGGATCGCCCGCAGCGCATCCATCGAGCGGCGAAAAACCGGGATCAGCCGGGGCCAGCGCGCCAGGCCGCGCGTGGCCAAAAGCGACAGGGCCATTGCGGCCAGCGCGCCGAGCAGCGTGGCCACTGCGGCGATGTTCAGCGTCTCGATCAGGGCGGGGACGTATTTCCACAGCAGACCGGGAAGATTGGCGCGGTTGGTCCAGGCTTCCGACAGCACCTCGGCCGGGAAGTCTAGGGTCTGCGGCAGCCCGTCCCAGAAGCCGCCGGCATTGCGGCGGTCGGCCAGCCACCAGCCAGAGGCCATGAGCGAGACGAACAGTACCAGAAGGATGCCGCCATACATCCGCTTGCGGCGGACCATGTCGAGATAGGCTTCACGAGTGTTCGACAGATCGGGGCGCTGGCCCTGCTCTGGTCCGAAGGCGACATCGACCATGCTATCATCCGGATATGAAAAGGCCGGACCCCGAGGAGCGGCGGGGTCCGGCCCGAGGAGGGCTTACATGCCTTCCTGCAGCTTGCGGGCGTCGACGATGCCGAGATAGTCCTCGTGCTTGACCGGCACGAAATCCTTGGCTTCGCCGGCGGCCAGCGCGTAGGCGCATGCAGGATCGGTCTGCCACATGGTGTCGACCAGGGCGAACATCTTGTCCTTCACGTCCTGCGGCAGCGAGCGGCGGATAACGAAAGGACCGTTCGGGATCAGCTTCGAGCGCCAGATCTCGGTGATTTCGTTCATGTCGACAAGACCCGCGTCGGCGGCCTTGCGGAACGCGCCGTTGGTGAAGCCGTCTTCCCAGTTGCCGAGGCCGTCAGCCCAGGCAACGCCCGCGTCGAAATCGCCCTTGGCCACGCCGACGATCGTCTGTTCATGCCCGCCCGACATCTTGACCTCGGAGAAATAGTCTTCCAGCTTGCCATAGGTTGCCGACAGTTCGGCAGCAGGCACCAGGTAACCCGAGGTCGAGTTCGGGTCGGCGAAGGCAAAGGACTTGCCCTTTGCGTCGTCCATCGACGTGATTCCGCTGTCCTTGCGGGCGAACCCGATCGAATAGTAGCCGGTGGTGCCGTCCACGTTCTGGGTGGTCAGTTGCACGTCCACGGCTTCCGGGTTGGTCAGGTAGATCTTGGCGTAGCCCGAAGCACCCAGACCGGCATAATCTATCGTGCCGCCCAAGAGGCCCTGGATCACGCCGTCATAGTCGGCCGGGGTGAAAAGCTTGACCGGAACGCCAAGGGCTTCTTCGACCTTGGCGCGAAAGCACTCGTTCGAGGTCATCCGGTCCTGGGCGTTTTCGCCGCCAAGGATGCCGATGTTGAACTCCTTGATTTCCTGGGCGACGGCCGAGGAGGCGAGGATCGCCGTCAGGGCGGTTGCAGTCAGCAGCTTCTGCATGGTCTCTCCATGTGTTGGGGCCCCGAATCCGGGGCCGGGGTCGAACGGTGGGGCTATGACAGCATCAGGTCCGCGTAGGTGCGGTCTGCTTTCGCGTCGCCGGTGATCGAGGTCGAGGTGGCAGCTTCGTTGAAGCTGTCGTCGGCACCGTAGATCTCGCGCGCGACGCCGGTGGACAGCTGGTCGGGTGTGCCGTCAAAGACGATGCGGCCGTCGCGCATGCCGATCACGCGGTCGCAGTAGCGGCGCGCGGTGTCCAGCGTGTGGAGGTTGGCGATGACCATCCGCCCGTCTTCGACGTTGATGCGCTTCAGCGTGTCCATCACGACCTGCGCATTCATCGGGTCGAGCGAGGCGATCGGTTCGTCGGCCAGGATGATCCTGGGATCCTGCATCAGCGCCCGGGCGATCGCGACGCGCTGCTGCTGGCCGCCCGACAGGGCTTCGGCGCGCTTCGACGCCTGTTCGGCGATGCCGAGCCGGTCAAGGATGTCCAGCGCCTTCAGGATGTCGGCGCGCGGCCAGAGGTTGAACATCGTCTGCAGGGTGGAGCGGCGGTTCAGGATGCCGTGCAGGACGTTCGAGGCGACATCCATCCGCGGCACCAGGTTGAACTGCTGGAAGATCATCGCGCAGTGCGACTGCCAGGCCCGCGCCGCGGCACCCGTCAGGCCAAGCACGTCCCTGCCATCGACCCGGATCTCGCCGGAGGTCGCGTCCAGCAGGCGGTTCATCATACGCAGGAAGGTGGATTTGCCGGCGCCGGACCGACCGATGATTCCGACGAAGGCAGGGCCGTCGACGGCAAAGCTGACGTCGTCGACGGCAGCCTTCCGGCCGAACATCCGCGTCACGGCTTTGACTTCCAGCATCAGCGGCCCCCGGATTTCCTGTCAGGGCGTGCTACCGGTTCTCTGTGACGCGCGGTCAACGCTGCGGTGAACCTTGTGTGACAGTGCCGCTGTGACCGCGCCGCGGCAAGGTCAGAGCGCGGGTTCGGCAGGCTGCGGCACCGGATGCCGCCGCAGCGCGGCATACCCGCCGCGCCCGGCGACCCAAGTGCGCAGCGCCACGGGAGCGTGACCTTCGGGCCAGTCCAGCAGGACAAGATCCGCCCGCAGGCCCGCGGCGATGCGGCCGCGGTCGGCCAGGCCCATGGCCTCGGCCGGGTTCCGCGCGACCAGGTTCCATAGCTCGGGCAGAGGTGCCACACGGTCCGCGCTCAGCCGCGCCATCGCCCCCAGCATCGCCGGGTAGAAGTAGTCGGAGGCCAGGATGTCGCACAGACCCCGGGCGATCATCTCGGCCGCCCCCGGGCTGCCGAGGTGGCTGCCGCCGCGCATGGCGTTCGGAGCGCCAAGCACGATCCTGTCGCCGGCATCCCGTGCGGCCAGAAAGACCCGTTCATGCATGGGAAACTCGGCCACGCGCGCGCCAAGCGCCCGGTAATAGGCGCGCGTCTCGCTTTGGCTGTCGTCATGGCTCAGCATTGGCACGTCGGACATCCGCGCTTGGGCTGCGATGCGTTCGACCTGGGCCGGAACATCCGCGCGCCGATCCCAGATCTTGCGGATCAGGTCGGCATAATCCCCGGCCGTCACCTGCGCCCGGCGCGCCTGATCCTGCATCTTCCTCAGAAAGCGCGGGTCGTCGAACGGCGTAACGGGATAAGGGTTTACCTGGTCGAACGGGCGGTCCTGCACCGGAATGTCATAGTGCAGCAGCATCGAGGTGGTGTGGTCGTTGAAGGCAAGCGACGGGCGATCCTGACCGGCCAGAACATGCGCGATCAGGGGTTCCGCCTCGTGGCAGAAGGTCTCCCAGCGCAGTTGCAGGCGGGTGTCGGCGGTCAGGCGCGGGCGCAGGACGTCCAGCGCGCGGACGATCTGCCAGCCGGTCTCGACGCTGCGCAGGCCGGGTTCCCACGACAGGGTAAGGGCGTGGAAGGCGGTTGCGATCCCGTTGGCGGTCAGTTGCCGGTCGGTGTCCAGAAGGGCTGCGTCGACCGGGATCACGACGCCGGGGCGGGGCATGATCTGGCGCTCGAAGGCATCGCCATGCACGTCGACGAAGGCCGGAGCCAGCAGACGGCCCCGCGCCGGAACCACCGCCGCCCCGTCGCGCGCCCCGTCGATGCCGGTGATCCGGCCAGCCTCGATCCGCACCGAGGCAGTCTCGATCCGGCCCTCAAGGATGACCCGGGCGCCCTCGATCAGCTCGGCGCTCATGCCAGACGCTCGGCCAAGAGATGCCAGTGCCAGGAGCCGGGGCTCTCATGGGGCCGGTCGAACAGGGTGAAGACCTCAAAGCCCCAGAGCAGCGACAAGAGGTCCGGGGCAGTGCAGAAGTAATGCGGATGGGCCTTGTCGCCCGGACCCTCGAAGACCCAGGTGTTGCGGCTGATCTCGCGGCCCCTGGCCCTGGCCTGCTCGACGGGCAGCCTGCGGGCCGAAAGCATGGTGGCCATGAAGCTGCCGCCGGGACGCAGCACCCGGGCCACCTCGGTCAAGGCGCGGCGGACGATGGCCTCGTCGCCGTGGTAGATGACGTTCCAGGCAAGCACATGATCGAAACTTGCGGTCTCGAACGGCAGATCGGTCATCGGGGCCTGAACGGTCTCGACCGTCAGGCTTCTGGCGAAGGCGGCTGCGGCGACGGCGGCGGTCGAGGCCTCGGCAGCGTCAAGCGCGGTGACCCGGTGACCAAGCTCGGCGAAGACAAGCGCGTGGCGCCCCAGCCCGGCACCGAGGTCCAGGATGCGCGAGCCGTCCGGCAAGGTGCCGGCATGGTCCACGGCCCAGGGTTCCGGCATGGCCCAGGGCGAGCCGGCACCGGCCTTCTTCCATTCGGCATTCCAGTAGCGGTGCGCGGTGTCTGTGGTCGACTGGATGATCATATGAGCTTCCTTCGGATCCATCCTGATCCCTGCTCGACCGCGATGACCAGCGCCAGCATCATCAGGATGATCGCAAGCGCCTCGTCATAGTTGAACAGGTCGAAGGCGACCTTGAGGTCCACGCCGATGCCACCGGCACCGACAAGCCCCAGGGCAGCCGACCCGCGGACGGATTTCTCCAGGGCGAACAGCGATGTGGCGATGAACGACGGCAGGCAGGCCGGGATCACGGCGGACCCGATCAGCCCCAGGCGGCTGGCCCCGATGGCGCGCAGCGCATCCTGCGGACCGGGGTCGGTTTCCTCCATCGCCTCGGCGAAGAAGCGACCGGCGAAGCCGATCTTGTCGATCATGATCGCCATGACCCCGGCGGCAGGGCCAAGGCCGACGATGATGATGAACACGATGGCCCAGACAAGGTCCGGCACCGTTCTGAACAGCGCGATCAGGGCGCGGGCCACGTGCCGGACCAGGGGATGCGGCGACAGCCGGTCGGTGGCAAGAATGGCGAAGGGCAGCGCCAGGATCAGCCCGAGGAAGCTGCCTGCCACGGCCATCTGCAGCGTCTCCAGAAGTTTCCAGCCGATCGGCACGATGCGGGTGAAGTCCGGCGGCACCATCTGCGTCAGCAGGCCCGAAGGTGCAAACAGCCGCGCGATGCCGCTGCCGAGCTTGTCGGGGGCCGGGGCGGTGGCCGCAAGCGAGGTGACGACCAGCGCAAGAAGGCCCAGGAGCGCGGCGTATTCGATCAGGCCGCGACGCTCGAAACGCGAGGGGGCCAGCATGGTCATGCGGCGTCCGCGTGGTCGAAGAACTGCCGCAGGCTTGCGGCGTTTGCGTCCCGGGTGGCCAGGTCCAACGCGATCTGGCCATCGGCCAGCCCCAGGATCCGGTCGGAAAAGCGCAGCGTGTGTTCCAGCCGGTGCGAGATCACCAGCAGCGAGAGACCCTCTTGCCGCACCAGGCCCAGAAGCAGCGACATGACCTCTTCGCCGGTCTGGGGGTCAAGGCTCGCGTCGGGTTCGTCGGCCAGGATGAAGGCCGGGCGCTGCATCAGCATGCGTGCGATCGCGACGCGCTGTTGCTGGCCGCCCGACAGGCTGTCGACCCGCACCAGCGCCCGGTCGGCAAGGCCCACGCGGACCAGACACTCCATCGCCTCGTCCCGCACGGCAGCCGGGGCAAGCGACTGCACCCAGACGCGGGGGCCGGACATCCGCGCCTGAACGCCATGGATCACGTTCGACAGGGCCGACAGCCGCGGGACAAGGTTGTGGCGCTGCCAGACGATGCCGACCTCGGCCCGAAAGCGACGCAGCAGGCGGGGCGGCAGGGCGCGCACGTCACGCCCCAGCATCCTTATCTCGCCCGCCGAAGGCTCGATCAGGCGCACCAGACAGCGCAGAAGCGTGGACTTGCCCGATCCGTTGGCCCCGATCAGGGCCGTCGCCTGGCCGGGTGCCAGGGCAAAGTCCAGACCGCCCAGCACCTTGCGGCCGGGAAAGTCCTTTGCCAGGCCCGCAACGGCAAGGACCGGCTCGGCAAGCGCAGAACTGGCCAGCGCGCGCGGAGACAGCGGCGCATTCATCGCCGGTTCACTCGCCGGCGAAGCGGGTGAACTCGGTGATGCCGATGTTCCTGTACATCTCGCGCACCACATCGTAGTCGGCATCCGTCACCGCCGGATTGAACTTGCCGCCGATGTATTTCGCGTTTTCCTCGACCGAGGTGAGAGCCGCCAGCAAGGCGTCCCCCTTCTCGGCAAAGGTCTTGCGCACGGCGTCCACCACCTCGGGTTTGACCTTGGCCGAAGCCAGCAGGATGTCGTCCGGCAGTTGTTCGCCCCGCACCAGGACACGGAACTTCTGGTCCGGGAATTTCTTGGTGATGCTGTCGATATGGGTGCGGTTCAGGCCGATCCCCGCGATCTCGCCCTTGATCAGCGCCTCGACCGCGACGTTGCGGTTCAGGAACACCGGTTCATAATCGACGGCATAGGTCAGGCCGGCCTTGGTCAGCAGATCGACCGGACCCAGATGCTGCGAGGTCGAGCCGATTTCGCCGAACGAGATCTTCTGGCCCTTCAGATCGGCCGCCGACTTGATCGGGCTTGCGTCAAGAACGACGACCGTCGAGTAATAGTCGGGACGCACCCAGGTCACCACCGGCTGGACGTCGAGCCGGGCCTTGAACACGACATATTCCGCCGGACCGGTCAGCACGAAGTCGACCTGGTCGGCGGCCATCGCTTCGACTGCGACGGTGCGGCCCGAGACCGGGAAGAACTCGACCTTCAGGCCAGAGGCGGCCTCGAACGCCTCCTTGAACGGTCCCATCTCGCGCTGCAGCGCCTCCATCCCGTCGATGTCGGTGACGGCAAAGCGGATGGTCTCCTGGGCGGCAACCGGGGCTGCGGCGATCAGGCTAAGGGCGAAAAGGCCCGAGGTCAGCAATGTGTTCATGGCAGGGGTCCGGACTTGGGGTTTCGGTTGCGTCCGGTCTAGGACATCCGCGTGACAGTTCGGCGACGGAAGGGTCATGCTTTTGTTACGCGGCCGCGGGCAAATCCGGCGGAACGCCAGGCGGACACACCCCGGAGGATCCGGGTCAGACCGCGCCGCGCAGCCGGGCGGGGTTGCGGTCCGTCTGCGAAACCCCTGCCCCGGTTTCGATCCGGGCACCGGTCCCGGCATCGAAAAGATGGGTCTGCCCGGGACCGAAGCCGACGCCAACCACGGCACCGGGCGCAAGGGCGGGACGGGCATCGGTCAGCAGGCTGAAGGGGATGTCCTCGAACACGAGGTTGCACAGTCGCGCGGCGCCCAGCTCCTCGATCATGTCGATGCGGGCGTCGAACCGGCCCCGGCCCGGCGACACCATCCGGGCATGTTCGGGCCGGATGCCGACCTGCACCATCAGGCCGTCGCGCAGCCCTTCACCGCCGGGCAAGGGCAAGAGCGTGCCGTCTTCCAGCATCACCCCCCGACGAGCCGCGACAAGCTGCCCGGGAAGCAGGTTCATCGCCGGGCTGCCGATGAACCCCGCGACATAGGTGCTGGCCGGGCGGTCGTAGATTTCGCTTGGCGTGCCGACCTGTTCGATCGAGCCCCGGTTCATCACCACCAGCCGGTCGGCCAGCGTCATGCCCTCGTGCTGGTCATGGGTGACAAAGACCGAGGTCGCCTTGATCTGGTTGTGGATCCGGCGGATCTCGTGGCGCATCTGGACGCGCAGCTTGGCGTCGAGGTTCGACAAGGGCTCGTCGAACAGAAAGACCCTGGGCGAGCGGATGATGGCGCGGGCCATGGCGACGCGCTGGCGCTGGCCGCCCGACAACTGACCCGGCTTGCGGTCAAGCAAGTCGCCAAGGCCGACGGATTTCGCCGTCTCGGCCACCCGCGCCGTGCGTTCGGCCCTTGGGACTCCGGCCACCTTCAGCGCGTAGCCGATGTTCTCGGCCACCGTCATGTGCGGATAGAGCGCATAGTTCTGGAACACCATCGCGCAACCGCGCTCGCGCGGTTCCAGGCGGTTCACGACTTCGCCTCCGATCGCGATCTCGCCCGCCGTGATTTCCTCCAGCCCCGCGATCAGGCGCAGCAGCGTTGACTTGCCGCAGCCGGACGGACCGAGGATCACGACGAATTCGCCATTGCGGATGTCGAGGGTGACACCCTCCATGATCGTGGTCTTGCCGAAGGTCTTGGTGACGGCGCGGATGTTGATCTCGGCCACTGGATGCCTCACTTGTCGGTGTTGATCAGGCCGCGCACGAACCAGCGCTGCATGAGGATGACGATCAGGATCGGCGGCAGCATCACGACCAGCGTCGCTGCCATGGCAAGCTGCCAGGTCGGCGTGCCGCCGCCGGTGGTCAGCTGGTCCGGCACGAGGTCGGAAAGCTGGACCACGACCATCCCGTAGTTGGCCCGGTCGGTGATGACCAGGAGCGGCCAGAGATACTGGTTCCAGGCATAGACGAACATGATCGTCGCCAGCGCCGCGATGTTGGTTTTCGACAGCGGAATCAGCACGTCCCACAAGAACCGCAACGGGCCTGCACCATCCATCCGCGCAGCCTCGACCAGCTCGTCCGGGATCGTCAGGAAGAACTGGCGGTACAGGAAGGTGCCGGTGGCAGTGGCAACCAGCGGCAGGATCAGCCCGGTGTAGGAGTTCAGCAGGTTCCATTCCAGCGCCACCTCGATCCCGGACAGGGTGGTGATCAGCCAGGACAGTCCGGTCGCGTCGAGGATTGCCTGAAATGGCATCAGGGCGTTGGCGGCGACGGCATAGGTCGGCACGATCCGCACTTCCAGCGGCAGCATCAGCGTGATGAAGATCATCCAGAAGATCACCATCCGGCCCCGGAAGTTGAAGAACACCAGCGCGAAGGCGGTGATGCAGGCCAGGGTGATCTTGCCAAGCACCACCCCGGTGGCGACGATCAGGGTGTTCACGAACTTCTGCCCGAAGGCGGATTGCGCCCAGGCCTCACGCAGGTTCACCAGCAACTGGTCCCCGGGCCAGACCTCGACCGGCGCGCTGTTCACCTCTTGCAGCGTCAGCGTCGCCGCGACGAATGCCAGCCAGATCGGCACCAGGATCAGGACCAGTCCGAACACCAGAATAGCATGGGTCGCAAGGTTCAGGACCGGTGTGCGTTCGATCATGGCGCCCCTCAGGTGTAATGGACGCGCCGCTCGACATAGCGGAACTGCACGAAGGTCAGCGCCATGACGAGAAGCATCAGGATGATGGACTGGGCGGCAGCCCCGGAATAGTCAAAGCCGCGGAAGCCGTCGGCATAGATCCTGTAGACCATGAGGTCGGTCGCCCGGAACGGCCCGCCTCCGGTCAGGGTGTCAACGATGCCGAAGCTGTCGGTGAAGCTGTCGGTGATGTTGATCACCAGAAGGAAGAAGAAGGTCGGCGTCAGCAGCGGCAGCTGCAGGTCCAGCACCCGGCGCAAGGGGCGCGCTCCGTCCATCGCCGCCGCCTCGGTCAGGCTGCGGGGAATGGATTGCAGCGCGGCAAGGAAGAAGATGAAACTGTAGGCCACCTGCTTCCAGGCGCCGGCGATGACGATGGCGGTGACGGCCTGCCAGGGGTATCTTGACAGATCCCACCAGCCGGGCGCGACGGCATTTATATAGCTGAAAATGCCCGCGCCGGGGTTGAAGACGAACTGGAACGCCAGCCCGACGGCAGGCGCCGCCACCGCGTAGGGCCAGATGATCGCCACTCGGTAGGCGCGATAGCCGGCAAGCTGGCGGTCGACGAAGACCGCAAGCGTCAGTGCCATCGACATCGCCAGAACCGTCGTCGCCAGCGCATAGATCACCGACACCCTGACCGAGCTCCAGTAATACGGATCGGACAGAACTTTCCTGAAATTCTCGAGACCGACCCAGGTGTTGCCGCCGCCCCAAGGTTGTTCCAGGGTGAAGGCCCAGTACAGGGCCTGTGCCGAAGGCCAGTAGAAGAAGACGAAGATGATCAGCAGTTGCGGCGCCAGCAAAGCAGCGGCGATCCAGCTGAACTTGAAACAGGCGCGGCGCATGGGACCCCCGGAAAAAGGGCGGGACGCAACCGAGGGCCGCGTCCCGTTGGCGTGTCAGGGGAAGGATTTGCCCGGATAGGTCTGGGCAAAGCGCGCCAACAGCTCGTTGCCACGGGCAACCGCGGTGTCCAGCGCCTCTTGCATCGTCTTCTGTCCGGCAAGCGCCGCTTCCACCTCAGCCTGCCACTCGGCGCGGATCTGGATGAAGTTTCCCAGACGGATGCCGCGCGTCAGCGCGGTCGGTTCGGTCCAGGTCAGCGACTTCATCGCGATGTCGCGGTTGATGTATGGCTCTTTGGAATAGAAGCCCTCGGCCTTGAGCGCCGCGTAGGTCGACTTGGTCACCGGGATGTAGCCCGAGTTCTCCAGCAGGAACTGCTGTTCCGGCTTGGTCGCCAGGAAGGCAAGATACGAGGCCGCGGCCTTGTATTCGTCGTCGGTCTTGCCCGACAGCACCCAAAGCGACGCGCCACCGACGACGGTGTTCTTGCGCTCGACGCCTTCGTAGGTCGGGATGATCTGCACATCCCAGGCGAAGGTCGGTTTCAGCTTGCTGATCGTGTTGTGGTCGGCGATCGACGAGAAGAACACCGAACATTCGCCTTCCAAAAAGCTGTCGCGCGCCGTCTTGCCCGAGGCCTGGGTCCGCAGCTTGGCCAAGCCTTCGGTGATCCAGCGCTGCATGTTCTGCATGTGCTTGACGTGCAGGGTGGTGTTGAACAGAAGCGTGGTGTCCAGCCCGTCATACCCGTTGTTGTTCGACGCGACCGGGACATTGTTCGCCATCGAGAACTGCTCGAGGTCGATCCACGACGAGGGCGCATAGGCCAGCCCGCAGCCCTGGCCCGAGGCCTTCAGCTTGACAAGGACCGCTTCCAGCCCTTCCCAGGTGATCGGGGCTTCGGTGATCCCGGCCTTTGCGAACTGGTCCTTGTTGAAATAGTAGACCGGGGTCGAGGAGTTCCAGGGCATCGAGAAGAACTCGCCCGACTTCGACGAATAGTAATTGGCGATGCCGGGGAAATAGTCGGCCCAGTCGATCTTGACGCCGGTATCGGCCATCAGCTTCGTGACCGGGTAGAACTCTCCCGACAGCATCAGATCGGCGGTGCCCGCGTCGAAGGCCTGCAGGATCGTCGGTTGCTTGCCCGCGCGGAAGGCGGCGATGGTGTTCTGCACCGCCTTCTCATAGCCGTCCTGACCGACGCAGACAGCTTCATACTGGTCCTGGCTCGCATTGAAACGGTTGCAGGTCTCGGCGACGACGGCGCCAAGGTCGCCGGTCAGGCCATACCAGTATTCGAACTTGATCTTTTCGGCCGAGGCCGAGCCGACACTGGCGGCAAGCACCAGCGCGGCAGTCGCAAGTTTCTGGGTCATCTTCCCTGTCTCCGTATGGATGGGCTGCTGGTGGTCCAGCACGGCGTCCTTATGCGCGGATTCGATGACGGATACGCGACAGTTCTTGAAATAATTGTTTATATTCATTTGCTTATACCAATGCCGCCTTCCCCGCCGAACGACGCCCGGCGAGACAGGTCGATGGAAAAGCCCTGACCGGTCCCGGTGGGACAGGCCCCGTGCCGCTGTCAGACGGCGTGCGCCCTGGTCCCGGAAACGGGCCGACGCAGATGGCCATTCCAGCCGCCCCCTGGCCGGACCGAATGGCGCGACCCCGCCAGCGTGGTCTCTGGAATGCCGCGCCCGACCGCCGCAGCGGTCAGCCGGACATGGCCCGCCGTGACCTTACGAGCCTTCGGGTGGTGCCGAAGGACGATCTCCGGGCGATCCCGCCCCGGCCGGGCAGAGTCCCTGCCGCAAGCGCAAAGGCCGCCGCCGCATGATCGGGCAAGATGACCGCTACCGCCTCGGAAAGGCGCGCGCCGGTGGTCGGCCCGTTCATCGGGATGCCCCTCGGGCCAAGGTGCAGGTCGACAAGACGACGACGTTCGACGCGGTCATTCGGCGATGCCCAGCGACCGCAGATAATGCGCCGACGGCAGGACACCCGCCTTGTCGCGCAACTCCAGGATCAGGCGCGGTCTGGCTCCGGTCTGGGCAATGGCCGAAAAGACCGCCGGCCAGAGGATCGTGCCGTGCCCGATCTGCCAATGCCGGTCGGCAAAGCCATCCGCGTCCTGAAGGTGGATGTGGCCAAGCCGCGATCCGGCCGCCCGGATGAAGAAATCCACCGGCGGTGCCCCGGTCGAGACATGGGCATACTGCGCATGTCCGGTGTCGACAGACAGTTCCAGCGCCTGCCAGCCCAGCGCCTCGCACAGCATCGCGCGGTCGGCGGGTTCGACATCCTCGATGTTCTCCAGGACAAAGGTCACGCCCATGTCCTCGGCCCGCGTCAGCGCGGCCCCAAGCGCGTCCCGCGCGGCGGACAGCATCCGGTCGGTGTCTTTGGGGTAAAGGCCGCGATGATTGTAGCCCCAGGTCGTGAACGGTGAATGGATCACCACATGCGAGCCGTGGACCGCCGCGCAGACATCCAGCGCCTGATCCATCCGGCGGGCGACGATGCGACGCACCTCGGGGTCGTAGGAAGCGATCGAGAAGCCCCAGAAGGGCCCATGGATGCCTCGACGGCCCTGATGACCGTCCAGCAGCCTGTTGACCTCGTCCGCCAGGCCGGACCAATCGCCGTCCAGGGTCTCTGCGTCGACGAAATGCTGCAATTCCAGATCGCGCGGGGCTTCGCGCAGCCAGTCGATGTGTTGGCGCAAGCTGTCGCGGTCCAACGCGGCACCAAGGGTCGGAAGTGTGGCCATGGTCTCTTTTTCCGATGCAGGCTGTTGCGGCAGAGCATGGCCTGCCTTCACGACAGTCGCGTTGCGGTTTGATCACAATCCGACGACCGTCTTCCGCCTCGGCCGGAAGGGCCGGTGGCAGAGGACCTGCCCTTCCTGAAGTTTCCTCCCGGCAGCCGGCAAGGCCAAGCGCACCCGCAGCGGCCTTGCGGGAATGGCCGCCGGCCCGCCCCGGCCCGCCCCGGCTTGAATCCGCGCGAATCCGCGTGATACCGTCCGCGCCGCAGCCCAAGGATGGCCCGATGTCCGAACCCCCCGCACCGACTGGACTTGCCGCTCTGGATCCGACGAAAAGGCCGGCGGGGGCGATGACCATGGCCTACAAGGACCATTACTTCCTGCAGCGCTGGGTCGACTACTACAGCCGACAGTTCGGGCGTGAGCACCTTTATGTGCTGTCCCACGGCGGCGACCCCGAACATGACCGGATCTGTGAAGGCGCCAACGTGATCACTCTGCCGCGCGACCCGACGATGTTCCGGATGGACCGTCGCCGCTGGTCCTTCATCTCGCAATTCTCCGCCGGGATGATGCGCTACTACAACTGGTTCATCGTCGGCGACGTGGACGAGGTGGTGATCGTAGATCCCGCCGTCGCCCCTGACCTCGTGACTTACCTGGGCCGCTATTCCAACAGCAAGACCGCCCCTGCCTCGCTGTGTCCCTTCGGGATCGAGCTGATCCACAACCCCGAAGCCGAACCCGAGCCCCTGTCGGATGACGCCCCCATCCTCTCCCGCCGCCGGGTGTTCCGGGCCAATGCGAACTACGCCAAGCCCTGCGTCTTGCGCAAGGAAACCGGCTTCACCATCGGCGGGCATGCCAACAGCCACCAGCCCCGGGTGCTTGACCCGCATCTCTACCTGGTCCACCTGCGGTTCTTCGACCATGACATGGTCACGGAACGCCTGGCCGGTCGCAAGGGTATGCGCGCCACCATGGCCGGGAACCGCGACCTGAAAGACGTCGGCAAGGCCTGGGGCAAGGACCTGGAAACCTTTCTTGCTCTATCCAAGGGCGTGGCCGTCCGCGAGGACGCCGAACTGCCCGAGTTCCGCAAACGCATGGTGGACGAACAGCAGCACCTGCACGACGGCAAGATCACCTTCTTCGGCGGCGGCCGCAGCAAGTCGCTCTTCCGCCTGCCCGACCGTTTCGCTTCAGTCTTCTGATCTCGTCTTCCGACCGCCCAAAGGACGCCCCATGGACCTGAACCGCCGCCCCGTCGCCTCGCTCTGGATCGGCGAAAGCCTGCATTACGTGAACCAGCTGTGCCTGAAGTCGCATCTGGTGATGGGGCATCCGGTCACGCTCTACTGCACCGATACCGTCCGCAACGTCCCCATGGGTGTCGAGGTCCGCCCCGCGACCGAGATCATGGACATCGACCGCGCCATCGTGGCGGAAACCTCGGCCTCGTTCCTGTCGAACGTCTTCCGCTACAAGATGATCCAGAAGACCGGGGCGATCTGGATCGACTGCGACGCCTACTGCCACCGCCCCTTCCCGGAAGGCCAGGACCACATCTACGCCGGTCACGGCATGCGGGGCGCTCTCAACTGCGGCGTGGTCGCGATGCCCCGCACGGGCCGCCTGATCGAAAGCCTGCTCGACTACTACGACAACCTGCCCGACTACCCTGCCTGGTGGGGCAACCGGCAGAAGAAGAAGATGGACAAACTCGACCCTTCCCTCCCCAAACCCGTCCGCATCTACCAGACCGAACGCACCGCCTTCGGCCCGCAGGCCTTCACCCATTTCGCGGGCGTGACCGGCGATATCGACAAGGCGATGGGGGCCGACACGCTGTATCCGGTCCCGTTCCAGCTGAACGACGTGTTCTACGACCCCCATTCCTCCGTCGAAGGCCACTTCACCGACGCCACCCTGTCGGTCCACATCTACACCAACGCCGCCCGCCCCTGGTGGCGCAAGAACCCACCGCTGCAAGGCAGCTACATCGCCCGGATGTGCGAAAAGCTCGACATCGACCCCACCGCCGCGCTGGAAGAATGACCCTGACCCGCCAGACCAGCCCGCACGGGTCGCTGGTGGCGCTTTCCACCATGAAGGACGAAGGTCCGACCGTCGTGGAATGGGTCGCCCACCACCTCGCGGTCGGCTTCACCGAGCTGATGGTCTACACCAACGACTGCTCCGACGGCACCGACCGGCTCCTCAAGCGGCTGGAGGCGATGGACATCGGCGTCCACCACCGCGAAAACGTGATCCCCGAGGGCATGAAACCCCACCCCTCGATGCTGAAATCCGCTGTGGGTGAAGACCTCATCATCACCTCCGACTGGCTTCTGGTGCTGGACGCGGACGAATTCCTCTGCATCAACCATCCCTCCGGCACCTTGGACGGCATGGTCGCGGACCTGAACGCGATGAACGCCTCGGCCATGGTCCTGACCTGGCGCATCTTCGGCTCCTCCGGCATCCGCGGCTGGTCGCGCGCGCCCGTCACGGACCAGTTCACCCGCGCCGCACCGGAGTTCTGGAACAAGGGCTGGGGCACCAAGACCATGCTCAAGTTCGACCCGAAATACCTGCGCCTCGGCATGCACCGCCCGATCATCAAGTCGCAGCACAAGGAAACCGACTATCCCGACAGCATCCTCTGGGTGAACGGTTCCGGTCGCCCGCTGGAGGACTGGTTCAAGTTCCGCGGCTGGCGTTCGATCCGCCGGACGGTGGGCTACGACTGGGCGCAGATCAACCACTACGCCATCAAGTCGATGGACGCTTACTCCTTGCGGAAGTTCCGCGGCAACGCCAACCTGAAGAAGGACAAGTACAATTCCGACTACTGGTCGCTGCAGGATCGCAACGAAGTCGAAGACACCCGCATCTCGCGCCACCGGGACCGGCGCGCAGAAATCATGACCGAACTGCTGCAGGACTCCGAAGTCCGCCGCCTCCACGACGCCGCACATGCCCGGGCCGAGGCACGGCTTGCCGAATACCAGCAGTCCCCCGAATATCAGGCCTATGTCCGGAACCTGATCGCCGCGTCCAACGTCCCGATCACCCAGGTCACTGCCAAACCGCCCAAGGCGCGCGACCCGGAGGCGGTGAAGGCGGTCCAGACCAAACTGGAACAACGCCGCAACGCCCAGCCGAAGGAAGACCGCCGTACCCCGCCCCCGCCCGGCTGGGGCTCGCCCTTTGCCTCACCTTACATCTCCGGCTCCGCCGACCTTGCCGCCGACATCCCCTTGGAACTGGTCGAAAACCAGAGCCTCAAAATCCCGCTTGACCCCCGTGTGTTCACCGCCGCCAGCCTCGAAGTCCTGGAGTCCGGCAAGTTCGACCGCCGCCACGCCCGCAATATCGTCGGCTTCCTTTCCGGCTGCACCCGGCTTCTCGACCTCGATTGCGGCATCGGCTTCGTCGCCCTCCGCGCCAAGGCCGTCGTGCCAGAGCTGCAAGTCACCATCCACGACGAACGCCCCTCGCTCCTCCTGATGTCCCGCCGCATCGCGGCGCTGAACTTCGCCGAC
>NCDY01000006.1 GCA_002280405.1 Rhodobacterales bacterium 32-66-9 | reverse complement strand
GACGCCGCCCCGCCCCCGGCCAGCGAGGCGGTATGCGAGGCGGCGGCGGTCCGCGACAGCTCGGTCTTGCCCGACTTGATCGCGACGACGCCCTTGCCCAGCGCGCGCGCCTTCTGGGCCAGCGCGGCAAAGGCCGGGGCGTCGTCGATGCCCTCGATGTAAAGCCCGACCGCCGTGACGCGCGGATCGTCCAGAAGCGCCCCGGTCAACTCGGCCAAGCCCACCATGGCAGCATTGCCAAGGCACGCCACATAGGCCACCGGCAGGCCGCGGGCTTGCATCCCGAGGTTGATCACGATGTTCGACGACTGGCTGACCAGCGCCACGCCTTTGTCGACGGGCACCCCGCCATGCTGATCCGGCCACAGAAGCGCGCCGTCAAGGTAATTGATCACCCCGTAGCAGTTCGGCCCGAGGATCGGCATGTCCCCCGCTGCCGCGACCAACCTATTCTGCAGCCCCGGCTCCCCTGCTTCGGTCCAGCCGCTGGCAAAACAGATCGCGCCGCCCGCTTCCATGGCTGCCAACTCCCTGACAACGTCGATGGTCGCAAAGCGGTTGACCCCGATGAAGGTGGCATCAGGCGCTTCGGGCAAGTCGGCGAGGGAGGCATAGGCTTTCAGCCCGCCGATCTCGGCCTTCGTCGGATGCACCGGCCAGACCGGCCCCTTGAAGCCCATCTTGCGGCACTGTTCGATCACGTTCAGCGCCCATCCGGCCCCAAGCACGGCGATGTGGCGCGGGCGGAGGAGACGGTCGAGGCGGCTCATGCCCGACCTTCGTTTGCTGCAACGCTCCCGGGGCGCTGCCCCGGACCCCGGGATACTTGGGGACGAAGAATGAGAACACCCCGCCCCGGATACCGGAGCGAGGTGCCATTCCACGTCACGGTCATCGGCGTCCCCGCCTGTACCGTTCTGACAGAATCGCGCATTAACGTTAACGCGCAGTTACCGGAAACGGAAAAAGTCTGCATTCTTCGTCCTCAAATATCCTCGGGGGGTGCGGGGGGCGAAGCGCCCCCGCTCCGACGGTTCAACCCCCCACCGCCCGCAGCAATTCCCGGCTGATGATGTGGCGCTGGATCTCGGAGGTGCCCTCCCAGATCCGCTCCACGCGGGCATCGCGCCAGATGCGTTCCAGCGGCAACTCGTCCATCAGACCCATCCCGCCGTGGATCTGGATCGCCTCGTCCGCCACCATCGCCAGCACCTCGGTCGCCTTCAGCTTGGCCATCGCCATGTCGGCCTCGGTCACCGTGCCCTGGTCGTATTTCCACGCCGCCTCGCAGGTCAGCAACTCGGCCGCCTTCAGTTCCATCGCCATGTCCGCCAGCTTGAAGCTGACCCCCTGAAACTTGCCGATGGTCTGCCCGAACTGCTTGCGCTCCGCCGCATAGGCCACCGCCAGCGCCAGCGCCCGCTCTGCGCGGCCAAGGCAGGTCGAGGCCACCTGCAGCCGCGTCGCGCCCAGCCAGGAATTCGCCACCTCGAAGCCCTTGTGCACCTCGCCGAGCACGTTCGCGGCAGGCACCCGGCAATCATCGAACTCCAGCACGCAGTTGGTATAGCCGCGGTGGCTGACGTTCCGATACCCCTCGCGCACGGTGAACCCAGGCGTGCCCTTGTCCACGAAGAACGCCGTGATCAGCTTCTTCGGGCCGCGCGGGGTCTGTTCCTCGCCCGACGCCATGAAGCAGATCGCAAAACCGGCCAGGTCGGCGTGGCTGATGAAATGCTTCGTCCCGTTCAGCACCCAATCGCCGCCGTCTTGTCGGGCCGAGGCCTTCATCCCCCGCAGATCCGACCCCGCGCCGGGTTCGGTCATCGCCAGGCAATCCCAGGTCTCGCCCTTTATGCACGGCATCAGATACCGCTCGCGCTGATCGGCATTCCCTGCCAGCAGGATGTTCGACGGCCGCGCCACGCAGGTCCAGTGCAACGCATAGTTCGCCCGGCCAAGCTCCTTTTCATACAGCAGCCAGGACAGCGTATCGAGCCCCGCGCCGCCCAATTCCACCGGCATGTTGGCGGCGTAAAGCCCCGCCGCCATGGCCTTTTTCTGGATCTCCCGGATCAGCTCCAGCGGCAGGACTCCCGTCCGCTCGACCTCCTGCTCATGCGGATAAAGCTCGGTTTCGACGAAAGCCCGCGTCGTCTCGACGATCATCGCCTGTTCTTCGGTCAGTCCGAAATCCATCGCGTCAGTCCTTCTTCTGGCCCACGGCCCGACCCGCGCCCTCGGGCAGCGGCAGCCCGGAATGGGCGTCGGCGACGGCTTTCAGGTTGCGCCAGACCTCGGGTGCCGCGGGCACCGATTTCCCCGCACCCATGTCGACATGCAGGCACAGCTGCTCCACCGTCGCCACGCAGGCGTCGCCCTTCAGGATCCGCACGAAACTGCGGAACCGCTTTTCGTCCGCCGAAATGATCTGCACCTCGCCGCGAAGCTGGTCGCCCAGCTTGGCCTCGCCCAGGTGGCGGATATGCGTCTCTGCGGTGTAGAACGAATGCCCCGCCGCCACATAGTCCATCCCCGCCCCGATCAGCCGCAGGAAGTTGTCCACCGTTTCCGAGCAGGCAAAGAGATAGCGGCTTTCCGTCATGTGGCCGTTGTAGTCGATCCAGCCGGGCAGCACCTGCCCCTGCCACATCACCAGCGGCGCGGCCTTCGCGCCGGTGTCGATGCCGGACGCCATCGCGGCGTTGAAAGCCGCGGCCCGCGCTTCGTCATGCGCGCGCAGAACCTTGCCCGCACCCCAGTTGCGCTCCTTCAGCGACCGCAGGAAGCCCACAAGGTTCTGGTCGCGGATCCGCTCCAGTTCGCGGATCCCGTACATGCCGGATTGCGCGTCGGATTGGCCGGCCACCAGTTCGACCAGCTCTTCGTTGAAGTCGGGCACGTCGGTCAGCTTCGACCAGGGCCACTTCAGCGTCGGCCCGAACTGCGCCATGAAATGCCGCATCCCCGCCTCGCCGCCCGCGATCCGGTAGGTCTCGAACAGGCCCATCTGCCCCCAGCGCAGGCCGAAGCCCATGCGGATCGCCTCGTCGATTTCTGTCGTCGTGGCGACGCCGTCCTTCAGCATCCACAGCGCCTCGCGCCAGACGGCCTCGAGAAAGCGGTTGCCGATGAAGGCGTCGATCTCGTGGCGGACCACCAGCGGGAACATGCCCACATCCTTCATGATCTGCACGGTCCGCTCCACCACCTCGGGCGGGTTGGCGGGGCTGCCGCTGATCTCGGACAGCGGCAACAGGTACACCGGATTGAACGGGTGCGCGACGATGATGTTCTCGGGGCTGACCGCAGATTTCTGCAAGTCCGAGGCCTTGAATCCGCTTGTAGACGACCCGATCAGCACATCAGGGTTCGATTGTTGCAACTGGGCATAGACCTTGTGCTTCAGGTCGATCCGTTCCGAGACCGATTCCTGCACATAGTCCGCGCCATCGACCGCCTCGCCGATGGTGCCGTGGAAGGTAAGCTTGCCTTCGGGCGGCATCGGCACGTCGCTCAGGGCAGGCAGCGCAAGCCGGGCGTTCGCCAGCACCGCCGCGATCTTGCGCTCCGCCTGCGGGTCGGGGTCAAAAACGCCCACGTCCCAGCCGTTGAGCAAGAACCGCGCGGCCCAGCCGCCGCCGATCACTCCGCCGCCGATGATTGCAGCCTTGCGCGTCATGTCCGTGCTCTCCTCGCCCGCCCGATCCGGCACCGCGTTTCCAATTCATACTGGCGCAAATATCCCCGCCGGAGGCGCAGGTTTCCCCCCGCACTCCGGTCCGGGGCTATTTCCCCACCGGCGCCCGCTTCTCCAGCTTCAGCCGCGCCCGCACTTCGGCCGGGGTGATCACCCGCGCGCCAAGGTTCTCGACGATGGTCGCGGCGCGTTCGACCAGCTGCGCGTTGGTCGCCAGCACGCCCTTTTCCAGCCAGAGGTTGTCCTCCAGCCCGACCCGCACGTTGCCCCCAGCGATCGTGGCCGCCGCGACATAGGCCATCTCGTTCCGCCCCAGCCCGAAGGCGCTGAAATGCCAGCCCGCAGGCACGTTGTTCACCATCGCCATGAAGGTGTTCAGGTCGTCCGGCGCGCCCCAGGGCACCCCCATGCAAAGCTGCACCAGCACGGGTTCCGGGATCACCCCTTCGCGCACCAGTTCCTTCGCCAGCCACAGATGCCCGGTGTCGAAGGCCTCGATCTCGATCCGCACCCCCGCCGCCGTCATCCGCCGCGCCATGTCGCGCAGCATCCCCGGCGTGTTGACCATCACATAGTCCGCCTCGTTGAAGTTCATCGTGCCGCAGTCGAGCGTGCAGATCTCCGGGCGGCAGTCGACGATATGGGCCACCCGATCCGTCGCGCCGCACATGTCGGACTTCGCGGCCATCGTGGTCATCGTCTCGGTGTCGTCGAAATACATGTCGCCGCCCATGCCGGCGGTCAGGTTCAGCACGACATCGGTATCGCTGTCGCGGATGCGCTCGGTCACCTCGCGGTAATAGTCCAGACGGCGCGAGGGCTTGCCGGTCTCGGGGTCGCGGACGTGGCAGTGAACAACGGCCGCCCCGGCCTTGGCCGCGGCGATCGCGGCCTCGGCGATCTGCTTTGGGGACCGGGGGACGTGGGGGCTGCGATCCTGCGTCCCGCCCGATCCGGTGACGGCGCAGGTGATGAAGACGTCCTTGTTCATGGTCAGCGGCATGGCATCCTCGCAAAGGCTTTCTCACAGCATAGCTGCCTTGCGTGATGCCGCTTTGCAGTTTACGAAATTTTCATGACGGAAAATGCCATATTCCAGCCGGCCACAGCGCCCGTGACCATCGCCCTTCTGGTCCTGCCGCAGGCATCCATCCTCGAGGTCGCCTCGGCCCTCGATCCCCTGCGCAATGCCAACCGCCAGCTGGGGCATGAGGCCTACCGCTGGCGCGTCGTCTCGCCGGACGGAGCCCCCGTCCCGCTCACCTGCGGGATCGAGCTTCCGTCCGCCGGCCCCTTGGCCCATGCCACCGGCGCCGAGGCCCTGATCGTCATCGCCGGCTACCGGCTGGCCGAGGTCGCGACCCGCCCGCTGATCCGCGACCTGCGTCGCATCGCCCAGCGCTTTCGGCTGGTTGGCGGGATCGACGCCGCCCCCTGGGTGCTGGCCCGCGCCGGCCTTCTCGACGGCCACCGGGCGACCGTGCATTGGGAAGACCTGGAGGACCTGGCCGCCGCCCACCCCGAAATCGACGTCGTCCCCGACCGTTTCGTGATCGACCGCAACCGCGTGACGATCTCGGGCGCGGCCCCGGCGGCGGATTTCATGCTGCACCTGATCCGCGCCCGTCATGGTGCCGCCCTGGCCCGCCAGGTCGCGATGAGCTTCCTGACCGAAGCCCGCGCCGGCACCGAGCCGCAGACCGCCCCGGCTGACCCCGCGCTCGACCCCCGCGTCGTTCAGGCGCTGGCCCGGATGGAGGCGCGGATCGACGCCCCCGAACCCGCCGCCGCCACTGCGAAAGCCGTCAGCCTTTCCCCGCGCCGCCTGGAAACCCTGTTCCGCCAGGCACTTGGCACAACACCCGCTGCCCATGCCCTTGACCTGCGCCTGCAGGCCGCGCGGCGCATGCTGACCGATACAGGGCATCCGATCGCCGAAATCGCCCTCCGCACCGGGTTCTCAAGCCCCTCCACCCTGTCGCGCGCCTTCCGGGCAAGGTTCGGACAGCCTCCCGGCGCCCTGCGCAGCCAGCTCAGCGTTTCACCCGCGCTTTGAGGGGCCGAGGGCCGACCCCGGTCAGGCCGCGTCCAGCAGCCCCCGGCCCTTGAGCAGCGCCTCGACCTCCGGCATCTTGCCACGGAACTTCAGATACAGCGCCTCGGCATCCTCGGACCCGCCCGCCGACAGGATGAACCGCTCCAGCTTCGCCGCGGTCTCCGGGTGGAACGGATCGCCCGCCTCCTCGAAAGCCGCAAAGGCGTCCGCGTCCATCACCTCCGACCACATGTAGCTGTAGTAGCCCGCCGAATAGCCGTCGCTGCTGAAGACATGCGCGAAATGCGGGGTCGCATGCCGCATCCGAATCGCAGTTGGCATCCCCAGGGCATCCAACACCTCCGCCTGCCGCTGCATCGGATCGGCGGGAGGCGTGCCGGTGTGGAACTCCAGATCCACCATGGCACTCGCCACGAACTCCACTGTGGCAAAGCCCTGGTCATAGGTCCCCGCGCCCAAAAGCCGCCGCAACATCTCTGCCGGCATCGGCTCCCCGGTCTCATGGTGCCGCGCGTGCGCTTCCAACACGGCGGGTACCTCCAGCCAGTGCTCGTAAAGCTGGCTCGGCAGTTCCACGAAGTCCCGCGCCACGGAGGTGCCGCTGATGAACCCGTAGGTCACGTCCGACAACATCTGGTGCAGCGCATGGCCGAATTCGTGAAACAGTGTCCGCGCATCGTCATAGGACAGCAGGCACGGGTCGCCCTTGGCGAAATTGCAGACGTTGACGACGATCGGGCGCACCTCACCGCCAAGCTTCCGCTGCCCCCGCATCGCCGAACACCAGGCGCCAGACCGCTTGGACCCCCGCGCGAAATAGTCCCCGAGGAACACCGCGACATGGGCACCCCCGCGCGTGACTTCCCAGCCCCTGACATCCGGGTGATAGAACGGGCCGTCGATCTCGCGGAATTCCAGCCCGAACAAACGGCTTGAACAGTCGAACATCGCGCCCAGCATCGCCTCCAGTCCGAGGTATGGCTTCAGCGCCGCCTCATCCAGGTCATGCTCGGCCTTGCGCCGCTTCTCGGAGTAGTAGCGCCAGTCCCAGGGCTCCAGGGATCCGGCCAGCCCATCGGCCTTCAGCATCGCCTCCAGCACCGCCGCATCAGTCAGCGCCTTGGCTCGCGCAGGACGCCACACCCGCAGCAAGAGGTCACGGACCGCAGCCGGCGTCTTCGCCATCTCCGGTTCCAGCTTGAAGGCCGCGAAATCCGGATAGCCCAAGAGCGCCGCCCGTTCCGCCCGCAAAGCCAGGATCTCCGCCGCGATGCCCCGATTGTCGGTCTCACCCCCGTTCGCCCCCCGTGCGACCCAGGCCGCATAGGCCGTCTCGCGCAGGCTCCGGTTCGGCGAGAACTGCAGGAACGGCACGATCAGCGACCGGCTCAGCGTGACCACCGGCCCGCGGCCCTTCTCCGCCCCAGCCGCCCGGGCCGCGTCCTGCACAAACCCCGGCAACGCCGCCAGGTCGGCCGCTGAAAGCTCGATATGCCATGACCGCTCGTCCGCCAGCAGATTCTGCCCGAAGGCCGTCCCCAACACCGCCAGCCGGGCCTTGACCGCCGTCAGCCGCTCCGCCGCCGCCCCCTCCAGCGCTGCGCCCGACCGGACGAACATCTGCCAGTACAGCTCCAGCACCCGGCCCTGCTCCGCCGTCAGCCCCAACCCGTCACGCCCCTGCCAAAGGGCCTCGATCTTCGCCCAAAGCGCCTTGTTGTTGGTGACCTCGCTGGAAAAAACCGACATCTTCGGTGCCAGATCGCGCATCAGCGCCTCGCGCGCATCGGTGCTGTCAGCCCCGGCCAGATTGTAGAACACGCCGGAAACCCGGTCGAGATCGCCCTCCGCCAGTTCCAGCGCCTCGATCACGTCGGCGAAAGAGTGCCCCGGCCCTTCCGCAATCGCCCGGATCGCTGTCCGCGCCCTTGCCAGAGCCTCGTCGAAGGCCGGCCCGAAATCCTCGTCGCGGATCGCAGCGAAGGGCGGCAGACCAAAAGGCGTGTCCCAGTTTTCCAACAGCACGTTCATCGCAAATCTCCTTTGCGCCAAAGCTAGGCGCACCCCTGCCAAAGGTCCACCCTTGCTCATTTCCCAAATACTCTCGGGGGGTTGGGGGTGAAACCCCCATCAGCCGAGGCGGAGGCGAAGCCCGACGACGAGACAAGGGACTTGCGGCGCAAGCCGCTCCGCTCAACTGGCGTCCTGCCCGCGCGACCGCATCCGGGTTTCGAACCGCCGCAGCAGCAGCGACAGTCCGATGGTCATCACCAGATAGAGGAAGGCCGCCACGTTGTAGGTCTCGAAATAGCGGAAGTTCCCCGCCGCAGTCACCTTGGCCAACTGCGCCACGTCGGAAATGCCCAGCACCGCGACAAGCGAACTGTCTTTCACCATTGCCACAAAATCATTGCCGAGAGGCGGCAGTATCAGCCGGAACGCTTGTGGAAATCGAACATGGCGGAACCTTTGCCAGCCATTCAGCCCCAAGGCCATCGCTGCCTCGATCTGGCCCTTCTCCACCGCCTGCAGTCCGGCGCGGAAGATCTCGGCCAGAAAGGCGGAATAGGCCAGCATCAGCGCAAGGACCGCCCGCCACAACAGCGGCACGTCGCGGGTGCGCAAGACATCCTCGCCGACAAGCGCGTTCACCCCGGCCACCACGCCCGGCACCAGCACGAAGGCCACATACAGAAGCAGCACGATGATCGGCACACCGCGCATCACCTCGATGTAAAGCCGCGCCGCCTGCCGCAGGACAAGGCGCCGTGACATGCCCATCATCGCCAGCCCCAACCCGATGCCGCAGGCGCCGAGATAGGCCACCACCGCCACCGCCAGAGTGACCGCCAGCCCTTTGGACAGAACCGTCAGCGCGCCCTTGTAGGCCGCGTCGGACAGCATCGCATACAACAGCCAGAGGCCGGTGATCGCCAGGATCACCAGCCACCAGGGAAAATCATTGTCCGGTTCGGCGTTCGGGGCCATCAGGCCGCCCCCGGACCAGGCCGGGGGCCGCCCATCACTCGCCCATCTTGTACTCGACAAACCACTTCTGGTTCAGCGCATCCAGCGTGCCGTCCGCCTTCATCGACGCAATCGCGGCGTTGATCGGCGCGACAAGGTCCGAGCCTTTCGGAAAGATGAAGCCGAAGTCTTCCGAGGCCAGCGGTTCGCCGATGATCTTGAGGCCCCCGTTCGACGCCGCCACATAGCCGTTGGCAGCGGTCGAATCCGACAGCGTCAGGTCCACGTCGCCGGCTTTCAGCGCCTCAAGCCCGGCACCGAAGGTCTCGAACTTGATGACGCGGGGGTTTTCCTCGTTGCCGTCCAGGATGTTGTAGATCGCGGCATAGAAGGGCGAGGTGCCCGGCTGCGCCGACACCAGAAGCTCCGGTATCGCCGCGAAGGACGCGGCATCGGTGAACCGCGCTTCGTCGCCGCGCACGATCATCAGCATCTCCGACCGCATGTAGGGATCGCTGAAATCGACCTGCTGCTTGCGTTCGTCCTTGATGGTGATGCCGGTCATGCCGATGTCGTACTGGCCTTCGGCAACCGCCGGGATCATCGCATCCCAGCTGGTGTTCTGATAGGTCACCGCGATGTTCAGCCGCTTGGCGATTTCAGCCATCGCGTCATATTCCCAGCCCACGGCCGCGCCCGACTTGTCCAGGAACTGCAGCGGCGGATAGGCGTTTTCCGTCACCACGACAACCTCGCGGCCGCCAAGATCCGGCAGGCCCTGCGCAAAGGCGGGCGCGGCTAGCGTGGCAAGGCTTAGCAGGGCGGCGGCAGTCAGTTTCATGGGTCAGGCTCCCAGTTGGCATTTGTGATGGCAGACTATGCCCAGTGGTCGGATCAGGCGCAAGGCATCCCGCGTTGGGCGCGCTGTGACACCGCCCGGAAAGCGCATTCCAACCCATGGTTTCGGCAGCAAGTGACGAAGGCTTTCCGGGAAACTTGCGCGGGAGGCTCTTGGTCGGATCTCTTTGAAAATCCCTGACGCCCACGCGCAAGCCATTGAAGTCCATTCGGTCATGGGCTTGCCACGCCGGGCGGCTTCAGTGCGGCGCCCCGCAGACCTCGCAATCCGCCCGCCGCCTGACCCCGATCACCCGGGTCTCGGCATAGAGGGCGTCGTGGATCATCAGGCGGCCCGCCAGCGTCTCCCCCGCACCGGTCAACTCTTTCACCGCCTCCATCGCCATCACCCCCCCGATGATCCCCGGCAGAGGGGCCGCCACCCCCGCCTCGGCGCAGGTCGGGACTAGGCCGGGGGCGGGCCTGACCGGGAAGATGCAGGCATAGCAGGGCCCGCCCTTCGCGGGGTCGAACAGCGACACCTGCCCCTCCCACTGCGTGATCGCCCCCGAAATCAGCGGCACCCCGGCCGCCACGCAGGCGCGGTTGACCAGATAGCGGGTGTCGAAGTCATCGGTCCCGTCCAGCACCAGGTCATAGTCCGCAACCAGGGTCCGGGCATTCTCCTCGGTCAGTCGCCGATGGTAGGGGCGAACCTCGATGAACGGGTTCAAGGCCCGCATCGCGATTTCCGCCGAGAAGACCTTCGGCATTCCGATCCGCCCATCGGTATGGATCACCTGCCGCTGCAGGTTCGACCCCTCCACCAGGTCATCGTCGATCACGCCGATCAGCCCCACCCCCGACGCCGCCAGATACAAGAGCGCCGGGGACCCCAAGCCTCCCGCCCCGACCACCAGCACCCTTGCCGCCTTCAGCCGCTTCTGCCCGGGCCCACCGATCTCGCGCAGGATGATGTGGCGGGCGTAGCGGTCCAGTTCTGCCTCGCGGAAAGTGCCTGTTGGTGGCGTGACGACAGGCTCTGCGACCTTGCGCCTCCTGAGCGCGCGCAGCGCCTCGCGGTAGCCGAGCCCGACAGCCGACAGAAGGCCGAAGACCAGCCAGGCACCGAGATCGCCGCCCAGCACCCGGGCCAGAGGGCTTTCGACCAGCAGGGGAAGATGGGCCAGCATCAGCAGCGCCCACCAGGCCGTGGCCGCGATCAGCCAGCGATCGCCCCAGCCGCGCCAGCGGCCCAAGGCCCATAGGCCGACAAAGCCCAAGAGCCCGATCACGACCGCCCCGTGGACCCGAAGCCCCCGGTCCCCCGGTCGGTATCGTCCAGTCTGTCCACCACCGCAAAGCCCGCCTGCATCACCGGTGCCACCACCGCCTGCGCCACCCGGTCCCCGTGGCGGATGGTGTAGGGTTCGGTCCCGAGATTGATCAGCGAAACCCCCAGCGGCCCCCGGTAATCCGCGTCGATCGTCCCCGGCGTGTTCGGCAGGGTTATCCCGTGCCTCGAGGCAAGGCCGGACCGGGGTCGCAGCTGCATCTCGTAGCCTTCCGGGATCGCGACCCGCAGGCCCGTCGGACAGATCGCCCGTCCCATCGGTGCCAGCGTCAGCCCGGCCACGCGCGCCTCGACGGGGAAGTTCGCGCACAGGTCCGCCCCCGCCGCCCCGGCCGTCTGATAGACGGGCAAGGGCAAGGACCGGTCGGCCCAGTCCTCCCAGACCACATTCACCACGGGGCGCATCGGCTCTGCCATTTTCTGTTCCAAGATATCCCCGCCGGAGGCACTTCCGTCAGCGCAGCGCCTCGGCAATCCGCGCGGCAAGTTTCCGGGCGACGGCGTCCTTGCCCATCCGGGGCCAGACCTCTGCCCCCGTGTCCGAGATCAGCGTCACCGCATTCTCGACGCCGCCCATGATTCCCGTCTCTGGCGAGACGTCATTGGCCACGATCCAGTCGCACCCCTTGCGCGCCCGCTTGGCGGTGGCATGGGCCACCACGTCGGTCGTCTCGGCGGCGAAACCGACCACCAGCCGGGGCCGGTTCGGGCCTTTCGACAGCGACGCCAGAATATCCGCGGTCTCGGCGAACTCCAGCGCCGGAGGCTTGCCGGAACCGTCCTTCTTCAGCTTCTGACCGCGCGCGTTGACCACCCGCCAGTCCGCCACGGCGGCCGCCATCACCGCAGCGTCCGCCGGCAGGGCGGCCACCACCGCCGCAGCCATCTGCGCGGCGGTTTCGACGGCCACCACATCGACCCCGACCGGAGGCGGCACCACCGCGGGCCCGGTCACAAAGGTCACCCGCGCGCCCAGATCGCGCAGGCTTGCCGCCAGCGCCGCGCCTTGCGCACCCGAGGACCGGTTGGCGATATAACGCACCGGATCAATGGGTTCGTGGGTCGGGCCAGAGGTCACCAAGACATGCTTGCCCGCCAAAGGCCCGCCACCCAAGGCCGCCAAGATCGCACCGACGATGGCCGGAGGCTCGGCCATCCGACCGGGACCATACTCGCCGCAGGCCATCTCGCCGTCATCCGGGCCGACGAAAAGCACCCCATCGGACCGCAGTGCCGCCAGATTGCGCTGCGTCGCAGGATGCTGCCACATCCGCACGTTCATCGCCGGGGCGACCAGCACATGCTTGTCGGTCGCAAGAAGGACGGTCGAGGCCAGATCATCGGCGCGACCCCCGGCCATCTTCGCCAACAGATCCGCCGTCGCCGGTGCCACGACCAAAAGGTCGGCCGAACGCGAAAGCTCGATATGGCCCATTTCGGCTTCCGAGGTCAGGTCGAACAATGCCTCGTGCACCTTCGCCTTCGCAAGCGCCCCCACCGACAGGGGGGTCACGAACTCTGCCCCGGCCCGTGTCAGCACCGGCGTCACCGTCCCTCCGGCCTTCTGGATCAGCCGGATCAGCTCCAGCGCCTTGTAGGCCGCAATCCCGCCGCCGATGATCAGAAGAATGCGCTTGCCAGCCAGCATGGGCAGGCCCTCCTTGACGGCCTGCTGCAAGGTGTAGGCATCCGGCGGGGCAAACTCAACTCCCCGCCGCGCCGGACGGCTCAGGTCAGGAAGTGGCGCACCTCGCGCGACTGCTGTTCGAGGCTGCGCCGCATCTTGGCGAAGGCGGCGGCCTCAAGCTGGCGGACCCGCTCTTTGGACAGGCCCAGTTCTTCGCCAAGCGATTCCAGCGTGCGACCGTCGTCCTTCAACTTGCGTTCGGCCACGATGTAGCGTTCGCGCGGGTTCAATCCCTGCATCGCGGTCACCAGCCAGCCCCGCAGGCGTGCGCTGTCATGTGCGCCTTCGACAGCCTCGGCCGCCTGCTGACCCTCATCCTCCAGCGCGTCGATCCATTCGCGTCCGTCCTCGTCCGAAGACTGTGTGGCGTTCAGCGAATAGTCCGAGCCGGACAGCCGACCCTCCATCATCTCGACATCGGCAAGCGGCACGCCGACCTCGGCGGCGACGAGTTGCCGCAACTGGTGCTGGTCAAGCGCCTCGCCCCGCTGGCTGGCCTCGCGCTCCAGTTTCGCCTGCACCCGACGCAGATTGAAGAACAGCGCCTTCTGGCTGGAGGTGGATCCGGTCCGCACCATCGACCAGTTGCGCATCACATAGTCCTGGATCGAGGCCTTGATCCACCAGACCGCATAGGTCGAAAACCGCACGCCGCGTTCCGGATCGAACTTGTCCGCCGCTTTCATCAGGCCAAGGCTGGCTTCCTGGATCAGGTCGTTCATCGGCGCGCCATAGCGGCGGAACTTGGCCGCCATCGAGATCGCCAGCCGCATGTAGGCGGTGATCAGCCGGTGCAGCGCGCGTTCGTCGCGCAGGTCGCGCCAGGCGCGGGCCAGCCGCACTTCGGTTTCGGCGTCCAGAAGCTCTGCCTTCATCGCTTGGCGCGACACGCTGAGGTCGGTATATCCATCAAGTGCCATGACCACCTCCTGATCAGCCATTCCCGGCGCGATCGCCCGATTTTTCTACTTCTACGGAGCCCGCGCGTGACCGGATCACTTCCGCCCCTCACCTTGGTCATCGGCGGCGCCCGGTCGGGGAAGTCCGCTTTCGCCGAGAGTTTGGTGCTTGGGTCGGGGCGCGCGCGCCGCTATGTCGCGACCGCGGAAGCGCGGGACAACGAGATGCGCGACCGGATTGCCCGGCATCGCCGCGAAAGGGGTGACGGCTGGATGACGGTCGAAGCTCCGCTGCAGCTGCCCGAGGCGCTGGCCCAGGTCGGTCGCGACGAGGTCGTACTGCTGGATTGTGCGACGTTGTGGCTGACCAATCACCTCCTTGCAGATCACGACCTTGTCGCCGAAACCGGCAAGCTGATCGCTGCGCTGACAACCTGCGTCGCGCCCGTTGTCATCGTGTCCAACGAAACCGGCTGGGGGATTGTTCCCGAAAATGCGTTGGCCCGGCGGTTTCGCGACGAACAGGGTCGGCTGAACCAGCGCCTTGCCGCCGAGGCGGGGCTGGTGGTGACGGTGATCGCGGGCCTGCCCATGGTGCTGAAGGGCGCGTTGCCGTGACCCGGTTCTGGCTGGTCCGTCACGGGCCGACCCATGCGAAATCCATGGTCGGCTGGACCGACCTTGCCGCCGACCTGTCCGACACCGCAGCCCTCGCCCGCCTCAACGCCCATCTGCCGCCCGACGCTCCCGTCATCTCCTCCGACCTCTCCCGTGCCATCACCACCGCCGACGCCCTTGGCCCGCGTCCCCGCCTGCCGCATGACCCAGCCTTGCGGGAAATGCACTTCGGCAAATGGGAAGCCCGCGCCTTTGCCGAAATCGAGGCCGAAGCCCCCGACCACATCCGCGCCTTCTGGGAGACCCCCGGCGACATCGCCCCTCCCGGCGGCGAAAGCTGGAACACCCTTGCCGGGCGCATCTGGGCCGCGCTTGACCGCCATGACGGTCGGGCCCCCGACCTCATCGTCGTCACCCATTTCGGCCCGATCGTCGCCGCCCTGCAACGGGCGGAGAATCTCTCCCCCGAGACGGCCTTTGCCCACCGGATCGACAACCTCTCCGTCACCTGCCTGACCCTCACCCCGCCCGGGGTTCTAGCGGTCAATCACCGTCCGTGATGATGCGTGCCACAATTCCGCGTTTCCCTTTCCGGTCCGGCCCGGTTCAAATGCCCGCGAAAGGACAATACACATGACCTATGACCTCGTGATCGGCGACCGCGCCTATTCCAGTTGGAGCTTGCGCGGCTGGCTTCTTTTCGACGCCTTCGGGATTCCGGTGACGACCCGTTCCGCCCGGCTTTATACGGACGAGCTTGCGACCGTGCTGAAGGACTATTTCCCGGCAAGAACCGCACCGACGATGCGCACGCCGGAGGGATCGGTCGTCCCGGAGACCATCGCGATCGCCGAGGAACTGGCGACCCGCCACCCGCGGGCCGGGATCTGGCCGCACGATCCGCATGCCCGCGCCACCGCGCGGGTTCTGGCGGCGGAAATGCACGCAGGCTTCACCGCGCTCCGCAGCCATTGCCCGATGAACCTGCGCGTCAGTTACACCGATTGCCAGCCACCCGAGGCGGTGCTTGCCGACCTTCGGCGCCTCGAGACCCTCTGGGCCTGGGCGCGCCAGACCACCGGCTCCACCACCCCCTGGCTCTGCGGCGCCTATTCCGCCGCCGATGCCTTCTACGCCCCCGTCGCCACCCGGATCGCCACCTACAACCTGCCGGTCGGCGCGCAAGCCATGCTGTACGTCAACGCACATCTCTGTCATCCGAGCTTCCGCCGGTGGCGCGCCATGGGCCTTGTCGACGGCGCGGATCAGGACTTCTACCGCCGCGACTACCCGCGCCGCGACTGGCCCGGCCCGGTGCGCCTGCCCGCCAAAGCTGTCGAGGGCACCGACACCGTGAACCAGACCTGCCCCTATTCCGGCAAGCCCGTCACCCACGCGCTGGAGCTTTACGACCGCCGTTTCGGCTTTTGCAACGCCTTCTGCCGCGACAAAACCGTGGCCGACGCCGAAGCCTGGCCGAAGTTCATGGCGCTTTACCAATCGTAAACCATTTCGCCCTACCCGTTAACCAAGGTGAATCGGGTGGGGCAGATGGGGCGGTCGGGGACCAGGCACAGCATTTTCCGTCCGGAAATGTCCCCGGCAGAGGCTCTTTGCCCGAGCCGGTTGCGCGCCCTTCGCGCGCAGAGGCGAGACAGCAGGCTGGCGCGGAACGCGCTCGTTTCACCGGTCGCCCAAAGCAGCGGGACCGCAAGGTGACGGCGCGCGCCTACACCGTGGCCTTCGAAGGGGTCGAAGCGCGCCTTGTCGAGGTCCAGTGTGCCATCTCGCCCGGCTCGCCCTGCTTCACCCTGGTGGGCCTGCCGGACAAGGCCGTGACGGAAGCCAAAGAGCGGGTCCGCGCCGCACTTCAGGCGCTGTCCATCGCGCTGCCTGCCAAACGGATCACGGTGAACCTGTCGCCCGCCGACCTGCCCAAGGAAGGATCGCACTTCGATCTTCCGATCGCTGTCGCCCTTCTGGCGGCGCTCGAGATCATTCCGCGCGAGGACATCGAAGCCACCGTTGCCCTGGGCGAGCTTTCTCTCGATGGCCGACTGGTCCCGGTTGCGGGCGCACTTCCCGCCGCGATGGCGGCTGCCGTGGAAGATCGCACGCTCCTCTGCCCCAAGGCCTGCGGGGCCGAGGCCGCCTGGGTCGGTGCGACGACCGTGCTTGCCGCCGCTTCGCTGGAAGACGTCCTGCACCACTACACCGGCCGGACACTGCTGAGTCCGGCCGAAGCCGGCGAGGTTCCGCGCAAGGGTCCTCTGCGCGATTTCCGCGAAGTGAAGGGCCAGGAACGCGCCAAACGCGCCCTGGAGATCGCGGCTGCCGGTCGGCACCACCTGTTCCTGGTCGGAACCCCCGGCTCGGGAAAGTCCATGTTGGCCGCCCGCCTTCCCGGAATCCTGCCGCCACTCTCGGCCCCCGAGGCGCTGGAGACCTCGATGATCCACTCCCTCGCGGGTCTGCTGAGCGAAGGCGGCATCTCCCGCGATCGGCCGTTCCGCGAGCCGCACCACACCGCCTCCATGGCCGCCATCGTCGGAGGCGGGCGCGGCGCGAAGCCGGGCGAGATTTCCCTTGCCCACAACGGTGTCCTCTTCCTTGACGAGTTCCCGGAATTTCCCCGCGCGGTGCTTGACACACTGCGCCAGCCGATCGAGACCGGAACCGTGATGGTCGCCCGCGCCAACGCCCACATCCGCTATCCCTGCCGGTTCCTGCTGATCGCGGCCGCGAACCCGTGCAAATGCGGCTATCTGTCCGATCCAAACCGCGCCTGTGGCCGCGCCCCGATCTGTGGCGAGGATTACCTTGGCCGCATTTCCGGTCCGCTCATGGATCGTTTCGATTTGCGGGTCGAGGTTCCGCCCGTGGCCTTCACCGATCTCGACCTGCCTGCCTCGGGCGAAAGTTCGGCCGTCATCGCCGATCGGGTGACAGCGGCGCGTGCCCGTCAGACCGCGCGCTTTGCCGACGTGCAGGACCTGCGTGTGAATGCCGATCTTGAAGGTGCCGCGCTGGAAGAACACGCCTCGCCCGATGCCGAGGGCAAGGAATTGATCGGACGGGTTGCCGAGCGGATGGGGCTTTCGGCGCGGGGCTACCATCGCGTCTTGCGCGTGGCCCGGACCATCGCCGATCTGGATGCCAGCCCGACGGTCCGCAAACCGCATATCGCCGAGGCGATCAGCTTTCGGCTCAGCTCTGCGATCGGGGGGCTTTAGCGTGATGAGGATAAGTGGACTCCGGTTTTCCGCATCACTCACGCGACCACCGGGAATCGAGATCGGGATGATGTTTCCAGCAAACATCGTCCCGATCTAGGCGACCAGCATCTCGATTCCCCGCGCCCGCAAAGCATTGGCGTCAGCGGTCGAGAGAGAGTTGTCGAAGACAAAACCATGGATCATTTCGAGAGAGCCGAACCTGGCGAAGCTTGACTTGGTGCTTACTGTCGACTCCGCGACGGCGCAGAGCCGGCTGGCAGCCTCGAAACTGGCGTCCTGAACGTACAGGGTCTGCAAAGGATGGATGGGGGGCAGCCTTGCGTCCCGCGCGACGTCGGCGGTCACGATGGCGCCGAGCGGATCCTGATCGGGCCGGTCCTGATCCCCGCCCGGCAGTCTCTGACCAAGCGTGAGCCCCGGATCAGTGCCCAAGGATCTGGCTGAGGAACAGCTTGGTCCGGTCGCTTTTGGGGTTGTTGAAGAACTCCTTCGGCTCGTTCTGCTCGACGATCTGGCCCTGGTCCATGAAGATCACACGGTTCGCGACAGCCTGGGCAAAGCCCATCTCGTGCGTGACGCACAGCATGGTCATGCCTTCCTTGGCCAGCTCGATCATCGTATCCAGCACTTCCTTGATCATCTCGGGGTCGAGCGCGCTGGTCGGCTCGTCGAACAGCATGATCCGGGGCTTCATGCAGAGCGACCGGGCGATGGCGACGCGCTGCTGCTGGCCGCCGGAAAGCTGGCCGGGATACTTGTGCGCCTGTTCCGGGATCTTCACCTTTTGCAGGAAATACATCGCGGTTTCCTCGGCCTCGCGCTTCGGCACCTTCCGCACCCAGATCGGGGCCAGCGTCAGGTTTTCCAGGATCGTGAGGTGCGGGAACAGGTTGAAGTGCTGGAACACCATGCCGACTTCGGAGCGCACCTTGTCGATGTTCTTCAGGTCGTTGGTGAGTTCGGTCCCGTCCACGACGATCCTGCCCTGCTGATGTTCCTCCAGCCGGTTGATGCAGCGGATCAGCGTCGACTTGCCCGATCCCGACGGGCCGCAGATCACGATCCGTTCGCCGCGCTGGACGGTCATGTTGATGTCGCGCAGGACGTGGAACTGGCCGTACCACTTGTTCATGCCGCTGATCTGGATCGCGACTTCGTCCGAGACCTGCATTTTTGCCGCGTCTGCCATGATATGTCCTTAGCGATGATCGGTCTTCAGCTTGCGTTCGAGGTGCATCGAGTAGCGCGACATGCCGAAGCATATGAGGAAGAAAATCGCCCCGACAAAGATATAGGGCTCCCAGTAGATGCCCTTCCAGTTGATGTCGGCGCGGACGATCTGGGTGACGCCCTTCAGCGGGTCCATCAGACCGACGAAGGCGACCAGCGTGGTGTCCTTGAACAGGCCGATGAAGGTCGACACGATCGACGGGATCGACACTTTCAGCGCCTGCGGCAGGATGATCAGCCGCTGCGCCCGCCAGTAATCGAGGCCGAGGGCATCCGCCGCCTCGTACTGGCCGCGCGGCAGGGCCGCCAGACCGCCCCGGATCACCTCGGCGAGGTAGGCGGCCGCGAAGAAGGTCACCAGGATGATGACGCGCAGGATGATGTCGAAGTTGGTGCCCGGCGGCAGGAAGTATTGCAGCAGCAGCGAGGCGGTGAACAGGAGCGTGATCAGGGGCACGCCGCGGATGAACTCGATGAACCCGACGGAGAGGGTTTTCACGATCAGCATGTCCGACTGGCGGCCAAGGGCAAGAAGGATGCCGATGGGCAGCGAGAAGGTGATGCCGGTGACGCCGATGACGATGGCCAGCAGAAACCCACCGAACTGGTCGGAGTTGATGGATTGCAGCGCGAAGGGCAGCGCAGTCTGCAACGCGCGCACCACGGGTTCTTCAAGGTAAAGCCACCAAAATGCGGCCGCGACGATCCCGGCACCCGCCGCCGGAGCAAGCCCGATCACCGACGATGACAGGCGGAACACCGCATACAGCACGCCAAATCCGGCCATCGCCACAATCGGCGACCAGATCGGGCCGCCCCAAAGCAGCCAGAAACACAAGGCGGGATAGACCAGCGTGAACCAGAAAAGCCTGCCCGGCTGCACCAGCGCCAGCCCCAGAAGTCCCGCAACCAACAGGATCGCCAGGGCGAAGGCACCACCGGGTGCGTCGGCAAGCGTCAGCGCCACCAGCAGGAAGACCGCAACGCCGCCCAACACGATGATCAGGTTTCGCTTCTGACCAGAAAACAGGACCGGCGCGAGGGCACTCAGCAGCAAGCCGAAGGCGGTGATCGGCCGCCACCACTGATCCGGCGGGTAAAAGCCGAAGATGAACGCGCCCCACCATTGCCGGATCATCGCCCAGCAGGCACCGGTCGCTCCCTCTCCGGCGTTGGCGGCGACAATCTGACGGCATTCCGACAGCGAGTTGGCATTCCAGACCGAGTTCAACCACCAGGGCAGCGACGACTTGACCAGCCAGAAGATCGCCAGAACCCCCAGAACGGTCAGGACGATGTTCAGGGCTGACGAGAACAGGTTCTCGCGCATCCATTTGACCGCGCCGCGTTCGGCAATCGGCGGCGGCAGGGGTGGCAGCATGTCGGTTCGGGCAAAGTGCTGGTCCATCTTAGCGCGCCTTCAGCTGGACGGCTCGGTTGTACATGTTCATCACCGCCGAGATGATGAGGCTGAGCGAGAGGTAGATCATCATCATCAGGAGCATGCTCTCAAGCTCCCTCCCCGTCTGGTTCAGCGTGATCCCGCCCAGCGTGCCGCGCAGGTCCAGATAGCTGACCGCGATGCCAAGCGAGGTGTTCTTGGTCAGGTTCAGATACTGGCTGATCAGCGGCGGGATGATGACGCGCAGCGCCTGCGGCAGGATGATCAGGCTCATCGTGCGGTTGGGGCGCAGGCCCAGGGCGAAGGCCGCTTCGGTCTGGCCGCGGGAGATGGCAAGGATGCCCGCGCGCACGATCTCGGCGACGAAGGCGGCGGTGTAGAGGCTGAGCGCGATGGTCAGCGCGGTAAAGCTGTGCGCAACGAGGATGCCGCCCTGGAAGTTGAACCCCTTGAGTTCGGGAACCTCCAGATCGAGCCCCATCGCGACCAGCAGCGCGATGACCGGGCCGAACAGGATCAGGATGGACTTCCACCAGATGACCGGACGGATGCCGGTCGCCTCTTGCTGCGCACGGGCGCCGACCACCATTCTGCGGTTGACGAAAACCGAAGCGACGATGACGGCGGCGACCGCCCAGAAGGTAAGGTTCAAGGACATGAAACCAAGGTCGAGCGTGCCGAGCCCGCGCTCGAACACCGGCGCCGGGATGTTGGTCCCGCGGTTGGTGACGGCAACGGTGTCGAAGAACATCATCGAAGCCGCAGGTTCCGTGCCCGCAGCCGCCATCTCGTCGGTAACCCGGAAATCGCGGGGCGCGGGCGTCGTTTCGGACAGGATGACGTAGGACAGCAGGATCCACAAAAGCAGCGGCACATTGCGGAACATCTCGACGTAGACGGTCATCAGGCGGCTGACGAGCCAGTTCTTCGACAGGCGCAGAACGCCGACAATGGTTCCGATCACCGTCGCGAAGATGCAGCCCCAGAAGGCAACGACCAGCGTGTTCAGCAGGCCGACCAGAAGCGCGCGGAAATGCGTGCTGTCATTGCTGTAGGGGATCAGCTGCTGACCGATGTCGTAGCCGGCGCGCTGCCACAGGAAGCCGAAGTTGAACTCTTTCCCGCGCAACGCAAGGTTCTGCGCGGTGTTGTTCAGCAGCCAGGCAAGCGCCATGCCGAACAGCACCAGCACCACGATCTGAATTGTATAGGACCGATAGCGCGTATCGTAGACAAGCATCGAAAGCCGAAAGCTGTCCTTCGGCGCGTCCGCGGCCAATGCCATCGTTTCCCCCTGTTTCCCGAAGACGACCCCGGGTGTCCCGGTGGTTGCGGGGTCGGTGCCCCAAGTCTGTCAGGTTGTCGCCGGACTGAAAGCGGGGGCGCCAGAGGGCGCCCCCGGGTCACGGATCAACGGAACGGCGGGGCGTATTGCAGGCCGCCCTGGGTCCAGAGCGCGTTCAACCCGCGGGCAAGGTTGATCGACGTCCCTTCACCGATGTTGCGGGCGAAGATTTCGCCATAGTTGCCGACGGCCTTGATCGCGTTCTTGAAGGCCGCGTTGTCCAGGCCGAACTTGGCGCCCATGTCGCCCGACGCGCCGAGGAGACGCTTGACTTCCTCGTCAGCGGTCGAAGCCAGGACTTCCTCGACATTCGCCTGCGTGATGCCTTTTTCTTCGGCGACCAGCAGCGCGTAGAAAGTCCAGCGAACAAGGTCAGCCCACTGGTTGTCGCCGTGGCGAACCACCGGGCCGAGAGGTTCCTTCGAGATGATTTCTGGCAGGATGATGTGGTTTTCGGCATCCGGCATGGTCGCACGGCTGGCGGCCAGTCCCGAGGCGTCGGTGGTGTAGGCGTCGCAGGCCCCGGCCAGATACTGGCGCTGCGCCTCGCTGTCGTCGTTGACCGTGACCGGCTGGTAGGTGATGTTGTTCTGCTTGAAGAAGTCGGCCAGGTTCAGCTCGGTCGTGGTGCCGGTCTGGATGCAGACGGTGGCACCGTCCAGTTCCTTCGCCGACGAGACGCCCAGGTCCTTCTTCACCATGAAGCCCTGGCCGTCGTAGTAGTTCACCGCGACGAAATCCAGGGCCAGCTCGCTGTCGCGCGAGGCGGTCCAGGTCGAGTTGCGGACCAGAAGGTCGACTTCGCCCGACTGCAGCGCGGTAAAGCGGGTTTCGCCCGTGGTCGGAACGAACTTGACCTTCGTCGCATCGCCGAAGATCGCGGCGGCGACGGCGCGGCACAGGTCGACGTCGAAGCCGGTCCAGTTGCCGCTGGCATCGGGGGCACCAAAGCCGGTCAGGCCGGTGTTCGACCCGCAGATCAGCTCGCCCCGCGCCTTGACGTCCTCAAGGGTCGCCGCACCGGCCAGGCCCGCGACCAGCGTGGTGGCCGCAAGCGCGCCGAAGAATACGGATTTTTTCATTCTTACCTCTTCCTGAGTAAGTGACCCTTCGGGGGTCACGTTTTTTATGCAGCGCAATTCTGTCGCGCCGGTGACGTTGCAGGTGCGATGATGCCCCCACTGCCCGACAGTTTCGGCGAAAGGGCTTTTGTTGGTCAAGCGGCCTCTGCCGCAATCGGGAAAAATGTCTGATTTAGCCGCGTTACGGCAGCCGAACCGCCTTGCGATCGCGGCTTTCACGGGTTCCGGGCGAACTTGTTACCCGCACAATCCATAGAATCGGTCGGCCTGCAGGAAAGCCGCGTGCTTGTGCCTGGCCACTTCCGCCGCTTCCTCGTCTTCGCCCCACTGCGAAATCTGCCAATCCTCGTCGATGCGCGACCTGCGCCAGGCCTCGTCGACGGTGATGTGGCGCCGTGTCAGCGCAAGGGCGAGGATCAGCGATCCCGACAGCGAGACAAGATCGTGGAACGCGGCAAGTTGGAACGGGGTCAGCCTCTCGACCAGCCGCCGCAACGCCGCCAGACTGTCCGGGGCCTGCGCGACATGCACGATGCCCGAGGTGGTGCGCAGAGGGGCGCCAAGGCTGCCTGCGGCCCAGGACAGCAGCGGGTCCCAGGCATCGGATTGTCTGACGACCAGATCTTCCGGTCCTTCGGCCCGATAGCACAACAGGTCGCTGCCGCCGTAGTCGGCCACGATCTGCACGATGGCGTCGAACTGCCCGGTCACCGTGTCGATGGCCGAATTCGCCGTGCGCGTGAAAGGCATCGTGGCCGGATCGACCCTGTCGCCTTGCGCCAGCCACTCGGCGGCCACCGCTTCGGCCAGCGCGGCGGTTGGCAGGATCAGCGCCGCCTTTCGCGGCGTTCGGACCTGGCGGGCATCCAGCCCTATTGCAAAGCCGCCCGGGGCGGGCACGACCGCAGCCTGGGTCCAGAACCGACGCGCGGCCCAGACGCTCATCTGATCGCCTCGAAGGGATCGGCGGGAACGTCCGCCTCCTTCCAGTCCAAGAGCTTCCAGGTTCGCGCCATGTGGTCCGGCAAAGGCGCGGTGAAAGTCATCGGTTTTTTCAGGATCGGATGCTCGATGGTCAGGGATCGGGCGTGAAGGTGCAGCTTCTTCGACAGATCGCCCCCGCCACCCGCGCCCCAGCCGTCGCCCGGATTGTCCGAGGCCGATCCGCCATACTTGCCATCGCCCAGGATCGGATGCCCGATCTCGGCCATATGGGCACGCAGCTGGTGCGTGCGGCCGGTCACGGGTTCCAGCGCCATCCAGGACAGCCGCGTCCCCAGGAACCAGAGCGTGAAGTAGTCGGTGTGGGCGCGCTTGGCATCGGGATGCTCGGCCATCCTGGCAGGATGGACGCAAAGCATCTTCTCGCCCTCGCCGCCCCTGCCCCGGCCCGGAGCCTTCTCGAGCGCGAACTTGATCGAGCCCTGCCGGGGATGCGGCACCCCGGCGACGACGGCCCAGTAGATCTTGCGCGCGGCCCGGTGGCGCAGCGCCTCGGACAAGGCCCGCGCCACACGGTCGGTTCGCGCCAGCATCAGGACGCCCGAGGTATCCTTGTCCAGCCTGTGAACCAGTTTCGGCTTGTCCTTGTAGCCGAATTTCAAGGCTTCGGCCAAACCGTCGACATGGCGGTCGCCCTGACCGCTGCCGCCCTGCGACGGCAGGCCCGCAGGCTTGTTCAGCACGATGAGATGTTCGTCCCGGAACAGGACGGCGCTCTGGATCATCTTCGCATCCGCCGCGCTGATGCCCTGCGGACGCGGGTCGGCAGGCGCACCCTCGGGCGGCAACGGCGGCACCCGGACCGCCATGCCCGGCATCACCCGGTCCGAAGCCTTGACGCGGCCCTTGTCGACCCGGATCTGCCCGGTCCGGCACAGCTTCTCGACCGCGCCTTGCGTCAGATGCGGGAAGCGGCGGCGCAACCACTTGTCCAGCCGCTGCTCGCCTTCGTCTTCGGTTACGGTCAGGGTCTGGACGGTCATGCAAATGCCCTCGCCACCGCAAGCCCGGCCACGATGGCGGCAAGGGACAGGACGACCGATACCCCGACATACAGCAGCGCAAGTCCGTGCTGGCCGCGCTCCCATATCGTCAGCGTGTCCAGCGAGAACGCCGAGAAGGTGGTGAAGCCGCCCAGGATGCCGGTCATCAGAAACGGGGCAAGCTGCGTGCCGCCCTTGCGCGCCAGGACAACAACCAGGACTCCCATCAGAAAGGAGCCAAGCACGTTCACGATCACCGTGGCATAGGGAAAACCCGGGCCGATCCAGCGCATCGCACCAAGACTGGTCAGATAGCGCAAGCTGGCACCGATTGCGCCGCCAAGGGCGACCTGGATCAGGGTCTGGACCATCGGCGTCCTTTGCGGCGGCGGCGGCGGATTGTCAATCTTTCCGCGCGCCCCACCGGAACATTCGAATGCTCCGCCCCCGGGTGCCAGGCGACCCGGGCGCGATCTTGTCGAAGACATCGGCCCCTACCCCTCCTGCCGTTTCGCTCTCAGCTTGGCGAAATAGTCCAGCCGCTTCTTCAGTTCGCGTTCAAAGCCGCGTTCGGGGGGCAGATACCAGAGCGGGCGCTTCATGCCTTCGGGGAAATAGTTCTGGCCCGAGAATCCGTCCTCGGCCTCATGATCATAGGCATAGCCAGATCCATAGCCCTGTTCCCTCATCATCTTCGTCGGGGCGTTCAGGATATGCTTCGGCGGCATCAGACTGCCCGTCTCCCGCGCTGCTGCCCGGGCGGCCTTGTAGGCGACATAGACCGCGTTCGACTTCGGTGCGAGCGCAAGGTAGACCAGCGCCTGCGCCAGCGCCAACTCGCCTTCGGGGCTGCCAAGCCGCTCATAAGTCTGCCATCCGTCCAGACAAACTGCCTCGGCCTGCGGGTCGGCCAGCCCGATGTCCTCGACCGCCATCCGGGTGATCCTGCGGGCCAGAAAGCGCGGATCCTCGCCGCCTTCCAGCATCCGGGCGAACCAGTAAAGCGCCGCGTCGGGGTCCGAGCCGCGCACCGACTTGTGCAGCGCGGAAATCAGGTTGTAGTGTTCGTCCCCGGACCTGTCGTATTTCGCCGCCCGCCGCATCAGGCGCTGCGCCAACTGGTCACGGGTGAGCGGAGAGTCCAGCTTCCAGGCTGAAACCTGCTCGATCAGGTTCAACACTGCCCGGCCGTCACCGTCCGCCATTTCCAGCATCGCCTCGCGCGCCTCGCCTTTCAGCGGCAGCGCCTGTCCCAGGTCCTGTTCCGCCCTCTGCGCCAGACGCTCCAGATCGGCCAGCGACAGCCGTTCCAACACGATGACCTGCGCCCGAGACAGAAGGGCGGCGTTCAGTTCAAAGGATGGGTTTTCCGTCGTGGCCCCCACCAGAATGATCGTTCCGTCCTCCATATGCGGCAGGAAACCGTCCTGCTGCGCCTTGTTGAAGCGGTGGATTTCATCGACGAACAGAAGCGTGCCCCGCGTCTTCCCGTCCCGGAGATTCTGTCGTCGCAGCCGTGCCGCCTCGAAGACCTTCCGCAGGTCGGGAACGCCGGTGAAGATCGCGCTGATCTGGACAAAGTGGAGGTCGGTCTCGTCCGCCAGCAGCCGCGCGATGGTGGTCTTGCCAACACCCGGGGGCCCCCAGAGAACCAGCGACGACAAGGATCCGGCCGCCAGCATCGCGCCCAGCGGTCCATCGCGCGACAGAACCTTGTCCTGCCCGATGACCTCGGACAGCGACCGAGGCCGAAGCCGGTCGGCCAGAGGCCGAGGGCCGCCGTCAGGCTGGGGAGAGGGCATGTCGAACAGGTCGGCCATGCCGTCACCTTAGCCAAGCGGAGGGGCGGACTAAAGCCGGAAGCGCACCCGTTTCGGCTTGCCGCCGCGGATCAGATCGATCTGCCAGCGCCGAGACGGTTCCTGCGCCGCCGCCAGCGCGTCCGCCGGCGTTGCGACCGCGCGCCCGTTGATGGCGACAAGGATATCTCCGGCCTGCAGACCGATGTTCATGGCGAAGTCCGAGCTTTCCAGCACGACCACGCCCTCGGCCCGCACCGGCAGGTTCAGCTCGGCGATGACGGCCGGATTGACCCGCGCCAGGACCGATCCGCGCAGGACGACGTCCTCGGTCACCCGTGTGACCTGGCGATCCGGCACGTCCGGCGCCGACGTCAGCTTGACCACCGCCTCCCTGGGCGAACCCTCCTTCAAGAAGGTCATCCGCCGGGCGCCCTCGCCCAGAACCGAAAGCCGGTAGAGCAGTTCTTGCGGCGTGTTGACCTTGGCGTCTTCCAACGACAGCACGACATCGCCCTCGGTCAGCCCTGCGGCCGCGAAGGGGCTTTGCGGATGCAGGGCGGTGATCATCACCCCGACCGGTCGTTCCATGCCAAGCGTCTCGGCCAGGGCGCCGTCCACTTCCTGACCCGTCATTCCGGCCCAGGGCCGACGGAACCGTGTTTCCCCGGCCCGCGCTTGCGCGATCTCTGATGCCACGAGGTTGGAGGGGATCGCAAAGCCGATCCCGTTCGAACCGCCGTCCTTGGTCAGGATCGCGGTGTTGATCCCGACGAGCCGCCCCCGCATGTCGACCAGCGCCCCGCCTGAATTGCCGGGGTTGATCGGCGCATCGGTCTGCACGAAGTATCCCGTGCCATCGCCGACCTGCAAGGCGGACCGCGCCAGACCCGAAACGATGCCCGAGCTGACCGTCTGCCCAACGCCGAAAGGGTTGCCAATCGCAAGCACCAGGTCGCCGACCTGCAACGCGTCGCTGTCCCCAAGCTGCAGCGCCGGCAGCGGAACCTTGGCGTCGACCTTGAGCACGGCAAGGTCACCCTGCGGGTCCGCCAGCAGCACCCGCGCCGCGAATTCGCGCCGGTCTGCCAGCACGACGCGGATGTCGGTGGCGTCGGCAATCACATGGTAGTTGGACACCACGATACCGTCCGCTCCGGCGATCACTCCCGACCCAAGCGAATTCTGCACGCGCGGGGGACGGTTCAGGTCCTGGAAGAACTGGTCGAAGAACGGGTCGCCGGCATAGGGGTTCGTCCGGTCCTGCACCAGCTGCCGTGCATAGATGTTCACCACCGCCGGTGCCGTCTCGCGCACCACCGGAGCAAAGGAGAGCGACAGCTCGCCGGCGGTCTGCGGAACCGCCGTCTGGGCCGAGATCGGTCGCAGCAGGATCAGGAGCAAAAGCAGGGAAAGACGCAGCATGAGGGAGTCGCCAGACGGTTGTCGCGGGCAATCTGGTCGGGAACCGCAGGACAGGCAACAGGAGAACCCGGCTGCCTGCCTGCGCGCAGATCAATGTTTCGTGCCCGAGAAATCCATCTCGACCACCTGGTTCTCGATCTCGTCGATCAGCAGGACCGGCCCCATCGCCCGCATCTTCACGCCGACGCGGTCTGCCCAGCGCGGCCAGGTTGCCGACAAGAGCGTCAGGCAATGCGTGGCGCCCAGGCTGCGCACGGTCTCTCCAAGCTGCATGATCAGCTGCGTATGGACCCGCCGGCGGATCGCTGCCGGCGTGTCATGCGCCACGAACAGGCGCGAGCTTTCCCAGATGTGCCCCCCGACGGGGGCGGGATCGTGCAAGAGGTTTGCCGGGATCGTCTCCAGAAGTCCACGTTGCGCATCGCGGATCATGTAGCTGTAGATGCCGCAGCCATGCGTCGTCGGGGTCAGCCGGTTGCCGGCCAGAACCTTGCCGGTCTCGTCATGCACCACGACCCAGCGGCTGGCGGGCGTGTCATACTGGTCGTATTCCATGCCCATTGCCTCGGGCAGGTTCCACTTGTTGTGGACGATGAATAGCTCACGTCTGGCGCGCAACATGTTGGCGAAAAGCTCGCCATGGTTGTGCATGTTGGCAAAGGAAAGCGTCGTGGTCTGCATAGGGTCCTCCTGCAGGCTGGGTTAAATCGTAACCTTGCAGGAGACGCCTCAGATCAGACGGTTGTCCTTCGCACGCTGGATCGCTTCGGCAGTTGTCCGCGCCATCAGGCGATCGCGGGCAGAACTGATCCGGGCTTTCAGCGCGCTCTCCGAGATTCCCAGCTTTTCTGCCGCGGCAGCAAACCGGTCGCCCCCTGCAATGCATCTCAAGGCCTCGATCTGGGCCTCGGTCAAGGCTTCGGGCGGCTCGCTCAGCTCATGCAGGCGCTTCACCGCCCGCTCGATCTTGGCGATCTCATCGGGCTCTGTTGCACAAATCGGCTGATGGCCGGACTTTCCCTATCCCTGGACAGACCTATCCCACGAGCTTCGTGACGGGGATGCCGAGCGCGGTGTAGCC
>NCDY01000139.1 GCA_002280405.1 Rhodobacterales bacterium 32-66-9 | reverse complement strand
AGTACCAGGATGCCGAGATGCGCGAGCATTTGCCGAACCTGACCCGGATGATGGTGGTCTACAATTTCGGCTTCCTGCTGATGAACGAAACGATGATCCGTGCGGTCGACACTTCGTACTGGCTGCTGTTCTGGGCCGTCCTGCCGATCATCGGCCACACCGTGCTGCGGGCGATGGTGCTGACAGTCATCAATCTGGACGACACCGGTCGCAAGGCGTGACGCGGAGCTTGTTCCCGAGGGCCCAAGATTTCCCCCCCAAGACCTTCAATCAGAAGTCCTTTCATCAGGGCGCCGCGAGGCGCCCTTCTTTATTGCGCACCCCGGTGTGACAGGTCCCCGACGCACCAGGTGGCGGGTTGACCACGGGCGTCGGGCGGCGTATGCAATCGACCGTGGCGATTTGTCCTCCGGATTGCGGGCCACGGTAAACAAACCGCTAAAGAGGTGAAGGGCTTGGCCCCGGCACCTCTCGGTTGTCCGGGGCTTTTCATTGGCCGGGGGGCCGCGCAGGATGACGCAGGACTGGAAGACCCGCACCCGGCTGGTGCATGAAGGCAGCCGCCGCAGCCAGTACGGTGAGATGGCCGAGGCGATCTTCCTGACGCAGGGCTTCGTCTACCCGACGGCCGAGGCCGCCGAAGCCCGGTTCGTGAAGGCGGGCGAGGACGAGTTCATCTACGCCCGCTATGGCAACCCCACGACGCGGATGTTCGAGGAACGGATCGCGGCGCTGGAGGGCACCGAGGATGCCTTCGCCACCGCCTCGGGCATGGCGGCGGTGTCGGGCGCGTTGATGGCGTGCCTGCGGGCCGGGGATCATGTGGTCTCGTCCCGGGCGCTGTTCGGATCCTGTCTTTATGTGCTGGAGGAGGTGTTGCAGCGGTTCGGGGTCAGGGTGACCTTCGTTGACGGTGCGGATCTGGACCAGTGGCGCGGGGCCGTGGTGCCGGGGACGCGGGCCGTGTTCTTCGAATCCATGTCGAACCCGACGCTGGAGCTGGTCGATATCCGCGCCGTCAGCGAGATTGCCCATGCCGCGGGCGCGCTGGTGATCTGCGACAACGTCTTTGCGACTCCCATCTTCTCGCGGGCCGTCGAGCAGGGCGCGGATGTGGTGGTCTATTCCACGACCAAGCATATCGACGGGCAGGGGCGGGCCCTGGGTGGAGTGGTCTGTGCCGGCCGCGACTTCATCCGCAAGGTGCTGGAGCCGTTCATGAAGCACACCGGTGGCTCGATGTCGCCCTTCACCGCCTGGATGCATCTGAACGGCATGGCGACGCTGGACTTGCGCTGCCGGGCGATGGCGGATGCGGCGCTGACCGTGGCGCAGGCGCTTGCGGCGCATCCCAAGGTGACCCGGGTGATCTATCCGGGGCTGGCAAGCCACCCGCAGCATGGGCTGGCGATGGCGCAGATGGGGTCGGGCGGGACGCTGGTCGCCTTCGAGGTCGCGGGCGGGAAGGCGGCGGCATTCCGTTTCATGAACGCGTTGGCGATCGCGAAGATTTCCAACAATCTGGGCGATGCCAAGACCATTGTGACCCATCCGGCGACGACAACGCACCAGCGGCTGCCGCAGGAGCAGAAGGACGCTTTGGGGATCACGCCCGGTCTGATCCGGCTGTCGCTGGGGCTGGAGGATGCGGGCGATCTGGTCGCCGATCTGACCCGGGCGCTTTCAGTGGCGTAACGGTCGCATTCCGCGCTTGCTTTGGGCGGCGGAATGCTTATTTCGGGTAACAATGCCACGGACCAGGGTGATCCGACGGCAGGTGGCCTGCGTAAAATACTCCGGAAATTGATGGCTGCCCGGACGGGCCTGCCTGAACCGAAAGGACCTGCCCGATGAACATCCATACCCCCGACATCGACCGCCTGCCGACCCGCGAAGAGGCGGAGGCCGCGCTTTCGACTTTGCGCAAGTGGGCGGGAAAATCCTCGGACGAGGATATATCGCGGCTGGATTCGGCGGTCGGCTGGCTGGTGCCGGGGCAGGGCTATCCGGCTTTGTCACGCGAATACCCGGCCGGTTTCCGGCCCGATGCGGCATATCTGCGGTCGATGCCGGACCTGCAGAACGGGCCCTCCAGCCTGATCCGCGGTGCGAAGGCGCGGATCCAGCATGTGGGCATTTCCAACTTCCGCCTGCCTGTCCGCTTTGCCACCCGTGACGGGGCGCCGCTGGTGCTGGAAACCAGCGTCACCGGCACCGTCAGTCTCGAGGCCGAGAAGAAGGGCATCAACATGAGCCGCATCATGCGCTCGTTCTATGCCCATGCCGGGAAGGAGTTCTCGTTCGGGGTGATCGAGGCGGCGCTGGACGATTACAAGTCCGACCTGGGCAGCTTTGACGCGCGCATCCAGATGCGGATGTCCTTTCCGATGCGGCTGGAGTCGCTGCGGTCGGGCCTGTCCGGCTGGCAGTATTACGACATCGCGCTGGAGCTTGTGGAGCAGGCGGGCCTGCGCCAGCGGATCGTTCATCTGGACTATGTCTATTCCTCGACCTGCCCGTGCAGCCTGGAGCTTTCCGAACATGCCCGTGCCGTCCGGGGTCAGCTGGCCACGCCCCATTCGCAGCGGTCGGTGGCGCGCCTGTCGGTGGTGCTGACCGGTGGCATGGCGCTGGAGGACCTGATCGATCTGGCGCGCGGCGCCGTGGTCACCGAGACGCAGGTGATGGTCAAGCGCGAGGACGAGCAGGCCTTCGCCGAACTGAACGCGGCGAACCCGATCTTCGTCGAGGATGCGGCGCGGCTGTTCTGCGAGGCCTTGCGGACCGACCCGCGGATCGGTGATTTCCGGGTGGTTGCAAGCCATCAGGAGTCCCTGCACAGCCACGATGCGGTCAGCCTCTTGACCGAAGGCGCGACCTTTGCCTCTGAAAGCCTGGACCCGCATCTGTTCCAGACGCTGATCCACCGGCGCTGAGAGGCGATTGACCTGTGGCGCCGGGGCGCGTAGCCATGCCCAACCATGGTTGACTTCCGTCCCGTCGCCTACGTCATCGGCCGTATCCTGATCGTGCTGGCGATCCTGATGCTTGCGCCCGCCATCATCGACTGGCGGGCGGGGCTGGACAACGGCCATGCCTTCCTCGCCTCGGCGGCGCTGACCGGGGTGACGGGTGCCGCGCTGACCCTGTCGACCGGCAATGCGCTTGGCCGGGCGCTGGATACGCGGCAGGCCTACCTTCTGACGGCGGGGATCTGGTTTCTGGTGCCGTTCTTCGGCGCGCTGCCGTTCTGGATCGGCGCGCCGGGCCTGAGCCTGCAATATGCCTACTTCGAGGCGGTGTCCGGCATCACCACGACCGGGGCCACGGTGATCTTCGACCTTGACGAGCTGCCCGCCGGGATGAACCTGTGGCGCGGGATGCTGAACTGGCTGGGGGGGCTTGGCATCGCGTTCATCGCGATGATCTTCCTGCCCCTGATGCGGGTCGGGGGCATGCAGTTCTTCCGGACCGAGGGCTTTGACACGTTCGGCAAGGCCCTGCCGCGCGCGACCGACATCGCGCAACAGCTGCTTGTGGTCTATGTCGGGCTGACGCTGATCTGCATCGCCACCTACGCGGCCATCGGGATGACGCCGCTTGATGCGGTCGTGAACGGCTTTGCCACCATCGCGACGGGCGGATTTTCACCCGCGGATGCCTCGTTTTCCAAGTATCAGGGAAGCGGCGAATATGTTGGTTCGCTGTTCATGTACCTCGCCGCGTTGCCCTATGTTCGCTACGTGCAACTGGTGAACGGCGTTGCGACTCCGCTGTGGCGGGACGCGCAAGCCCGCGCCCTGCTGCGCTGGTTGCTGTATGCTGTCGTTGCCGTCACAATCTGGCGGGTCGCGACAACGGGAGATGATCTGGAACCGTCCTTTCGGGAAGCCCTGTTCAACTTGACGTCGATCATGACCGGGACCGGTTTCTTCTCTGGCTCATTCGCCGGCTGGGGCGGCCTGTCGATGGTCGTGGCTTTTGTCGTCGGATTGATTGGCGGCTGCTCTGGATCGAGTTCAGGGGCGCTTACGGTCTTCCGGGTCCAACTTGCGCTGCAGGTGTTGCGCCGCGAGATAGCCCGCATCGGAAATCCGAACCGGGTGGATGCGATCAGGTATGACGGGCGCACCGTCACCGAAGAAGTGACCGGGGCGATGATGATGTTTTTTTCCAGCTATATTTTGATTTTGGGAATTCTGAGCGTGGCGCTGACCTTGACCGGTGTCGATTCGGTGTCGGCGCTGTTTGCGATCTGGCAGTCCATGGGAAACATCGGCTACGGTTACGGCCCGCTGGTCGCTCCTACCGGAACCTTCGTCGACTTTCCCCCGAGCGCCATCGCGATCATGACCTTGGCGATGATCCTGGGCCGCCTTGGCCTGCTTGCGATCCTGGTGATGGTGCTGCCGAGTTTCTGGCGGCGTTGATGCCGGCAGGGCATCGGTGCCGTCATCGCGGGCGGGTTCCGCCGGGCCTTTCCGGAATTGACCCTGTGCCGCCCAGTCGGTAGGGAGAGCGCGACCTTCGTCCCCGTCCATCGCCCCCGCCCGAGGCCGCAAATGTCCGACGCCACCGCCACGCCGAGAAGTTTCCAGGAGATCATCCTGCGGCTGCAATCCTATTGGGCGGGGCGGGGCTGCGCGGTGTTGCAGCCCTATGACATGGAAGTCGGTGCCGGCACCTTTCATCCGGCGACGACGCTGCGCAGCCTTGGGACAAGGCCCTGGGCCGCGGCCTATGTCCAGCCCTCGCGCCGCCCCACGGATGGCCGCTACGGCGAGAACCCGAACCGGCTGCAGCACTATTACCAGTATCAGGTGATCATCAAGCCATCGCCGCCGGACCTGCAGGAGCTGTATCTGGGGTCGCTGGCCGCCATCGGCATCGACCTTGCCCTGCACGACATCCGCTTTGTCGAGGACGACTGGGAAAGCCCGACGCTGGGGGCATGGGGCCTGGGCTGGGAAGTCTGGTGCGACGGGATGGAGGTCAGCCAGTTCACCTATTTCCAGCAGGTCGGCGGGCATGACTGCAAGCCGGTCAGCGGCGAATTGACCTATGGGCTGGAGCGGCTGGCGATGTATGTCATGGGCATCGATCATGTGATGGACATGCCGTTCAACGATCCCCAGTCGCCGATCCCCCTGACCTACGGCGACATCTTCCGTCAGACGGAAGAGGAATATTCCCGCCACAACTTCGACGGGGCCGATACGCAGATGCTGCTGGACCATTTCGACGATGCCGAGAAGGAATGCGCGCGTCTGCTGGCCTTCGACCCCGACGACCCCAAGTCAGGCAAGCGGATCGTGATGGCGCACCCGGCCTATGACCAGACGATCAAGGCCAGCCACCTTTTCAACCTCCTGGACGCGCGGGGGGTGATCTCGGTCACCGAGCGGCAGGCCTATATCGGGCGGGTGCGCGCCCTGGCCAGGCAATGCGCGGATGCCTTTCGGGCGACAGAAGCGGGAGCAGACCAATGAATTCGGGGCGGTGGGTGGTGGGTTTCATCGTGATGGTGTCGCTGATCTTCGGCGCCGGGTTCTGGTATACCGCCGAGAGGGCCTATTACGAGCCCGTGGTCTTCCAGCCCGGCGCGGAGGTTCGGCTGGTGTCGCTGTCAAGCGGCCAGCCCGAGCCGATTGTCGTGACCGGGATCGAGGGCACCGATGCGGAAAGCTCTCCCATCAAGTTCCGCGCCTGTTTTTCCACGCCGCTGTCGCTGGCCATGCTGACCGAGACCTACCGGACCTATCCCGGCGCCGAGCCGCTGATCGCCCCGCGTGGCCCAGCGGCTCGGCGCGGAGCTCAGCGTCCCCGACCTGTTCGCCACGCTGACCGAGCTGACGGCCGTCACCGTCGCCGCCGCCATCAACGCCACAGGCGTCGACCGGGTGGTCGCGATCTTTCCGGACGGTCGCGGCTTTGCCTGGCAGCAGTTGAACGGGGGCCTGGCAGAATAGGATGGCCGGGGCCGACGACCCTTTGCGGACGCTGCGGCGCCGTCACCGGCGCGACCTGCGCCGCGCGCGGGCCGAGGGGATGCTGGCCGGGGTCGCCTCGATGTTGCGGCCGGGGGATGTCACGGTCGATTGCGGGGCGAACCGGGGCGACGTGACGGCGCTTCTGGCCGCGTCCGGGGCCGAGGTCCATGCCTTCGAGCCGGATCCCTACAATCTGGAAAAGCTGACGGAACGCTTCGCCGGGCTGGCGAATGTGCGGCTTCATGCGGCCGCCGTTGGGACCGAAGCGGGCACGATCCGGCTGATGCGGGCGGCGAACTGGGAGGCGAACCCGGACCTCGCCTCGGTGAAAAGCACCGTGGTGGCGGGCGGGCAGAACATCGCGGAAGGCGAAGGGATCGCGGTCGCGCTGGTGGATTTCCCGGCCTTCCTGCGCGGGCTGGTCGCGGCTCATGGCCGGGTCGCATTCGTCAAGCTGGACATCGAGGGGGCCGAGCTGGCGCTTCTGTCCGCAATGCTGGACCAGCGGCTGTTCGACCGGATCCAGCTCACCGTCGCTGAGACGCATGAGCGCAAGTTCAAGGATCTGCGCCCGCGGTTTGCCGCCCTGCGCGAGGCGGTTGCCGCCGCCTACCCGCCAAGCCGCGTCAACCTGGACTGGATCTGACCTTGGGGAAGCCCGACCGATGCCCGACCTTCTGATCGAACTTTTCTCCGAGGAAATCCCGGCGCGGATGCAGGTCCGCGCCCGCGACGACCTGCGGAAGCTGATGACCGACGGTCTGGTCGAGGCCGGGCTGACCTATGCCAGCGCGGGCGCGTTTTCGACGCCGCGGCGGCTGGTGCTGTCGCTCGAAGGGCTCGCGGGCGAAAGCCGCCCGGTGCGGGAGGAACGGAAGGGGCCGTCTGTGACTGCGCCTTCGGCGGCGGTGGAGGGGTTCCTGCGGTCGACGGGACTGACGCTGGACCAGCTGGAACGCCGGGCGGACAAGAAGGGCGAGACCTTCTATGCCGTGGTGGAAAGGCCGGGACGGGCGGCGGCGGCGATCGTGGCCGAGGTGCTTGAAGGCGTCATCCGGGGCTTCCCCTGGCCAAAGTCGATGCGCTGGGGGAGTGGCTCGTTGCGCTGGGTGCGGCCATTGCAGTCGATCCTGTGCCTGCTGTCCGACGAGACCGGGGCGCATGTGGTGCCGTTGACGGTCGACGGGATCGTCGCGGGCCACGTGACCGAGGCGCATCGGG
>NCDY01000138.1 GCA_002280405.1 Rhodobacterales bacterium 32-66-9 | reverse complement strand
GTCGCATTGCCCCTTGCACAACAACATCCCCGACTGGCTGAAACTGACCGCCGAGGGCCGCCTGCAAGAGGCCTATGACCTGAGCCAGGCCACCAACACCTTCCCGGAAATCTGCGGCCGCATCTGCCCGCAGGACCGGCTCTGCGAAGGCAACTGCGTGATCGAGCAGTCGGGGCACGGCACGGTAACCATCGGCAGCGTCGAGAAATACATCACCGACACCGCCTGGGAAGAAGGCTGGGTCAAGCCGATCCGTCCCTACCGGGAGCGTCCCGAAAGCGTGGGCATCATCGGTGCCGGGCCAGGCGGTCTGGCGGCGGCGGACATGCTGCGGCGGCAAGGCGTCCAGGTCACCGTCTATGATCGCTATGACCGCGCCGGGGGCCTCATGACCTATGGCATCCCCGGCTTCAAGCTGGAAAAGGACGTGGTCGAACGCCGCAATGCGCAACTGGCGGAGGGTGGGGTGACCTTCGTCCTGAACTGCAGCGTCGGCGAGGACATCACCTTCGACGCGATCCGCGGCCAGCATGATGCGGTGCTGATCGCGACGGGCGTCTACAAGGCGCGCGACATCGAGGCCCCCGGCGTCGGCGCACGCGGCATCGTGAAGGCGTTGGACTATCTGACCGCCAGCAACCGCAAGGGCTTTGGCGACGAGGTGGCCGCGTTTGACAGCGGCGAACTCGACGCCTCGGGCAAGCGCGTGGTCGTCATCGGCGGCGGCGACACGGCGATGGACTGTGTGCGCACCGCGATCCGGCAGGGGGCCTTGTCGGTCAAGTGCCTTTACCGCCGCGACCGGGCGAACATGCCGGGCTCGCAGCGCGAGGTTCAGAACGCCGAGGAAGAAGGCGTTGAATTCGTGTGGCTTTCGGCTCCGAAGGGCTTCACCGGGGGCGTGGACGTCGACGGCGTGATGGTGCAGCGGATGCGCCTTGGCGCGCCGGACGCGACGGGCCGCCAGTCGCCCGAGATCATCGAGGGGGCCGACTATCTGGAACCCGCCGATCTGGTGGTGCAGGCGCTGGGTTTCGAGCCCGAGGCCCTGCCAACCCTCTGGGGCGTGCCAGAGCTGAAAGTGACCCGCTGGGGCACGATCAAGGCCGATTTCCGCACCCATGCAACCAGCCTGACGGGGGTCTATGCCGCTGGCGACATCGTGCGCGGCGCGTCGCTGGTCGTCTGGGCGATCCGCGATGGCCGTGAGGCGGCCGAGGCGATCCTGGGCTATCTGAACCAGACCGGAGCCGTGGCGGCAGAATAGGCCGGTTTCGCTATGGTTCGCACATGGCTGCCATACAAACGCACGCCAGACGCATGAAAACTTAAACGTCAGGATATGTGACCTGATCCGAGGTGAACCGAAGATGCGAAAGTTTCTGATCCTTGCCTGCTTGACCCTTCCCACCGCCTCGTTGGCCGGGATCTGGGAAGCGCCGAAAGGCTGCGACGTCTTCATGACTGTGCAGGCCAAGGCCTGCCGGGTGTCGCATTTCTACACCTGCGGCGCGGATGCGCCGGGCGATCAGTGGCGCGTGGACATCGATCAGGAGGGGCCGTTCTTTTACTCGCGCATCGACAGCGAAGCGCAGTGGATTGAAAGCTATGACCCGATCAAACAGACTCTGGACCCCTCGCCAGCCGATCCGGCGAGCTTTTCGGAGCTTCTGGCCAGCGGCATCGACACCTGGGATTTCAACCTGTCGAGGGCGGATGGCTCGGGCAGCCGGGCGACAGGCTATGACCGGCTGACCGGCAAGACCGTGGTGATCGACGGGATCTCTCTGAGCCAGACCGAAGTCGAATTCACCGAATTCGGTCGCGACGGCACGGTCCTGCGCCGGTCGCGCGGCAATGAATATCTGAACCCCGACTGGCGGATGTTCTTCGCCGGGCCGGGCGAGACCGACCTTGGCGACGGCCAGTGGGTGCCGATCGACGGCAGCCCGGTGGAATTCATCTTTCCCGGCGAGGAGGGGTTTCTTTCGACCCAGCCGAAATACGACTGCGACGCGCTGACGGCAAACGCCCCCGCGACCATCCTGCCTGCCAGCCTGAAGGAGTAAGCCATGACCTACGATGACGCCTGGGTTGCCGCCGAGGAAGCCAAGCGCGCCTGGCTGGATGCGAACGGGCTTTACCGCTCGGAGGACGAGCATTCCTCCTGCGGCGTGGGTCTGGTGGTTTCCATCAGCGGCAAGCCCAGCCGCAAGGTGGTGGAGAACGGCATCAACGCGCTGAAGGCGGTCTGGCACCGGGGCGCGGTGGATGCGGACGGCAAGACGGGCGACGGGGCGGGGATCCATGTGCAGATTCCGGTGCGGTTCTTCTACGACCAGGTGCGCCGGACCGGGCATGAGCCGGATACCGCGAAGCTGATCGCGGTGGGCCAGGTGTTTTTGCCGCGCACGGACTTTGGCGCGCAGGAACGCTGCCGGACCATCGTGGAAACCGAAGTTTTGCGGATGGGGCACTACATCTACGGCTGGCGGCATGTGCCGGTGGATGTGTCGGTGCTGGGGGACAAGGCGAACGCGACGCGGCCCGAGATCGAGCAGATCCTGATCCGCTGCGAAAACGGCGCGGACCCCGAGCAGTTCGAGCGTGAGCTTTACATCATCCGCCGCCGGATCGAGAAGGCGGCGACGGCGGCGGGCATTCAGGGGATGTATCTGTGTTCGCTCTCGTGCCGCAGCATCATCTATAAGGGGATGATGCTGGCCGAGCAGGTGGCGGTCTTCTACCCCGACCTGATGGACGAGCGGTTTGAATCCGGCTTCGCGATCTACCATCAGCGCTATTCGACCAACACCTTCCCGCAGTGGTGGCTGGCGCAGCCGTTCCGGATGCTGGCCCACAACGGCGAGATCAACACGCTGAAGGGCAATGTCAACTGGATGAAGTCCCACGAAATCCGCATGGCGTCGAACAACTTCGGCGAGGCGGCAGAGGACATCAAGCCGATCATTCCGGGGGGGACTTCGGACAGTGGCGCCTTGGACGCGGTGTTCGAGGTGCTCGTGCGGTCGGGGCGCTCGGCTCCGATGGCCAAGACCATGCTGGTGCCCGAAGCCTGGTCGAAGCAGACGGTGAACATGCCGAAGGCCTGGGCCGACATGTATTCCTACTGCAACTCGGTGATCGAGCCGTGGGATGGTCCTGCCGCTTTGGCGATGACTGACGGGCGCTGGGTCTGCGGCGGGTTGGACCGCAATGGCCTCCGCCCGATGCGCTATGTGGTGACGGGCGACGGGATGCTGATCGCGGGGTCGGAGGCCGGGATGGTGCCGGTCGATGAGAGCACGATCCGCGAGAAGGGCGCGCTGGGACCGGGGCAGATGATCGCCGTCGATATGGCCGAGGGCAAACTTTACCACGACGTGGAGATGAAGGACAAACTTGCCGCAGCCCAGCCCTATGGCGACTGGGTGGGCAAGATCGTAGACCTAAACAGCCTGTTGCGGGATGTGCCCGAGACGCAGACCTTCACCGGCGGCGAGTTGCGCAAGCGGCAGATCCGGGCGGGGTTCACGATTGAGGAACTGGAGCAGGTTCTGGCCCCGATGGCCGAGGACGGCAAGGAAATGGTCGCCTCGATGGGCGATGACACGCCGCCGGCGGTGCTGTCGTCGGTCTACCGGCCGCTTAGCCACTACTTCCGGCAGAACTTCAGCCAGGTGACGAACCCGCCCATCGACTCGTTGCGCGAAGGCCGGGTGATGTCGCTCAAGACCCGGTTCGGCAACCTGCGGAACGTGCTGGACGAGAACAACTCCCAGACCGAAATCCTGGTCCTGGAAAGCCCCTTCATCGCGAACCGCGAGTTCGACGTGATGGTGCAGCGCTTCGGCGATCAGGTGGCCTTCATCGACTGCACCTTCCCTGTTGGGGAGGGGCTGGACGACCTGCGGCAGGGGCTGGAGCGCATCCGGGCCGAGGCCGAGGATGCCGTGCGCTCGGGGGCCGGGCAACTGGTGCTGACGGACGAGCATCAGGGGCCGGGTGCGGTGGGGATGCCGATGATCCTTGCCACCAGCGCCGTGCATTCGTGGCTGACGCGCAAGGGGCTGCGGACGTTTTGCAGCATCAACGTGCGGTCGGCGGAGTGCATCGATCCGCATTACTTTGCCGTGCTGATCGGCTCGGGCGCGACGACGGTGAACCCCTATCTGGCGCAGGATTCGATTGCCGACCGGCTGGATCGGGGGCTGCTGGACGGGTCCCTCACCGATGCGATGCGGCGCTATCGGGATGCCATCGACGCGGGGCTTCTGAAGATCATGTCGAAGATGGGGATTTCGGTGATCTCCAGCTATCGCGGGGGGTTGAACTTCGAGGCGGTGGGCCTCAGCCGCGCGATGGTGGCCGAGTATTTCCCGGGGATGCAGTCGCGCATTTCGGGCATCGGCCTGACGGGCGTGGAGCAGAAGCTGGAGGAAGTCCACCGCAAGGGCTGGCTTGGCGGCGCGGACGTGCTGCCGATTGGCGGCTTCTACAAGGCGCGGCGGTCGGGCGAAAAGCACGCCTGGGAAGCGCAGACGATGCACATGCTGCAATCGGCCTGCGACCGGGCGTCTTATGACCTGTGGAAGCAATACAGTGCCGCGATGCGGGCGAACCCGCCGATCCATCTGCGGGATCTCCTGGACATCAAGACGCTGGGCAAGCCGGTGCCGATCGAGGAGGTGGAGTCGATCACCTCGATCCGCAAACGCTTCGTGACGCCGGGCATGTCGCTTGGGGCGCTGTCGCCCGAGGCGCACAAGACGCTGAACGTGGCGATGAACCGGATCGGGGCGAAGTCGGACTCGGGCGAGGGCGGTGAGGACCCGGCGCATTTCGTGCCAGAGCCGAATGGGGACAACCCGTCCGCCAAGATCAAGCAGGTGGCGTCGGGGCGCTTTGGCGTGACGGCGGAATATCTGAACGCCTGTGAGGAGCTGGAGATCAAGGTCGCCCAGGGTGCCAAGCCCGGTGAGGGCGGGCAGTTGCCGGGGATGAAGGTCACGGCGCTGATCGCGCGGCTGCGCCATTCGACGCCGGGGGTGACTCTCATCAGCCCGCCGCCGCACCACGATATCTACAGTATCGAGGACCTCGCGCAGCTGATCTACGACTTGAAGCAGATCAACCCGCGCGCCAAGGTGACGGTGAAGCTGGTGTCCTCGTCGGGCGTTGGCACCATCGCGGCGGGGGTGGCGAAGGCCAAGGCCGACGTGATCCTGATCTCCGGCCACAACGGCGGCACCGGGGCTTCGCCCGCAACGTCGATCAAATACGCGGGCCTGCCGTGGGAGATGGGCTTGACCGAGGCGCATCAGGTCCTCGCCATGAACAACCTGCGCGAGCGGGTGACCTTGCGCACCGACGGGGGCCTGCGGACGGGCCGCGACATCGTCATGGCGGCGATGATGGGGGCCGAGGAATACGGCATCGGCACCGCGGCCCTGATCGCGATGGGCTGCATCATGGTGCGGCAGTGCCAGTCGAACACCTGCCCGGTCGGGGTCTGCACGCAGAATGAGGCGCTGCGGGCCAAGTTCACCGGGTCGGCGGACAAGGTGGTGAACCTGATCACCTTCTATGCCCAGGAGGTTCGCGAAATCCTGGCAGGGATCGGCGCGCGGTCGATGGACGAGATCATCGGGCGGGCTGATCTGCTGACTCAGGTCTCGCGCGGGGCGGCGAACCTGGATGACCTTGACCTGAACCCGATGCTGATCTCGGTCGATGGCGCGCGGGCGATCACCTATGACCGGACGAAGCCCCGGAACGCGGTGCCGGACACGCTCGACGCCGAGATCATCAAGGACGGGCATCGCTTCTTCGAGA
>NCDY01000137.1 GCA_002280405.1 Rhodobacterales bacterium 32-66-9 | reverse complement strand
CCCGACACCAGCAGGCCCGCGAAGGGCCACAAGACCTACCCCTATCTGCTCGGCGGGCTGCGGGTGGACCGGCCCAACCAAGTCTGGTGCGCTGACATCACCTACCTGCCAATGCGCAAAGGCTTCCTCTATCTAGAGCGTGTCTGCATGTGATTGAATCGGAATGGAGATTCCCAGGGTGTTTGTTTTGTGATTCACTCGTTCCACCAGATGATGGGGTGGACGATGGTAGCACCACTTTCGATAGATCTCCGAATGCGGGTTGCCGCTGCTTTGGAGGAGGGTGAGACGGTTCGCGTGGCGGCAAAGCGGTTCGGGGTTTCGGTTGCCTCGGCGGTGCGGATCGGCAAGCGGCAGCGGATCGGGCGCGGGCAGGTTCCCGGCAAGATCGGCGGTCACCGCCCTCGGGTTCTGGCGGGAGAGGCTGGAAGCTGGCTCCTGTCGCGGCTGGCCGAGAAGCCGGACCTGACGATGCGGGCGCTGACCGCGGAACTGGCGGCGCTTGGCGTGCAGGTGGCGCATGACACGGTCTGGCGGTTCGTGAGGCGCGCGGGCCAGACCGTCAAAAAAAGACCCTGATGGCGGCAGAGCAGTTTCGCCCGAAGGTGGCGCGGTTCCGGGCGCGCTGGAAGGCGCATCAGCATCGGCTTGATCCCAAGCGCCTGATCTTCATTGACGAACCGAAGGTCCGCGAAGCGAAACCTGGATCAAGACCAACATGACGCGGACCTGCGGCTGGGCGACGAAGGGCAAACGTCTGACCGCGCATGTCCCGCACGGGCACTGGATCGAGGCATGAGCGCCATTGGTCCGAGCGAAATGCCGAGGCCTGACCTTCCTGGCCGGCTTGCGCCACGACGGGATTGTCGCTCCCTTCGTGCTGGACGGGCCCATCAATGGCGAGATGTTCACCGCCTGGGTCGGCCAGTTCCTCGCTCCCACCCTCGCGCCCGGCGACGTGGTCATCGCCGACAATCTCGGCAGCCACAAAGGCGCGCCTGCGCGCCAGCTGATCCGCGATGCAGGAGCGCATCTCTTGTTCCTGCCGCCCTACAGCCCGGACCTGCACCCCATCGAGTTGGTCTTCGCCAAGCTGAAAACCCTGTTCAGAAAATCCGACGAACGCACCATCGAAGCCGCATGGCGACGGGTCGGAAACCTCCTCGACACCCTCACACCCGACGAGTGCCAGAACTACCTTCGCCATGCCGGATATGCTTCAGCCTAAATCGGACAGACTCTAGGTTCCGCAATCCTTCGCTGGTCAACCAGCCGTCTTCCGGCTCAATTTGTCACGCGTCAAGGCATCGATGGGCGGCACCATCCAAGGTTAAGCCCGCGTAAATGCCCGCAGCCAACCCTTTGAAAAGAGTGGTCCAGCCCAAGTGTCCACGTCCAAGGTTAAGCCCGCGTAAATGCCCGCAGCCAACCCTTTGAAAAGAGTGGTCCAGCCCAAGTGTCCACGCGTGGACAGGCTCAGGCGTCGGCTCTTGCGATCCAGTCGTGATCGGGGTCGTTCCTGAACCGCCACTTCCGGATCGGCCCCGCCATCACGTTCAGATAATACATCTCATACCCATAGGGCGCCCCGCAGGGATGATGGCCTTTGGGGACCAGCGTGACATCGTGGTTCTTCACTGCCATCACCTCGTCGAGGCTGCCATCCTCGGTATAGACCCGCTGGATGCCGAAGCCCTGACCGGGGTTCAGCCGCATGTAGTAGGTCTCTTCCAGGTAGGTCATGTTCGGGAAGTCATCCTCGTCATGCCGGTGGCTGGGATAGGACGACCAGTTGCCCGCAGGCGTGTAGACCTCGGTCACCAGCAGGCTGTCCGCGACATCCCGGGCCTCCATCGCGATGTTGTTGACGTGCCGGGTGTTGGTCCCCTTGCCGCGCGGGGTCAGGGTGATCCCCTCCGGCCCCAGCCGCCGCGCCGGGTGGGTGCCGTGGCCGGGGGCCTTGCAGACACCGATGGTGCAGGCGGTGGTGGCGACGGCCTTCCAGCTTTGCCCGTTCGGGACATACAGGCAATGCGGCGGGGTCTTCTCGAAGACGTCCATCCGCTCGCCCATCTCGCCCCAGTCCTGGCCCGCCGCCTGGACCGTCGCCTTGCCTTCGACGATCACCAGGATCACCTCGGTCTCGCCGGTGAACTCCTCGGCCACGTCACCCGGTTCCAGCCGGTAGAGGGTGAAGCCGACATAGCCCCAGCCCGCCGAGGCCGGGGTCACCTCATGCACCTTGCCACGGGTGCCGGTGGGTTTCAGGAGGAGGTCGGGCATGGTCTTTCCCTCAGGCTTCAGAGCGGAAGTTGTTGATCGTCAGGCCCGGCCACGGGCAGTCCCGCATGCTAGGCTTGCCGCCCGGCTTCGTACGGCGCTTCGAGGGCAACCCGGCATTCACGCGCATGCGTCGGCCCTCAATTCACCAGCCATTGCGCGCGCGCACCGGCTTCATATGCCTTGCGGGCCTCGTTCACTTCGGCCCGCTCCGACACTTCCGGCACGCCAACCTCCCACCAGCTTCCGCCAGCCCCGGTTCCCGGCATCGGATCCGTGTCGATGACAATCACAGTCGGCACGGCCGCAGTCTTCGCCGCCTGCATCGCCGCTTCCAGCCCGGCAATCCCTTCGACCTTGACCACACTGGCCCCCATCGACCCGGCATGGGCGACAAAGTCGATGTGGCTGGCGTTCACGTGATAGCTGTCGTCCAGCAGGTTGTTGAAGGGCGCGCCGCCGGTGTGCGCTTGCAGGCGGTTGATGCAGCCAAAGCCCCGGTTGTCGGTCAGGACGAGCGTGAAAGGCACGCCCATCATGACAGCGGTCGCAAGCTCAGAGTTTGCCATTATGTATGACCCGTCGCCCACCATGCAGATCACGTCGCGGTCGGGTTGGGCCATCTTGATGCCAAGGGCGCCGGCGATCTCGTAGCCCATGCAGGAAAAGCCGTATTCCATATGGTAGCCGCCCTGCGCCCCGCGCCACAGGACATGCAGCACGCCCGGCATCGATCCGGCAGCCCCCATCACGATGGTCTTCGGCGTGGCACTGCGGTTGACTGCGCCCACGACCTGCGCATCCGTCGGCAGCTGGTTGCCGTTCGGTGCGGCGCAAAGCGCGGCGGTGGTCTGGAACCAGGCGTCCCGTGCCGCGAAGTCGGGGTCGGCGAAGCGATGCGCGCCAAGTGCCGCCGACAGCTGTTCCAACGCGACCTTCGCGTCCGCGACGAGGGGCTGCGCGCCACGCTTGCCGGCATCATGCGGCTGCACGTTCACCGAAACGATCCGGCGCCCCGGGCGTTTGAAGATGGTCCAGCTGCCGGTGGTAAAGTCCTGCAGGCGCGTGCCAACCGCCAGCACCACATCGGCCTCGGCGGCCAGCTTGTTGCCGCAGTCCGAGCCGGTGACCCCCGGCGTGCCGAAGTTCAGCCTGTCTTCCCATCCGGCGATGCCCTTGCCGGCCTGGGTTTCCAAGAAGGGGATGTTGTGGGTCCGGGCAAAGGCGCGCAGCGTTGCTTCCGCTCCCGAGTAGATCACCCCGCCACCTGCGACGATCAGCGGGTTCCTTGCCGACCTGAGTGCGGCGACCGCGGCGTCCAGCTCGCGCTGGTCGGGCGCGGGGCGGCGAATGTGCCAGACCTTCGGGGTGAAGAATTCAGCCGGATAATCAAAGGCCTCGGCTTGAGTGTCCTGGCAGAAGGCCAGGCAGACCGGACCGCAGCTGGCGGGGTCGGTCATCACCTGCAGGGCGCGGGGCAGGGCGGTCAGGACATGCTCGGGGCGGCTGATCCGGTCGAAATAGCGCACCACCGGGCGGAAACAGTCGTTGGCCGAGACAATTCCGTCGCCGAAGTCCTCGACCTGCTGCAGGACCGGGTCCGGCGCACGGCTGGCGAAGACATCGCCGGGGATCATCAGTACCGGCAGGCGGTTCACATGCGCCAATGCCGCAGCGGTGACCAGGTTGGTGGCACCCGGCCCGATGGATGTGGTGACGGCCATGGCCTTGCGCCGCCCCGAGGCCTTGGCATAGGCGATTGCGGTATGCGCCATGGTCTGTTCGTTGTGGCCGCGCCAGGTCGGCAGCACATCGCGGTGGGCGTGCAGGGCCTCGCCCAGCCCCGCCACGTTCCCATGGCCGAAAATCGCCCAGACGCCTTCGATGAACCGGCTGCCGTCCTCGGCCTGTTGCACGGACAACCAGCGCACCAGCGCCTGGGCAGCGGTCAGCCTTACGGTTTCTTGGCGGATCGTGGTCATTTCTTTCCTCCCTGACGCGCAGCATCCCAAATCCTGGACAGGCGCGCAAAACGGTCTGACATCAGGGCAACGGCTTCGGCGTCGGTCATCTGGCCGATGAACCAGGCGCGGGCCGCGTCGCCAAAGATCGTCCTGCCGATGGCAAAGCCTTTCACAAGCGGGTGCCGGGCTGCAAGTTGCAACGATGCCGCAAGATCGGCTTCCGAGGCATCGAGGCCAAGGACCACGATCCCGCGCACGTTCGGGTCATTCGCGGTAACGGCAGCGCAGGCCTGCGTCCAGGCAGCCTCGGTCGCGAAGGGCTCCAGCTTCCACCAGTCCGGGTAGATGCCAAGGTCGTAAAACCGCTGGATCACCCGGGCCGAGGTCAGCTCGTCGGTCGGCCCGACCTTGGAAGGGATGATTTCCAGCAGCATCTCCAGCCGGTTGCGGCGGCAGGCATGGAACAGGCGGCGGACGGTGTCTTCCTGCGCGGCCCTGGTCGCGGCGTCGTCATCCGGGTGGTAGAAGCACAGGACCTTGACCACATGTTCCAGCGGCCATTCCATGAGGCCGCCGAAGTCCGGGCCAAGCTCGGGCTCCAGCGTCAGGGGGCGCGAGCCAGGCCATTCCACTGGCCGCCCGATCCACAGGCCGGTGCCCGCCGCCTGAAACAGGGCGTCACGCCCGAGGCGGCTGTCACAAAGCACGCCGTAGCCGGGCTTCCCGTTGGCCACCTGCAGCGCGGCCTTCAGGCACAACTCCTTGAACGCGCCGATCCTGGCCGGGGTCGCACCCTCCATCTGCTCAAGCTGCATCCGGTGGTCGAACGCGAAGACCCGCATGGTGGACAGGTCCTTGTGGCGGTTCGTCGCCCAGTGGATCTGCTCCAGCGCAGCATCCTTGCGCAGCGCCTTTTCGACGACTCCGCGTTTCAGGAAGAACTGCAGCTCCTCCCAGGACGGATAGGCCGGGGTGCAGCCATGGCGGCTGACGGCAAAGGCGCCGCAGGCGTTGGCGTATGTCAGCGCCACCGGCCAGGGTTCCCCGTCGAGCCAGCCTTTCAGGAGGCCCGACATGAACCCGTCGCCGGCACCAAGAACGTTGAAGACCTCGATGGGAAAGCCTGGGCCGGTCTCGCCGTCGTCCAGACTGTCGGGGACAGCCCCCGTGAAGGCGACTGCCCCCATGGGCCCGCGCTTGCAGACCAGCGTCGCTTTGCTCACCGCACGCACGGCGCGCAGCGCGGCGATGGTGTCTGTAGTGCCGCCGGCGATGTGGAACTCTTCCTCGGTGCCGACGATCAGGTCGAAGAGATGCAGCGTCGTTTGCAGCTTGGCGGTGACCTTGGCGCTTTCGATGAACCGGCTTTCGCCGTCGCCGTGGCCAGCCAGACCCCAGAGGTTGGGCCGGTAGTCGATGTCCAGTGCCGTCTGCAGACCGTGCTTGCGGGCCAGGGTCAGCGCCTTCAGGACGGCCGCCTCGGTCTTCGCGTTGGAAAGATGCGTGCCGGTGGCGACGACGGACCGGGCCTCGGCAATGAAGCCCTCGTCGATGTCATCCTCGCACAGGGCCATGTCGGCGCAGTTTTCCCGGTAGAAGATCAGCGGGAACTGCTTGTCGTCGCGGATGCCGAGAAGGACGAGCGCCGTCAGCCTTTCGGGGTCGGTCTTGACCCCGCGCACATCGACGCCTTCGCGCGCCAGCTCTTCGCGGATGAAGCGGCCCATATGCTCGTCGCCGACCCGGGTGATCAGCGCCGACTTCAGCCCCAGCCGCGCGGTGCCGGCCGCCATGTTGGTGGGCGAGCCGCCGATGTATTTCTGGAACGACCCCATGTCCTCAAGACGCCCGCCGACCTGCGCGCCGTAAAGGTCGACCGAAGACCGGCCGATGGTGATCACGTCCATGGTCTTGGCGCGGGACATCCGGGCACCTCCATCCAGGGCCGACTCGCCCGTTGCGATGGAACGTTTATTCCATATTTCCGAGTCGGGGAAGAGCTAAGTTTCGCGCCGTGCCGCAACCGCTACCGCCAGCGACAGGGCAAGCGCGATCACCGCCGACAACGAACGGAATGCGCCAAAGTCGATTTCGGTGACGGTCAGGACGGTATCGCCCAGACCTGCAAGCCGGTTCGCCGGTGGATCGGTCAGCAAGACCACCGGCACTCCCCGATCCCGGGCATGGGTGGCAAGGGTCAGGGTTTCTTCGGAATAGGGCGAGAAGGTGATGGCCAGCAGCGCATCGCCGGGCCGCAGGCTGGACCGATGCCCGAGGCCCGCAACGCCATCATGCAGGATCGCGGGAATGCACAATTTGTCGAAGACATAGGCAAGATAGCTTGCCACCGGGAACGACCGACGGAACCCTGCGAGATGGATCGTTCCGGCCCGCGCCAAGACTTCAACCGCTTGATTCAAATCAGCTTCGTTCAGATCCCGCGCAAGTGCCTCCATCGACTGCCGCCCGGTCTCGACGAACTCGGCGACCAGGGTCGAGGGCTGGCCCGCCCCGCCTGCCTTCAGGTTGGCCAACCGGGTGGCATAGTCGAGAGTGCCGCGTGACAGGGCTTCCCGGAACAGCCGCTGCATCTCGGTATAGCCGGAAAACCCCATGATCTGGCAAAAGCGCATCATCGCCGACGGCGGCACGCCGGCCCCTTGCGCCATCTGGGCAACCGTGGAAAGGGCAATCTGGTCCAGGTGGCGGGCGACATGGTCGGCGCATTGCTGCAAGCGGCGCGGCAACTGGCCCTTCAGGCCCAGAAGCCGGTCGCGGAATGCGTCGATGGTCTGCGGCGCATCGCGCAGAACGGTCACGGAGTCTTCCTTCGGCATGGGCGGTTCTCACCTCTTGGCGAGACCAGCATAGCACACGGAACGAACGTTCCAAGCACTTAGACCAGGGGCCGTGCAAACGGGCCGCGCGAAAGAGCAGGGCCCCGGTCACACGGACCGGGGCCTTCGAAAGGACAGCAGAAGCCGAGAGTTACTGGGTCTTCTTGTTGAACTCCGCAAGACCTGTCGCCAGGATATCGTACCATTCGCCGGACTCGCGCATTTCGGTGATGCCGCGGTTCAGCATGGCGATGTACAC
>NCDY01000136.1 GCA_002280405.1 Rhodobacterales bacterium 32-66-9 | reverse complement strand
CCAGGTCCGCCTGGGCGTGCCCCTCGGCCTCGGAATTCTGCGTGCCCCAGGTCATTGTCCCGAGGCAGAGTTCGGAAACCGTCAGGCCAGTCGTGCCAAGCGTCAGCGTCTTCATCGCAGGCTCCTTCTCGCAGGCGGCAAAGCTACAGCGTGATGAGGAAAAGTGGACTCCGGTTTTCCGCATCAATCACGCGACCACCGGGAGTCGAGATCAGGATGATGTTTCCATCGAACATCATCCTGATCTAGGCCGGATCGGCAGCCGGGCAAAGGGCGACACTTGAGAACATTTGCAGAACACTATAGGTTTTCCGCATGAGTCTGCCGATTCAGCACCACAGATCCCGGCGCGCAGAGGACCTGCAACCCTTCGTGGGCGACCTCGCCTTGCATCGGGGCCGGGTGCATGAGGTGTGCGGTCCGTCCCGCATGATGCTTGCCGCCCGGATCATGGCCAAGACCTGCGGCACCGTGATCTGGATCCGCCCCGGCTGGCTGCCCGAACGGCTGAATGCGGCAGGCCTGCAGCCCCTTGCCGATCCGGCCCGGCTGATTCTGGTGCAGGCCGATCGGGACGAAACCCTCCTCTGGGCCGCGGAAGAGGCGTTGCGGTCGGGGGCAGCCCCCCTGGTGGTGGCCGAACTGCTGTCCCCGCCCGCCCTGACCCCGATCCGCCGCCTGCACCTTGCTGCCGAAGCCGGAGCCGAGGCCGCGCGCCGTGAAGGGGCGACGGCCCCCCTCGGCCTGATCCTCCTGCCCGGACAGGGTGGCGCGCAGGGCGTGGAAAGCCGCTGGCACATGGCCTCCGCCCCCAGCCGGACGCTTCTGTGGCCAGAGGAGGAGACCTGGACCCTCACCCGCCTGCGCGCCCGCCTTGCCCCGCCCGCCGGCTGGTCGCTCCGCACCCGTCCCGGGCGCGAAGAACTGGAGCCCCGCCCCCTTCCCGGAACATGACCCGGTCTCGCAGAATTCTCGCGCCTCCGGTCCCACCTTGACCCGGATCATGGAAATCTCCGCGCAACCGGACCTTTGCTTGGTGCGACCACAACAAGGAGACCGACCATGCAGATCACCTTTTCCGGCAAGACCGCCCTCGTCACCGGCGCAGGGTCCGGCATCGGAGAGGCCATCGCCAGGGGTCTCGCCGCCAGCGGCGCGAAGGTCCTGGTCCAGGATCTGAACCGCGAAGCCGCCGCCAGCGTGGCCGAAGCCATCGCGCAGACCGGCGGTCAGGCCCATGCCACCGGCGGCGACGTGGCCGATGCCCCCACCGTCGAACACCTGGTAGCCGAAGCCGTGAACTGGGGCGGCGGCCTGCATCTTCTGGTGAACAACGCCGGAATCGGCGGGCCCCTGATGCCCGTCGGCAAATATCCCATCGAGGGCTGGCATCGGGTGATGGATGTCAACCTGAACGCCGTCTTCTACGGAATGCGCTATGCCATCCCCCGGATGCTCGACGCGGGTGGCTCGATCGTCAACATCGCGTCCATCCTCGGCTCGGTGGGCTTCGCGAACGCCGCGGCCTACACGGCGGCCAAGCACGCGCTCCTCGGCCTCACCCGCGCCGCCGCGCTGGAATACTCCGCCAAAGGCATCCGGGTGAACGCCATCGGCCCGGCCTTCATCGACACGCCACTCCTCGGCAACCTGCCCTCGGGCGCGAGAGAGGCACTGATCGGCGCCCATCCCATCGGCCGCCTCGGTCGCCCGGAAGAAGTCGCCGACCTTGTCCAATACCTGCTTTCGGACCGCGCAAGCTTCATCACCGGCTCCTATCACCTGGTCGACGGCGGCTACTGCGCGCAATAACGCGCCCCCGGGGCACAGGCAAAGCCTGCGGAACCGGCCGGCGACCCTCTGGCCCTTCCTCCGGGCGCGCGATAAAAGCGCGCGTCCGGAACCGAAGGCGCAGACATGGCACGCATCCTCATCACCTCGGCCATTCCCTACATCAACGGGATCAAGCATCTGGGCAATCTGGTGGGCAGCCAGTTGCCCGCCGACCTCTTCGCCCGCTTCAACCGCGCGATGGGGCATGAGGTCATGTTCATCTGCGCCACCGACGAACACGGCACCCCGGCCGAGCTTGCCGCCGCCAAGGCCGGAAAGCCCGTGGAAGACTACTGCGCCGAGATGCATCAGGTTCAGGCCGAGATCGCCAGGGGCTTCCGCCTCTCGTTCGACCACTTCGGCCGGTCTTCCAGCCAGCGCAACCACCGCCTGACCCAGCATTTTGCCGGCAAGCTGGCCGAAAACGGGCTTATCGCGGAGGTGTCGGAAAAGCAGGTCTTCTCGATCGACGACAACCGGTTCCTGCCTGACCGCTATATCACCGGCACCTGCCCGAATTGCGGTTACACCGCCGCCCGCGGCGACCAGTGCGAGAACTGCACCAAGCAGCTCGACCCGACCGACCTCATCAACCCGCGTTCGTCGATCAGCGGCTCCACCAACCTTGAGGTGCGCGAGACCAAGCACCTCTACCTCAGGCAGCGCAGCTTGCGCGACAAGCTGGAAGCCTGGATCGACAGCAAGACCGACTGGCCGATCCTGACGACATCCATCGCCAAGAAGTGGCTGAACGACGGCGACGGGTTGCAGGATCGCGGCATCACCCGCGACCTCTACTGGGGCATCCCGGTGAAGAAGGGTGACCAGCCCTGGCCGGGGATGGAGGGCAAGGTGTTCTACGTCTGGTTCGACGCCCCCATCGAATACATCGCCGCCACCGCCGAATGGGCCGATGCCAACGGTAAGCCGGATGCCGCCTGGGAACGCTGGTGGCGCACCGACAAGGGCGCAGGCGACGTGACCTACTACCAGTTCATGGGCAAGGACAACGTGCCCTTCCACACCCTCTCGTTCCCCGCCACCATCCTGGGGTCTGGCGAGCCGTGGAAGCTGGTCGACTACCTCAAGTCCTTCAATTACCTCAACTATGACGGCGGGCAGTTCTCCACCTCGCAGGGCAGGGGGGTGTTCATGGACCAGGCCCTGTCGATCCTGCCCGCCGACTACTGGCGCTGGTGGCTGCTGTCCCACGCCCCCGAATCCGCCGACAGCGAGTTCACCTGGGAGAATTTCCAGGCATCCGTGAACAAGGATCTGGCGGACGTGCTGGGCAACCTCGTCAGCCGCGTCACCAAGTTCGCGGTATCGAAATTCGGCCCCGAAGTGCCAGCGGGCGGTGCCTTCGGCCCCCTGGAAACCACCCTCATCGCCGACCTCGGCGCGCGCATCGCCGACTACACCCGGTTCATGGCACAGATGGAGGTCCGCAAATCTGCCGGTGAACTCCGTGCGATCTGGGTCATCGGCAACGAATACCTGCAAGCCGCCGCGCCGTGGTCGGTCGTGAAGACCGACCCCGATCAAGCCCAGGCCATCGTCCGCCTGAGCCTGAACCTGATCCGGGTCTATGCGATCCTGTCGGCACCCTTCATCCCGGACGCCTCGGCCGCGATGATGCGGGCCATCGGTTCTGACGACTGGACCTGGCCCGACGACATCTCTGCCGCGATGCGCGCCCTGCCCGTCGGCCATGGCTTCACCGTCCCCGAGAACCTCTTCCGCAAGATCACCGACGAAGAGCGCGCCGACTGGCAGACCCGCTTTTCCGGCATCCGCGGCTAGCGTGATGCGGAAAAGTGGACTCCGGTTTTCCGCATCAATCCCGCGACCACCGGGAATCGAGATCGGGATGATGTTTCCAGCAAACATCATCCCGATCTGACCCCGCGCTGCAAGGCAGAACAGATTTCAGATGCAGCTGCAGAAACCGATGGAAACCGGGCGGTTTTCCGCTGAAGCATGCCAGACACGGGACGAAATTCTGCCGACGCCGAAAACTTGGGGAGCCACGCCACACGCGCCGGTGGTATCGTCACAGCATCGGACCTGAGTCGCCGTCCGATGTCCTGAAAGTTCGCGACCCTCTGCCAAGGGAGAGCCGAGATGACACAAGTTCTGCCGACGCGCAGCCGTCCCGCCAGAAATTATGCCGCCGTTGCCCTGTTCCTTGCCGTGTATGTGGGTGTCCTGGTGTTCGTCTTCGCACCCAAGGACATTTTCGCCGTGCAGTCCCCGACCGCGCTGCTGCAGACCGACTGACCTGTCTCAGATCACCGCCGCTTCGACCAGTGCGCGCCCTTCGGCCACACGGTCGAAGTGGAACGCGCTGAGGTCCAGCGACCGATAGCCGCCATGCACGATCCATTCCGCGGTCGCGCGCCCCATCGCAGGCGACTGCTGCAGCCCATGGCCTGAAAAGCCGTTGAGGAACAGGAAGTTCCCGACATCCGGATGCGGGCCGGTGATCGCATTCTGGTCCAGCGTGTTGAAATCATACTGTCCGGCCCATTCGCTGATGACCCGCACCGCCTCGAACGCCGGGATCCGGGTGGCGATCGCAGGCCAGATCTTGTCCTGCCACAGGGACTGGTCCATCGCGAAATCGTCGAACCCGACAGCGGGGTCGTCATCGGCATGGCCCCCCGCCATGTAGGTTCCGCCACTCACTTCGCGCACGAAAGCGCCCGAGGGATCGATGGTCAGCGGCAAGGGCCGATCAAGCGGCGTTTCGGCCCGCAGGACCCAGTTGAACCGTTTTCGCGGCTCGATCGGGATCGCGATCCCCGCCATGGCCGCAACCTGCGCCCCTCGCGTTCCGGCCGCGTTGACCACTGTTCCGCAGCCGACCCGCCGCCCCGAGGCAAGCCGAACGCCGACAACGCGGTCGGCCCGCGCCGACAGGTCGAGCCCCACCACCTCATCCGCCAGATAGCCCACTCCCGCCTCGCGCGCCTTGCGGCGGAACCAGTCAAACACGGTGTAGCCGTCGAAATAGCCCTCGTCCCTGGTGTTCAGGCTGCCAAGCACCAGATCGTCCACGGCCATGAACGGAAACTCGGCCCTGATCCCGTCGGGCGTCAGCAGCCGCGTCCCCGCCCCCGCAGCCGCCTGCACCGTCTGACTGGCACGCAGCACGTCCGCGAACCCCTGGCTGTCGGCCAGATAGAGATAGCCGAAGTTCTGGATCTTCAGCTCCGGCACCCGATCATCCCCGCCCATCCGCGCGCGCAGCGACTGCACGAAATCGGCCCCGAACTGCGAAATGCGGATGTTCAACTCGGTCGAGAACTGCTGGCGGATGCAGGAAAAGCTCAGGGCCGTCGCGGCCTTCTCGTAGGACGGGTCACGCTCGACCACCAGCACACGGCCGGTGAAACCCATCTGCGTCAGCCACCACGCCGTCGACGACCCCATGATCGCCCCGCCGACGATCACCACATCATACCGATCCTGCGTCGGTTCCGCCTGAAAGCCCAGCATGTCCGCCCCCTCGTCGCGCCCCGATGTAGCGCAGCGCGCGCAAACGGTAAATGCGGCGCGTTCAGGCCTGTGCCGGCGGAATGTCGACCGAATGCAGCCAGGGCTTCACGTCCAGAAGGGCCGTGCCGTCGAAGGCATCCAGCGCGTCCACCGTCAGCACCCCCGCCAGAAGGTCCAGCGCCAGCACCCGCACGACGGCCACGGCAATCGGGTTCGGGCGGCTCGGCGCGCGCAGGGCGAAGACGCCGGTCGGGCCGTCGCGATGCGACGGGCTCAAGACGATCAGGTCGCGCCGGGCAGCGCCGGTCCAATACAGCAGGATCACCGGCTGCCCCGCCTGCAGTCCGGCCAGACCGGCGCGGAACGGCGGATCGATCTCGACCCTGAAGACCCCGCCCCGTTCCCGAGCCTCGCGCAGGTTCTTCGGACAGTTCCCGCGCGACCAAGGGGTGCGCAAGCGGCCAATGAAGCGCAGCCTGGCATCGTCGGCCATCCGGGCCGGGTCGAAACTCAGCGCCACCTCTCCGGGGCGCCCGGCTTCGTCGGCGGGGGACTCGTCCATGCCATCGCCTTTCCGACCAGCCCGTCACGGCAGCGGGCCGGTCAAATCTTGGCAGAGCAACTGTCCCCCTGCAATCCGCCTTGGCCGGGCGACGAGACCCGGCATCGGCA
>NCDY01000135.1 GCA_002280405.1 Rhodobacterales bacterium 32-66-9 | reverse complement strand
CTCGGGGATGCCGTCCACCGGGGTATAGCGGGTCTTGCCGTTGTCGATGGCACGTTTGGCCGCCTCGCGGATATTCTCCGGCGTGTCGAAATCGGGTTCGCCCGCGCCAAGGCCGATCACGTCGCGGCCTTCGGATTTCAGCTGCGCGGCCTTGGTGGTGACGGCGATGGTCGGCGAGGGCTTCACCCGCGCCAGGGTGTCAGAGAGAAAGGCCATCGGGCGCCCCTTTCGGAAGGGTGGAGTTTCGCTGCAGCCTGTCTTAGGGTCCGGCACGACGGGGTTCAAGCGGGAAGAGCGGGCGATGCAGGAGACGGCTGAAGCGCGCCTGAAGCGGATGCGGATGCGGTCCTGGCGGCGCGGCACCAAAGAGATGGACCTGGTGCTCGGCCCCTTTGCCGATGCGCATCTGGCCGATCTGACCGCAGCCGAGCTGGCCGAGTATGAGGCCCTTCTGGCCGAAAACGATCAGGATCTGATGGCATGGATCCTGGGGCAGACCGCTCCGCCAGCCGGTCTGGCGCGGCTGCTGGCCCGCGTGAGCCGCTTTGCACAAACGCGGCTGGGCGCGGGAAAATAGCCGGAGTTCTTCTCAAGTTTACGGAATGTTTGTGGTTTGTGCCGATTCTGTCCCCGTCCGAACGGTGGAGAGAGAGTATGACAGCGTATGCCCCGGTGCTGGATGGATCGCAGAAGGCCTTCCTGTCCTGCTACCTTGACAACCTTGCCCTGGTCGAGCGGCTGCACCGGCTGCTTCTGGATGTGATCAAGGACGAATTCGAACGGCTGAACATTCTGGAGATCAACTCGGTCCAGGCTTTGCTGCTGTTCAACATCGGCGAGAACGAGGTGACGGCAGGCGAGCTGAAGTCGCGGGGCTATTACCAGGGCTCGAACGTCAGCTACAACCTGAAAAAGCTGGTGGAGCTTGGCTACATGCACCATCAGCGAAGCGAGATCGACCGCAGGTCGGTCCGGGTGCGGCTGACCGAACGGGGGCGTCAGGTGCGGGGCATGCTCTCCGACCTCTTCGCCCGCCACGCCGAAGGCATCGAACGCCGCGCGCTGATCGACGCCTCGGGCATGGACGAGATCAACATGTCGCTGAAGCGGATGGAACGGTTCTGGACCGAACAGATCCGCTACATCTACTGACATCGGGCCCGGCAAGGGTTGGCGTCGCGCGACCGGGATCAGGGCAGGGCAGATGCCGAAGGCCCGACTGGCAGGAGAGTCGCCGTTCCATCGGGCAAGCGGCCGGAAAGGATGATCGCGGCGCGGCGATCGGCTTGCCTTCGCGGCGGTCCGGTGATGTGGCAGGCAGGAAGGCAGGGAGACAGGGGCCGACAGTCGGCGGAACCCTGACGCGGTCTTGCACCCCGTCGATACACCGGCGTCGGGCCTGCAGGCCATGCCGGGCGGACGGCGGAAACCCTCAGTTCACCTTGCGGGCAGGCAGGAAGGGCAGGGGGGCGACCGGAAGGCCGTCTTCGATCATCTGGCGCGCCTCTTCCGGCTTCGCCTCGCCATGGATCGCGCGGCCGGGGGCGTCGCCCGCATGGATGCGCCGCGCCTCGGTCACGAAGTTCATGCCCACATATTCCGAATTCGCCTCGATCTGCCGCCGCAGGGCCGCGATCCGCGCCTCGAGCTCGGAGGCGGGGGCCGACAGATCGGGTCGTGTCACCGTCCTGTCCGGCACCATGTCGGGTGCCTTCTCGGGCAGCGTCATGGCGGCGCGTGCGGGACGGACGGCAGGCGCCATCAGATCCTTCCGGATCTCCGACGCGCCGCAGACCGGACAGGCAAGCTGCCCTGCCGCCAGCAATGCCGCGAAGGCATCGGCACCGGCAAACCAGCTTTCAAAGCCATGGTCTGCCGCGCATCTGAGGCTGTAGCGGATCATCTCTTGGTCGCCTGTATTCTGAACCGGGTGCTACCTAGTCAAACCCGGCCGAAGGTCAATGGTCCTGCCGTTTGCCCGACGCGCTGCGTGGCTGCGCCCAGTCATCTTCGTCATCCGCCGCGATTGGGGCCGGACGACCCGCCTCGGGGGGCGTGAAGCCCGCGATGATCAGCGCCAGTTCAGGCTCGGCCACCAGTCCCGCCGCCTCGCGCAGCGAGAACCATTTCCGCTGGCGTTCCCTGGCCTCCGGGAAGGTCTTGGCCAGCTTCGCCACCTGCAGACCGTAGACCGCGACCGCGCAGGGCACGGTGGCACTGACCGACAGGCATTTCTGATAGCCAAAGCGACCGAGGCACAGCGGGTTGATCTGGCCGTCGACCCCCGCCTCTTCCCAGGCTTCCTGCACCGCCGCCGCTTCCGGGGCGAGGCCCGGCATCGGCCAGCCCTTCGGAATGACCCAGCGACCCGTATCCCGGCTGGTGATCAGCAGCACTTCAACGCTGTCTGCGCCATGCCGCCAGCACAACGCGCCATATTGCACCCTCGCGCCCCCGGCACCTTGCGCCGCACTCTTGTCTTGCCAACCCATTCCACGCCATCCTGGCCGCCCGGTTCCCGGATCTGGCCGCTGCCCGATATCCTCCACGGGAATATGGCATGGCTGTGGACAAATTCACAGGGTATTCCAGATAATTTGACGTGAAACCGGCCAGGAGGTGCTGATCTTGCGCTGTCTGCTGAAACGGAGTGCACCATGATCAGCCGTCCGGCAGACCGGTCGGAAGCCCGTGCCCTGTCGCCCGCACCGGCCGCGTCGGCGGTCCCGCTGTTCATCGGATCCGAGATCTACCGCGGCTCGTCCTACGGGTCGCGCCACCCGTTGCGGGTGCCGCGGGTGTCCACGGTTATGGACCTGGCCCGCGTGCTTGGCTGGTTGCCGGCGGGGCGGTTCCGGACCAGTCCCCGTGCCAAGCCGGCCGCCCTCGCGATGTGGCATGAGCCCGACTACATCGCGGCGCTGCATGCTGCCGAGGCCACAGGAGAGGCTACGCCCGAAATGCGCGCGCGCTATCATCTCGGCACCCTGGCCAACCCGGTCTTTGCCCAGGTCTTCCGCCGCCCGGCGACCGGCGCAGGCGGGGTGATGCTGGCGGCCGAACATCTGGCTCGGACCCATGGCGTGATCCATGTCCCGGGCGGGGGCACGCATCACGGATTGCCGGGTCGTGCGAACGGGTTCTGCTATCTCAACGACGTGGTGCTGGGGATCAAGGTCCTGCAACGCCACGGCCTGACGCGGATCGCCTATGTCGACTTCGACGCGCATCATTGCGACGGGGTGGAACTGGCCTTTGCCGGCGATCCGGGGGTGCGGATGATCTCGGTCCACGAAGAGTGCCGCTGGCCTTTCACCGGGGCACTGGCCGACACGGCCAGGGGCAGTGCCTTCAATCTGCCGGTGCCGAAGGGCTACAACGACAGCGAGGCAAGGGCGGTTCTGCAGGGGCTGATCCTGCCGAGGGTCGAGGAGTTCCAGCCGGAGGCGCTGGTCCTGCAATGCGGTGCGGACTCGCTGCTGGAGGACCCTCTGTCGCGCCTGGCCCTGTCGAACCGCGCCTATCTGGAGGCGATCCGCGCGCTGCTGCCGCTGGCACCACGCGTGCTGGTGCTGGGTGGCGGCGGATACAACCCGTGGTCGGTCGCCCGGCTTTGGACGGCGATCTGGGGCGTGCTGTCGAGGCAGGCCCTGCCAGAGCGTCTGCCCGATGCCGCGCAGGCCGTGCTTCGGGCGCTGGACTGGGGCGGGGGCGGGCGGGCCGGGCCAGAGCCCGTCCTGTGGTCAACTCTGCTTGACGCGCCCCGCGAAGGGCCGGTCCGGTCCGAGATCCGCGACCGGCTGGCCCTGCTTGCCCGGCGATGATCCGCGCCTTTCTCGGCATTGATCTGCCGCATGCGGTGCGGGGGGCCTGCCTGGTCCAGCAATTCCTGCTGCCCCTGCCGCGCAAGCTGGACCCAGAGACCCTCCACTTGACGCTGGTCTTTCTGGGCACCTGCCCCGAATCCGCGCTGAAGGCCGCGCATGACGGCTTCGAGACGCTGCGTGAACCGGGGTTTCCCCTCTCACTTCAGGGGCTTGGTCTGTTCGGAAAGCGCAGGCCGCACACCGCCTGGGCGGGTCTCGCCCCCTCGGAATCGCTCCGGCGACTGCAAGCCAAAGTCGAAACCATCGCCCGCCGCGCCGGGTGTCCGGTCGATGCGCGCAAGTTCGCCCCGCATGTCTCGCTGGGCCGGTTCTCTCCGCCAGGCCCGGCGGACACCGCGCGGCTGGAGCGGGCGGTCGCGATGGGGGCGGGGTTTCGCACCGACCCCTGGGAGGTCACCGAGCTGACGCTCTGGCGCAGTCATCTGACCGGCAAGGGTGCGCAGCATGAGGTTCTGGCCCACTACCCGCTGGCCTGCACCCCGCCGACTTGACAGCCGCGGCAGGGTCATGCAGCACGGGCGGCAACCAGAGGAAGACGCCCATGAAGATCGCCCACCGCGAGATCGGCCCCGGCCATCCTCCGCTAGTCATCGCCGAGATCGGCATCAATCACGGCGGCGATCTCTCGGTGGCCAAGGAAATGGTGCGCCTGGCCGCCGGGGCGGGCTGCGAGATGATCAAGCACCAGACCCACATCCTCGAAGACGAGATGACGGAGGAGGCGAAGTCGATCTTCCCGCCGAACGCCGATGTCTCGATCTGGCATGTGATGGAGGCCTGCGCGCTGACCCTGGACGAAGAGGCCGAACTCAAGCGTTACACGGAATCCCTTGGGCTGATCTGGATCTCCACCCCCTTCTCCCGCGCCGCCGCCGACTGGCTGGAAACGCAAGCCGTGCCCGCCTACAAGATCGGAAGCGGGGAGGCGGACAACCTGCCGCTGATTCGCCACATCGCGCGGAAGGGCAAGCCGGTGATCCTGTCGACGGGGATGCAGACCATCGAGACCCTGCGCGCCTCGGTCGATATCCTGGACCGGGCCGGGGTGGACTATGCGCTGCTGGAATGCACCAACCTCTACCCCAGCCCGGCCGAGATCGTCAGCCTGCGCGGCGTGACCGAGCTGCGGCAGGCGTTTCCCAGGGCCGTCGTCGGCTTCTCCGACCATTCCATCGGCCCGGAGATGGCGCTGGCCTCGGTCGCCCTCGGCGCCTCGATCCTGGAACGCCACTACACCGACACCCGCTATCGCAAGGGGCCGGACATCATCAACTCGATGGACCCGGCGGAACTGCGGTTCCTGATCGACCGGTCGAAGGAAATCTGGATCGCCGCCAACAACCCCAAACAGCGCAGCGCGCCCGAGGAAGCCGTCTACCGCTTCGCCCGCGGCTCGGTCGTGGCCGACCGCGACCTGCCAAAGGGGCATCTGATCACCGAAGCCGACATCTGGGCGCGGAGACCGGGGTCGGGCGAGATCGCGGCCTACGATTTCGACAAGGTCGTGGGGCAAAGGCTGACGCGGACCGTGACCCGCAACACGCAGTTGAAGTGGGGGGATTTGGGGTGATCCCGCGGTGGAAGCTACGGCAGGAGTTCAACCGTTTTGGTGAACAAATTCGGGCGTTGCTCTCGTATCCCTTTGAGCCGCTCAAGAAGTGGAAGCATGATCGAGATTTTCCGAGGTCTGTGCGTCTCACGGATGGAGCGCGTTCGCTTGGTTCAAAGGTCGCGATCTATCTGATTTACCAGCCTCGTGGAATACTCGACTCCACGGTACTGACCTGTACGCATCTCACTAAGCAGGGCTATTCGGTCATGCTGGTCTCAAACTCGAAGCTGGCAGAGACCGATGTGGAACGGCTCATACCGCAGTGCTGGAAGATCGCCGAGCGACCGAATTTCGGATACGATTTTGGAGGTTACCGCGACGGCATTCGACTTCTTCGCGAAGGCCGGATTGCGCCAAAGGCACTTGTTGTCTTGAACGATAGTATCTGGTGGCCGATTTTTACGACCGACACAATCCTTGAAAGAATGGAGGCAGCGGACGTGGATGTGGTAGGCACTATCATGCATCACAAGCCGGGCCGCCGAAATAGCGGAAAGTCTCGCCGGGCGTTCCTCGAGTCATAT
>NCDY01000134.1 GCA_002280405.1 Rhodobacterales bacterium 32-66-9 | reverse complement strand
CCGGCGATGTTCTTGGTGAAGACGGTCGAACCGGCGCCGATGAAAGTGATGACGGGTTTGGGCATGAAAGGTCCTTTGGGCTGCGATCGCGACGGCCACCTTGACCGGGCGGCGGGTGTCTTCGGTTTTGGGGTTTTCCACGACGGCGTCAACCGGGCCCTGTTCGACAATCCGGCCGTTCGGCATGACGATCACGCGACGGCAGGGTTCCGGCCGCCACAATATTCGTGCGGGACGCGCGAAAAGAGGATGTCGGGCAGGCCCGCCCTGCGCAGGACCCGGCGACCTTGTTCTCAACCATATCCGGCGCGCGCTTGATCCGAAGATAAGGTTGAAGCTATGCAATGGCTTGGCGGTGAAGGTGGTGCCCAGAGCCGGAATCGAACCAGCGACACGCGGATTTTCAATCCGCTGCTCTACCAACTGAGCTATCTGGGCACCGGTTGGTGGGCGGGTGATACCCAAGGGGCGGGGGGCTGTCCAGAGGGAAAAAGCCCGTCAATGGGCCTTCGGAGGGGCGTCCTGCTTCGACGGTTCGTCGGGCTCGTCCTCGGGCATCGCGGGGATGCGGTAGGCTTCGGTCAGCCAGCCCTGGGCAGAAGTTCGGCCAGCGGCAGGCGGTCGCGCTTGCGGGTCAGCTCGTACAGGCCGAGCGTGGTCCAGCCGGCGAGGTTGGTCTCGCCGTCGGTCTTGAACGCGGCCTTCAGGACCTGGTCCAGGATATGTCGGTCACGCTTGGGCATCGGCGCGAAATCCACCACCACCTGCCCCCCGAGGCCCCGCAGGCGCAGCTGGCGCGGCAGGTCGCGGGCGGCGGCGATGTTCGCTTTCAGGCCTGCCGCCGGCGAGGTGTCGGCCCCCGTGTTCACATCGACAGCAACCAGCGCCCGGGTCGGTTCGATCAGCATATGTGCCCCGGCTTCCAGCGCGATCCGCAGGGACAACAGCGCCGCAACCGCGTCGCCGACCGCGTGGCGCTCGAAACTCTTCGGGCCGGAATCGGCATCGTCCACCGCCGGGTCAAGCCAGTCGCGGAATGCCAGATCATGCGCCGACGGTCCGTCGACCAGAAGCTCGGGCGGGCCGGCAAGATCGGCCAGCACGGCTTCGGCCAGGCCCCGCATCGCAGCGATATCCTCGGCAATCGCCCCGTCGTCGGCCGCAAGGCAGCCCGAGCGCAGGATCAGACCGAGTGTCGCATCCGCGCCGCTCATCCCCGCCTCTGCCAGCGCCGCCAGCGTGGTCCGGCGGTCTTCGTCCCGGATCCGGCGCGAGATGTTCAGGCCCGGCGCCTGAGGCGTGACAATCGCAAAGCGCGACTTGAACAGAAGCCGCGTCGAGACCGGCACGGCCTTGCCGGGTTCGGTCGGACCGGTCACCTGCACCAGAAGCCGCTGGCCGGGGGCCACGCCGGACACCTGCCGCAGAAAGCCCGATCCCGCGGGCAGCTTGACGAAGATCCCGCCCTGGCCCTTGACCGGGCGGTCCGCCACCGTGCGGTAGATCGCGCCGGGCAGGATGGTGTCACCCTCGGGGTCGATCGCCAGCTCCTCCAGCCGTCCATCGACGATCAGCGCCGCTGCCTGACGGCCTGCAAACTCGTCCAGAACCAGCAGCCGTCCCTTCATTCCTGCCTCCAGACCGGATGGCCGATGGCGGTCAGAAGCGCCGCCGTCTCGGCCACCGGCAGCCCCATGATGCCGGTGTAGCTGCCAGAAATCCACGGGATGAGCGCCCCCGCCAGGCCCTGGATGCCATACCCCCCTGCCTTGCCCTGCCATTCGCCGCTGGCAAGGTAGGCGTTCAGCTCCGCATCCGACAGGCGTTTCATCTTCACCACGCTGACGTTGTCGCGCGACAGCAGCCGGTCGCCCCTGCGTACCGCGACCGCCGTGATCACCTGGTGCCTGCGCCCGCCAAGCGCGGTGAGGAACGCCGCCGCTTCGCCCGCATCCGCGGGCTTGCCGAGGATGCGGCGGCCCAAGGCAACAGTGGTGTCGGCGCACAGCACGACATCCTCGGGCCCGGAGGGCACGGCCCGGGCCTTCTCTTCGGCCAGCCGCAGGCAGTAGGGGCGGGGCAGCTCTCCCCTGCGGGGGTCTTCGTCGATGTCGGGGGGCAGGATCAGGTCGGGCACCAGCCCGAGGCCCGCAAGCAGTTCCCTGCGGCGCGGACTGCCTGATCCCAGGATAAGGCGCAAGGCCGGCTACTTGAAGCGGTAGTTGATGCGGCCCTTCGACAGGTCGTAGGGGGTCATTTCGACCTGCACCTTGTCGCCGGCCAGAACCCGGATGCGGTTCTTGCGCATCTTTCCTGCCATCGTCGCGATGAGTTCATGGCCGTTCTCGAGTTCGACCCTGAATGTCGCGTTCGGCAGGAGTTCCTTGACGACACCGGGGAATTCGAGAATGTCTTCCTTGGCCATGGTCTCTCCATTGCAGATGGGCCCGCGAGGTTGGCCGCAGGCATCCGGGGCGCCGTATGCCCGCGATGGGGCGGGTTTTCAAGCGGATTCGTGCGCCGCATCCGGGACGGGCGGGACGGGCCTACAGCGCCCGCATCCAGAACTGCAGCGCCTTCTCGGTCTCCTCCGCCTCGCCCAGGTCCTTCCAGCTGAAGCGCGCGACGACCCCGGGCAGCGTCTCGTAGCCGCGCCCCCGCCAGAAGGCGTCGTTGGTCCGCGCCGCGGCGGGGCGTGCGGGGTGGTCGTCTGGCCGGATGACGGAACAGAAGGCGACATGGGTCCGGCCCAGGTTCCGTGCATGGGCCTCGCGCAGGTCGATGAAGCGGTGGCCAAGGCCGATCCCGCGGTAGGGGCGGAGGAGAACGGATTCCGCGCCGTAGAGGATCTTCTCCGGCGCGATGCCAAGGTCGCGGAACGGGGCGGCGAATTCGGGGGCGTGGTCCTCCATCGGGGTGGAGGTCGAGGCGCCGACCAGCTGGCCGTCGTGGAACGCCCCGACCAGCAGCGCGCCGGGATTGTCGCGGTAGGTGGCGAGGTATTCCCGCTCGTAGTCTTGCGAGCCGTCGTAAAGGTAGGGCCAGTCCCGAAACACGGTGATCCGGAGCCGGGCGACGCCGTCGAGGGCGGCCTCCAGGTCGGGGCCGCGCAGGACGCGGACGTCAATGTCGCCCGCGTTCATCGGCTGACCTGCCGGATCCAGTCGTTGAGGTTGTAGAAGGTCGTGATGCGGCTGATGAGCCCGTCCCGGATCTCGAAGAACCCCCCGGCGGGGAGGATGTAGGACTGACCCTTCGCCTCCGGCAGGCCGGGGTCGGTCTTCAGATACTTTCCATGGACCACGAACTCCGCCGCCCCCCGGCTGCCGTCGTCGGTGGCGAAGATCGTCAGGTCGCGCAGCTGCTCCCGGTAGCTGACCCCCATGTGGCCGCAGAATTCGCGGAACCTGGCCTTCCCGATCCGGTGCCCGCCCTCGTTCACCCTGTGCTCGACGTTGTCGGTCAGGCAGGCGAGCATCCCCTCGGGGTCGCCCGCGTTGAAGGCGTCGTAGTAGCGGCGGATCAGGGAGAGGGTGGTCTCGCGGGTCATGGGGGTCTCCTTTAGGGGGAGAGTAGCGGGGAGCGGGGGCGGGGGGAAGACGCAGGGAGACAGGGTGGGGGCGGAAAGCGACCCTCTGGGTGCCCACGCGTGGACAGGTGGGGGCCGCAAAGGATTCCAGTGGGTTGAGTGTGGGCGTTAGGGGGATGTTAAGGGGTGGTCTGGCGTCCCCCCTGTCATCCCCGCGCAAGCGGGGACCCACCTTGCACCGTCTGGGTCCCCGCTTGCGCGGGGATGACAGGTCTGGATCGGTCCCAGAGGGTCGGAAAAGCGACTGTCCAGTGGACAGTCGCCCGACCCGGTTGCCTGGAGGCGCAAGCCGGAAGGCAAGGGGGGTCTCAGCTTGCCTTAACGGCTGGAAATCGGGGCGCGGCTGCCTGGGCGGGCGCGGAAACGCGCCTGCCAGGGGCAGGCAGGCGCGGCCCGATTTGTCGCGGGACAAATCGGGCAAGAAAGGAGAGCGCAGTAGGCACGGCATGAACGAACGTGTAGAAAACCCTCAGTTTCCGGTCAGGAGGATTGGCAATTGAAGATCGAAGACCGCGTTCGCTTAGCCTTCGATCTTGGGCTAAACAAAGAGTTCCTGCCGATGCTTTCTTTTGCACTGCCCGCAGTTGAAGCATCCGCAAAGAAAAAGTTCGGTGCAGGTGGGCGCAAAAATTTCATGAGATTTATTAGAGAAAACTATGATGTATTTCATTGGTTCTCTGGAAGCATTCTTGACTTTGGGCTTCTTCGTTTTCCTACCCTTGATCCCAAGTTGACTGATGGAATGGTCGTTGACCGTCCAGATCTAGCGCAGGTTCTCTATTATTTACATCGCTGTTCATTGGCTCATGGTCAAGAGCTCGGCGAAAACTGTTCGATTCTGCCACGTAAATCAGACGGAAGTTTTGAATTTCAGATCGACAAAGTGGGGAACGGCGTTCGTCTCCCGGAACCAGTCGCCTGGGGCTTGTTAGCGTCGGTAGTGCTTGAACCAATTAATACTGACTTGGAGTCGCGATCAGGGAACTTTTTCACTCTCGGCCTTGCTCCGAACACTTACTTTCTTAACGTCGATCTGTTTTGGGGCGCGAAGGATCGAGTAAAGAAGGTCGTGGCAAAGTATGAGACTCCTCCAGACCAAACGCCGAGTGTTATGGCTATGCTCAACAGCTAAGCGTTGCGTCCGGCCCTCGTTGCCTCGGGCCGTTCGGCGCTGAAAACGCTCCACTGGAGCGTTTTCACCCCGGCAGAGCCGGGGCCGCGCCTCACCCCTGCAACGTCCGCACCCCATACCCCTCGCCCCGGGCCTTCATCGCCGCCACCGCCGCCACTGACGCCGCAGCCGTGGTGAAATACGGGATCTTATCCATCAGCGCGACCCGCCGGATATCCCGGCTGTCGGACACCGCCTGCGTGCCCTCGGTCGTGTTCATCACCAGGGCGATGTCGTTGTTCTTCAGGCGGTCGACGATGTTCGGGCGGCCTTCGTAGACCTTGGCGACGGCCTCGGACGGGATGCTCTGGTCGGCCAGCCACTTGGCCGTGCCCTTGGTGGCGACGATCACGAAGCCCATCGCCACAAGGTCGCGGGCGGCGGCGGCGAGGGCTGGGGTCTTGTCCATGTCCTTGACCGACAGGAAGACGCGGCCCTCGGTGGGCAGGATCGTGCCTGCCCCCATCTGCGCCTTGAGGAAGGCGAGCGCGAAGGTGCGGTCCCAGCCCATCACCTCTCCCGTTGAACGCATTTCTGGCCCGAGGACCGGGTCGACGCCGGGGAAGCGGGCGAAGGGGAGGACGGCCTCTTTGACGCTGAACCAGGGGGTGTTCGGGTCGGCGAGGGTCAGCGGGTCAGCCAGCGGCAGGGGGCTGTCGGGGCCGACGCCGGCGGGGTAGGGCGCGCGCATCGGGAAGTTCGACAGCGGCTCACCGGCCATCAGGCGGGCGGCGATGGAGGCGATGGCACTATCGGTGGCCTTGGCGACGAAGGGCACGGTGCGGCTGGCGCGCGGGTTCACTTCCAGGACGTAGATCACGCCGTCCTTGATCGCGAATTGCACGTTCATCAGGCCGACGACGTTCAGCGCCTTGGCCATGACGACGGTCTGGCGCTTCAGCTCCTCGACGGTGTCCGCCGACAGCTGGTGCGGCGGGAGGCAGCAGGCCGAGTCGCCCGAGTGGACGCCAGCCTCCTCGATATGTTCCATGATTCCAGCGACATGCACGGCTTTACCGTCGCTTAGCGCATCGACGTCAACCTCGACGGCACCAGAGAGATAGGAGTCGAGAAGGACGGGAGACGTGCCCGAAACCTGAACGGCGGTTGAGATGTAGCGGTCAAGCTGGTCGTCGGAGCGGACGATTTCCATCGCGCGGCCGCCAAGCACGAAGGAGGGGCGGATCACCAGCGGGTAGCCGACGTCTTTGGCGACCGCGAAGGCCTCGTCGCGGCTGCGGGCGGTGCCGTTGTGCGGCTGTTTCAGGCCGAGGTCTTGCAACAGGCGCTGGAACCGTTCGCGGTCTTCGGCCAGGTCGATGGCGTCGGGCGTGGTGCCGAGGATCGGGATGCCTTCCTCGTGCAAGGCGTTCGCCAGTTTCAGCGGCGTCTGGCCGCCGAACTGGACGATGACGCCGTGAAGCGTGCCGTTCTGCCTCTCCACCCGCAGGATTTCGAGGACGTGTTCCAGGGTCAGCGGCTCGAAATACAGCCGGTCCGAGGTGTCGTAGTCGGTCGAGACGGTTTCCGGGTTGCAGTTGACCATGATCGTCTCATAGCCCGCAGCGGTCAGCGCATAGCAGGCGTGGACGCAGCAGTAGTCGAACTCGATCCCCTGGCCGATCCGGTTCGGGCCGCCGCCGAGGATGACGACTTTCTTCGCGGTGGTCGGGCGGGATTCGCATTCCACGTCGCCCATCGCGGGGGATTCGTAGGTGGAATACATGTAGGGGGTCTGGGCCTCGAACTCCGCCGCGCAGGTGTCGATGCGCTTGAAGACGGCGGTGACGCCGAGGCGTTGCCTTGCGCGGCGGACCTGCGCTTCGTCGCGGCCGGTGAGTTTGGCAAGGCGGGCGTCGGTGAAGCCCAT
>NCDY01000133.1 GCA_002280405.1 Rhodobacterales bacterium 32-66-9 | reverse complement strand
CGTCTGGCTTTCCGCCCCGGCCCGGAATTCGCGGGCGACGACGATGTCGACCGGCAGGTGAATCTGGCAGCCGGCCTTCTGGGCCCGATGCCGGATCTCGCGCGCGGTTTCGGCCATCTCGCGTTCGGCCAGCGATGTGCCGACCTCGATCCCCTCGGCCACAAGGAACGTGTTCGCCATCCCGCCGCCGATCACCAGATGGTCGACCTTGGTCACGAGGTTGGCCAGCAGTTCGATCTTGGTCGAGACCTTGGCCCCGCCCACGATCGCCACCACCGGTCGCCGGGGCGACCCCAGGGCCGCCTCGAGGGCCCGCAGTTCGGCCTCCATCAGCCGCCCGGCCGCCGCCGGCAGCCGCCGCGCCAGCCCTTCGGTCGAGGCATGCGCCCGGTGCGCCGCGGAAAACGCATCGTTCACGAAGACCTGTCCCAAAGCCGCCATCTGCGCAGCCAGCTGTGGATCGTTCTTCTCCTCGCCCGGATGGAAGCGGGTGTTTTCCAGAAGAACGACATCCTCCTTGCCCGCCTTGGCTATCGCCGCCGCCGCCACCGGCCCGATGCAATCCGCCCCGAAGACGACCTTGCGCCGCAGCGATCCGGCCAGGGCCCTTACCACATGGCCAAGGCTCATCTCCGGCACCACCTTGCCCTTCGGCCGGTCGAAATGCGCCAGCAGGACGACCTTGCCGCCCTTCGCCACGATGTCATCCACCGTCGGCCTGATCTTGTCGATCCGCGTCATGTCGGTGACCCGGCCGGCCTCCATCGGGACGTTGATGTCCACCCGCGTCAGGACCACTTTCCCGGACAGGTCCAGGTCGTCCAGGGTTTTCCAGGGCATCTTCATCTCCTTGCGTTGGGCACATCTGCTATTGCCCGCGCGATCACGCCCACGTCAACCGCTTCTGTCGCTTTGCCCTTTCCATGGGCGGAAGCCGCCGGTAGGGTCGCGCGCGAAAAAACCCGCCAAGGAGACCCCGATGCCCGACATCAAGGACCCGGAAAACACCATCATCGTGACGCTGAAGGACGGCGAGGTGGTGATCGAGCTTCTCGCCGATGTGGCCCCGAAACACGCCGAGCGGATGAAGCAGCTTGCCCGGGACAAGGCCTATGACAATGTCGCTTTTCACCGGGTGATCGACGGCTTCATGGCCCAGACCGGCGACGTGGAAAACGCCAACATGGCCAGCCCCAGCTACAACCCGCGCCGGGCGGGGACCGGCGGCTCGTCCTATCCCGACCTGCCCGCCGAGTTTTCGAAACTGCCGCATGACCGGGGCACGCTGGGCGCGGCCCGGTCGCAGAACCCCAACAGCGCGAACAGCCAGTTCTTCATCAACTTCCGCGACAACCATTTCCTGAACAACCAGTATACCGTCTATGGCCGGGTGATCGCGGGGATGGAGCATGTCGACAGGATCGCGAAGGGTGAGCCTCCGGCCAACCCCGACCGCATGATCACCGTACGGGTGGCCGCCGATGTCGCGTAACCTCATTCTTGCGGCCATGCTGGCCCTTGCCACCCCCGTCCTCGGGCAGGAGGCCGTCGACGGCCCCGGCCCGAACCTGGTGATCGAGGTCGCGGGTGCCGCCAACGGCACCGTGGTCATCGACCTTCTGCCCGATGTCGCGCCGAAGCATGTCGCGCAGATCGTCGCCCTTGCCAAGGAAGGCGCCTACGACAACGTGGTGTTCCACCGTGTCATCGACGGCTTCATGGCGCAGACCGGCGACGTGCAGAACGGCAAGGCCGGGGGCGATCTGTCGATGGCCGGCATGGGCGGGTCGTCGAAGCCCGACCTCCCGGCCGAGTTCACCGACACGCTTTCGTTCCAGCGCGGAGTGGTCGGCATGGCCCGGGCGCAGGACCCGAATTCGGCCAACAGCCAGTTCTTCATCATGTTCGGCGACGGCAGCTTTCTCGACGGCCAGTACACGATCGTCGGCAAAGTCATCTCGGGCATGGACGTGGTCGACAAGATCCAGCGCGGCGAGCCGCCCGCGACGCCGGACGTGATGACCAAGGTCACGGTGCAGGAGTGACCGGATCGCAGGGTGGGCAGCACCGCCCACCCTGCCTTATCCCAGCACGACCAGCGCGTGCCGTTTCTTGCCGGCGGTCAGTTTCAGCGGTTCGGCCAGATGGCCCGCGCCATAGCGCAGCGCGGTATCGGTGACGATCTCGTCATTCACCTTTGCCCCGCCTTCGGCGATCAGGCGTTTCGCGTCCTTGCCGCTGGCCGCGAGGCCTGCGCGCACGAAAAGCTGAACGATGCCCACGCCTTCGGCCAGTTCGGCCGGCTCCAGCGTCACCGTCGGCAGGTCCTCGCCGATTCCGCCCTTCTCGAACACGTCCCGCGCCGTCGCTTCCGCCGCCGCCGCCGCCTCGGCCCCGTGCAGCAGCGTCGTCACCGCAGTCGCCAGCACGATCTTGGCCCGGTTGATGTAGAGCTTCAGGAATCGCCCCACATCGGCATCCGTCGTGTTGCGCCAGTATTGCCAGAACTCGTAAGGGCTGAAGCGATCTGCGTTCAGCCAGACCGCGCCACCGGCCGTCTTGCCCATCTTCCTGCCGTCACTGGTGGTCAGAAGCTGCGAGGTCAGCCCGAACACCTCGCCGCCGATCACCCGGCGGGTGAGGTCGACGCCATTGACGATGTTGCCCCATTGGTCGCTGCCGCCCATCTGCAACAGGCAGCCATGGCGACGGTGCAGCTCCAGGAAGTCATAGGCCTGCAGGATCATGTAGTTGAATTCCAGGAAGCTCAGCGACTGTTCGCGGTCCAGCCGGGACTTCACGCTGTCGAACGACAGCATCCGGTTGACGCTGAAATGCCGCCCGATGTCGCGCAGGAAGCCGATGTAGTTCAGCGCGTCCAGCCATTCGGCATTGTCCACCATCACCGCGTCGGTCGGCCCATCGCCGAACTGGACGTAAGCCGAGAAGGCCTGCTTGATCCCCTCGATATTCGCACTGATCTGCGCATCCGTCAGCAGCGGCCGCTCCTCCGCCCTGAAGCTGGGATCGCCGATCTTGGTCGTGCCCCCGCCCATCAGCACGATCGGCTTGCCGCCGCAGGTCTGCAACCAGCGCAGCATCATGATCTGGATCAGGCTGCCGACATGCAAGGAGGTGGCCGTGGCGTCGAAGCCGATGTAGGCGGGCAGCACTCCCTTCACCAATGCCTCGTCAAGCGCCTGATAATCCGTGCAATCGGCAACAAAGCCACGTTCGAACATCACGCGCATGAAATCAGATTTCGGATGGTAGTTCATGGCCGCCTCGGTCTAGGATGTGGCGGCGGTATAGCTTCGCTGGGAGCCCAAGGGAAGATGCGGAAGGACGGGGCCATGTGGGCGCTGGGCGCGATGTCCGGCACGTCGCTTGATGGTGTCGATGCGGCGATGATCAAGACCGACGGGCACATGGTCTTTGCCTTCGGTCCCTCGGCCTACCGCCCCTACACGGCTCAGGAACAGGCCGTGCTTCGCGCCGCCCTCGGGCACTGGCCGGGCACCCCCGAGGTCGCCGCGGCCGCCGAGGTCGTGGAGACCGCCCATGCCGAGGTGCTTGCCCGGTTCACCGGGGCCGAGGTGCTGGGCTTTCACGGCCAGACCCTCGCGCATGACCCTGCCGGCAAGGGCACGCACCAATGCGGCAACGGTGCGCTTCTGGCGCAGCTGCTTGGCCTGCCGACGGTCTGGGATTTCCGCACCTCCGACGTGACCATCGGCGGGCAGGGGGCACCGCTTGCGCCGTTCTACCATTTCGCGCTTGCCCGCCGGATCGGCGCGACCGACCCGCTGGCCTTCCTCAACCTCGGCGGCGTCGGCAATCTGACCTGGATCGACCCGACGGCGCCCGGCCCGGAAAATCCCGGCGCGCTCTTGGCCTTCGACACCGGCCCGGCGAATGCGCCGATCAACGACCTGATGCGCGACCGGCTGGGCCGCGATCACGACGAAGGCGGCAGGCTTGCCGTCCAGGGCGATGTCGACGAGGATTTCGTGGCCGCGGTCCTCAAGGATCCCTGGTTCGACCAGCCGCCGCCGAAGTCGCTGGACCGGAACGATTTCCACGGCCTGATCGAGCGGCTGGAGATGCTGTCGGACGCCGATGCCGCCGCAACGCTGACCGCGATCGCCGCCGCATCGGTCGCGGCGGCGCAGATCCACCTTCCCGCACCCCCGGCGCGCATCCTCGTCACCGGCGGAGGGCGGCACAACCCGGCGCTGGTGGCCGAGCTTCGCCGCCGCATCCCGTGCCCGATCCTGCCGGTCGAGGATGTGGGCCTTGACGGCGACATGCTGGAGGCTCAGGCCTTCGCGTTCCTCGCGGTGCGCGTCCTGCGCAAGATGGCAACCTCCGGCCCGGACACCACGGGCGCGCCTGCCCTGGTCGGCGGCGGCCAGATCAGCCGACCCGGTTGAACCGCCCGGCCAGAAGCGGCAGCGAATAGATCACGAGCGCCGTCCAGATCAGGCCGAAGGCCACCAGTTTCACCCGGCTGAACGGCTCGCCGAAGATGAAGACCGCGGTCAGGAAGATCATCGTCGGCGCGATGTATTGCATGACCGCGATGGTCGACAGCGTCAGCCGCTTGGCCCCGTTGGCATAGATCATCAGCGGAACCGCGGTGACGATCCCGCAGCCCAGAAGCAGAGCGTTGTCCCAGGCGACGCCCTTCAGGAAATTCCCCGTCCCCCGCGCCTGGAGCCAGCCGATATAGGCGACGGCAGGGATCAGCAGGATCAGCACCTCCAGCGTGAAGCCCTGGTTCGGCCCGATCGGCAGCCGCCGCTTGAGATAGGCATAAAAGCCCCAGGTCAGCGTCAGTCCCAGGGCGACAAAGGGCAGCCGCCCGGCCTCCCAGGTCAGGATGCCCACCGCGACGACCGCAAGCGCAATCGCCGCCAGCTGGGTCCGCCCCGGTCTTTCCCGCAGCAGGACCGCGCCGAGAAAGATCGAGAACAGCGGGTTGATGTAGTAGCCGAGTGCTGCATCCAGCGCGTTGCCCGATCCGATGGCCCAGACGTAGATCCCCCAGTTGACGCTGATCAGCGCCGCGGTCAACGCGCCCATCCCCAGCATCCGGGGGCTGCGCAGCGCCGCCCGCAAGTCTCCCGTGCGCCCGAGCCAGGCCAGCACCGCCAGCGCCACAGGCACGGACCAGACCACCCGATGCGCGATCACCTCGGGCGGCGGCACATGCGCCAGCGCCTTCATGTAAAGTGGCAGAAAGCCCCAGAGCAGATAGGCCGTGAGCGCGAAGAGAAAGCCCGGAAGGCTGTCCCCGCCCTGCGCGGTGGTCGGTGCATCGTCCATGCCCCACGCCTACAGAAACCGCCCGCCGACAGCCACCTCGATCTTGTGCCCCGCACAATCCGCAGGCGTTTCGACCTGGCCGCGATCTTGCCGCCCGGGACCCGTCCGGGCCAGGGACCGGCCCCGCGTCATGGGACGTGGCGGACCGCCCCTCGCGCCCCGGAGGCGCCCCAGTCGACGCCCCGGATCCTGCCCCGGATCCTGCCGCAGCCCTGGCGTCATCCCCCGGACGGCAATTCCCAGCCCGGCGGGGCCAGCTCGAACCCCTCGAAGCGAAAGCCGGGCGATACGGTGCAACTGACCAGGGTCCAGTCCCCGACGGACCGCGCCGCCTGCCAGCAGCCCGCCGGCACCACGGCCTGCACCGCCTCGTCGCCCAGGACATCCGGCCCAAGCCGCAGCCTCCGCGCCGTCGCCGTCCCCAGCGACAGCAACAGCGGCGCGCCCGCGTGCCACAGCCAGATCTCGTCGGCATCCACCCGGTGCCAGTGGCTCCGTTCGCCCGCCTGCAGCAGGAACAGGATCGCCGTCCCGCCACCCGCCAGCGGATCAGCCGCAGGCAGGGCAGGCCGACCGCCGCACACATCCGCCGCACCTGGCGGTTGCGCCCCTCGCGGAGGGTAAGCTCGATCCAGCCGTCCGGCACCGACTTGCGGACCCGGATCGGCGGCTGCCGGGGCCACAGCCACGCAGGCTCCGCCACCGCCTTCGCCCTCGCCGGAAGGGTCGGGCCGTCGTTCAGCGCCACCCCCGCCCGCAACCGTTCCAGCGCCGCCTCGGACAGCCCCCCCTCGACCTGCGCGAAATAGGTCTTCTCGAGCTTGAACCGCGGGTCCGCGATCCGCGCCTGCAGCTTTCCGTCGTCGGTCAGGACCACCAGCCCCTCGGAATCCCGGTCCAGCCGCCCGGCAGGATAGACGCCCACCACGGGGACGAAATCCGCCAGCACCGCGCGGTCGCCGTCGCGGCTGAACTGGCAGAGGACATCGTAAGGTTTGTTGAGCAGGATCAGCATCCGCCAGACCTAACCTGTCGGCTTGCCCGTTGCCAAGCGCCCGCGCCCATGCCAGCCTTGGCCCATGGCCCGGACCCTGATCCTCGGTGCCGGGATCGCCGGCGCGGCGCTGGCCTACCAGCTGGCCCGGCGCGGCGAGACCGTGACCATCGTCTCGACCCATGCGACCGGCGGCCTGGCCTCGGCGGCCAGCTTCGGTTGGCTCAACGCCTGCAACTACCTCAGCCACCCGCATTACCGGCTGCGCCACGAAGGCCTTGCCGCGCATCGCCGGCTGACCGACCAGCTTCCCGGCCTGCCGACCACCTGGGCCGGATGCCTGTGGTACGAGGCGGCCGGCGACGCGCAGGAGGAAACCGCGACCGATCTTTCAGCCCTCGGCTACCGGGTCGAGCGTCTGTCTGCCGCGCAGGTCGCCGGGCGGGTGCCCGCCCTCGGCCCGGTCCCGAAGACCGCGCTGTTCTTCCCGGAGGAAGGCGTCGCCGACCCTGCCGAACTGGCCCGCGCGCTGATCGTGGCCTCCGGCGCACCCGTGACCCGCGCCACCGTTGCGGCCCTCCGCGAAGCGCAGGGCAGGGTGACCGGCGTCCTGACCGACCTTGGTCCGATGGCGGCCGACCGCGTGATCCTGGCCACCGGCACCGGCACGCCCGCGCTGCTTGCGCCCTTTGGCCAAAGCCTTCCCATGCTGAAACGCCCCGGCCTGATGATCGCCACCACCCCGCTGCCACCGATCTGCCCGGTGATCCTCGCCACCCCCGACCAGGAAGTCCGCCAGGACGCGGAAGGCCACCTCATCGCGCCCGCCTTTGCCGGTCACCAGTCGGACCATGCCGAGTCTCTGGGGTCGTTCCCGGTCGTGGTGAACGCGACCCTGCAACGGCTGCGCGCCCTCTTTCCCGGCCACGACATCCACTTCGCGCGTCAGGCGATGGCGCTGCGCCCGGTGCCGGGGGATGGGCTGCCGGTGGTGGGGCAGGGGCCGCTCCCGGGTCTCTGGATCGCCGTCATGCACTCCGGCGCAACTCTCGCGCCCATCGTGGCCGAGCTTTTGGCCGACGAGATGACCGGCGGTCCCGACAGCCCGCTTCTGGCCGAATTCCGTCCCGCACGCTTCGCCTGACCGAAAAGGGCGCCCCGGATGGAGCGCCCCAAATCTTTTCGAAAAGATTTGCAAGGATTTTCGAAAATCCTTGCCGCTTCCGTCAGCCCCGCAGCACCGACCGCCCGGCATATTCCGCCGTCTCGCCCAGCATTTCCTCGATGCGGATCAGCTGGTTGTATTTCGCCAGCCGGTCCGAGCGGCTGAGCGAGCCGGTCTTGATCTGCCCGCAGTTCGTCGCCACGGCCAGGTCGGCGATGGTGCTGTCTTCCGTCTCGCCCGACCGGTGGCTCATCACGTTGGTATAGCGCGCGCGGTGGGCCATCTCTACGGCCTGCAAGGTCTCGGTCAGGGTGCCGATCTGATTCACCTTCACCAGCATCGAGTTCGCCACCCCGTCCTTGATGCCCCGCGACAACCGCCTGGGGTTGGTCACGAAGAGGTCGTCGCCCACGAGCTGGATCTTCGAGCCGAGCCGGTCGGTCAGAAGCTTCCAGCCCGCCCAGTCGTCCTCGCCGCAGCCGTCCTCGATCGAGATGATCGGGTAGTCTGCCGCAAGGCCCGCCAGGAACTCGACATTCTCCTCGATGGACAGCGATTTCCCCTCGCCCTTCATCTCGTAGCGGCCGCCCTTGAAGTATTCCGTCGCGGCACAGTCGAGCGCGAGGTAGATGTCCTCGCCCGGGCGATACCCCGCCTTTTCGATGGATTTCAGAATGAAATCAAGCGCGTCGCGGGCAGAGTTCAGGTTCGGTGCGAAGCCGCCCTCGTCGCCGATCCCGGTGTTGTGGCCCGCCGCCTGCAACTCCTTCTTCAGCGTGTGGAACACTTCCGACCCCATCCGCACCGCCTCGCGGAGGGTGGCGGCGCCGACCGGCATGATCATGAATTCCTGGATGTCGATCGGGTTGTCGGCATGTTCGCCGCCATTGATGATGTTCATCATCGGCACCGGCAGCACGCGCGCCGAGGTGCCTCCGACATAGCGGAACAGGGGCTGCGCAGTGAATTCGGCCGCCGCTTTCGCCACCGCCAGCGACACGCCAAGGATCGCGTTGGCCCCAAGGCGCGACTTGTTCGGCGTCCCGTCCATCTCGATCATCGTGCGGTCGATGCCGACCTGCTCGGTCGCGTCGAACCCCACCAGCTCCTCGGCCAGCTCGCCGTTCACCGCCGCCACGGCCTCCAGCACGCCCTTGCCCTTGTAGCGCGCCATGTCGCCGTCGCGCCTTTCGTTCGCCTCATGGGCACCCGTCGACGCGCCCGAGGGCACGGCGGCCCGGCCCATGCTGCCGTCTTCCAGAGTGACGTCGACCTCGACCGTCGGGTTGCCCCGGCTGTCCAGGATTTCGCGGGCGTGAATGTCGATGATCGTGCTCATGGGGGTCCCTCAAGGCCGGATGGGTGCTCTCGCCTGCCGCTTTACCCCGCCTTACCCGGTGAGGGAAGCGCGTTTGCGCGCCCGCTCGCGGCCAAAGGCGTAAAGTCCCGATGCCACGATCAGCGCGGCCCCGACCAGCGTCGGCGCATCGGGGCGTTCGGCCAGAAAGACGACCCCAAGGCTCATGGAAAATACCAGCCGCGCGTAACGGAACGGTGCCACGACCGAAACCTCGCCGGTGCGGGTGGCCGCGGTCACGGCCCAGTATCCCGCGGTGCCAAAGACGACCGCGCCCAGCAGGATCAACGCTTCGCCGGCACTGACAGTCCGGGCCCCGCCGGTCACTCCCAGCATCCCCGCGCCCAGGACGGCCACCGCCATCAGCCCCCAGGCCGAGACCTGCGCCGTCGTCACCCGTGCCGGGATCGCCCGCGCCGCAAGGTCGCGCAGCGACATGCCCGCCACCGTGACCAGAACCAGAAGCGAGGCCGCCTGAAACCCCTCCGCCCCCGGCCGGATCACCAGAAGAACGCCGGCGAACCCGACGCCAATCGCCGTCCAGCGCCGCCAGCCCACCTGTTCGCGAAACACCAGCGCCGCCCCCATCGTCACCGCCAGCGGCATGGCCTGCAAGACCGCCGCCACGGTGCCAAGCGGCACGATCGCCAGGGCTGCCACGAAACTCGCCGTGCCGATCATCTCGCCGATATTGCGCGCGATCACGGCGGGATGCAGGGCGTCCTTCACCAGAATGCGCTGGCCCTGCGCGCGCGCCATCGCCACAAAGACCGGCGCACCCAGAAGCCCCGAGGCCAGCACGATCTGCCCCAGCGGCAAACCCGCCGCCAGCCATTTCAGGAACAGGTCCTCGACCGCGAACAGCGCCATCGCCGCCAGCATCAAGAGGATGCCGGTCAGGTTCTCGCTGCGCGGTTCGGCCCTGGTCATGCGGCCCTTCTAGGGGGCGTAAGCGGCATTGGAAACCCGCCGCGGCCGCATCGCGGGATGTGCATCCCGGCTGATCCCGCCGACCATTCCCGGCTTGCCCTTGCCGCACGCGCCATGCACAACTGCCGCGCCAGAAAGGATCACCCATGCAACGCAAAGACCGGTTGGATGCCTTTGGAGGGTCGGTCCTCCTGGGGGTCACCCTCCTGCTCGCCTTCAACCAGGTCATCGTCAAACTGGTGAACGCAGGCCTGCAGCCGGTGTTCCTCGCCGGCCTGCGCTCGGCGCTGGCGGTGGTCTTCGTCTGGGCCTGGCTGGTCTACAAGCGCCGCCCGCCCCGCCTGTCGCGCGCAACCCTGCCCACCGGTCTGCTGATGGGCGTCGTCTTTGCGGCCGAGTTTCTCTGCCTTTTCATGGCGCTGGACCTGACGACCGTGGGACGCACCTCGGTGATCTTCTATTCCATGCCGGTCTGGTTCGCGATCATGGCGCATTATGGCCTTGGCGACAGACTGACCCCCACCCGCATCGCCGGGCTGACGCTGGCTTTCGCCGGGGCCGCCTGGGCGATCCTGTCGGGTGCGTCGTCGGGGGAGGGCAGCCTTGCGGGCGATCTTTTCGCCCTTGGCGGGGCTCTCGGCTGGGCCGGGACCGCCTATATCGCCCGCCGCCCGGTCATGCGCGCCGAGGGACCCGAGATGCAGCTGTTCTGGATGGTCCTCGTGTCGGGTCCGATCCTTCTGCTGGCAGCCCCCTTCTTCGGCCCGCTGATCCGCGAGCTTCAGCCGCAGCATATCGCCTGGCTTCTGTTCCAGTCGTCGGTCGTGGTGGCGGGGGGCTTCATCACCTGGCTCTGGCTTCTGTCGGTCTATCCGGCCCCGACGGTCGCGTCGTTTTCCTTCCTGACCCCGATCCTCGCCATCGCGCTGGGCGCGCTGATTTTCGGCGAAACCGTAACCTGGGCGATTCTCGCCGCCGCCGGACTGGTCGCCGCCGGCATCGTGCTGATCAACCGCCCGACCGCCCCACGCGCCTGACCCGGCGGCAGAATCGTCCGCGTCGGCCTGTCCCCAGCCCCACGCTTGACGCGAAGTCATCTGAGGCGCTGCGATCAAGCTGCCCGCGTGTCAGTGAAATCGGCCTCTCCTGCCAAACTGCGCGAGGTCTGTCCCCAGGCCTGTCCACAGCCGCCGCCGAATTCGGGGGGTCAGGCCCCGACTGTGGCCCGGCAGACGTCAAGCGGGAAAATTGGTCGGCGGCGCAAATAAATCCGTTGAATGCCTGCGGGCGATACGACAGTTTGACAAAGCGGTCGGGGACAACACCATATCTAGTGCCGACGCAAGGGACCGAAAGACAGCAAAGCAAAGCACCGGTCAAACCGGGCGAAGCCATGCCTGCCGGTTCCGGTATGGGTCAACAAGGGCATCAGCCCAAAAGAAACGGGAGTTCAGGGGCATGAAGATCGAGCGGAAGTTCACCACCGAAGCCACCGGCGCCTATGGCGCGATGGACTTTACCACCACGGTTTCCGAAATCCGCAACCCGGATGGCACAGTCGTCTTCCGCAACGACGCCGTCGAGGTGCCCGAGGGCTGGAGCCAGGTCGCCTCCGACGTGCTGGCGCAGAAGTATTTCCGCAAGGCGGGCGTTCCTGCCGTCCTGAAGCGCGTCAAGGAAAAGGGCGTGCCTGAATTCCTGTGGCGCTCGGTCCCCGACGAGGACGCGCTTGCCAAACTCCCCGAGGATCAGCGCATCACCGGCGAGACCTCGGCCAAGCAGGTCTTCGACCGCCTCGCCGGGGCCTGGGCCTATTGGGGCTGGAAGGGCGGCTATTTCACCACGGAAAGCGACGCCCGCGCCTATTACGACGAGATGCGCTTCATGCTGGCCCGGCAGATGGCCGCGCCGAACAGCCCGCAGTGGTTCAACACCGGCCTGCATTGGGCCTACGGCATCGACGGCCCGAGCCAAGGCCACTTCTACGTCGACCACGCCACGGGCAAGCTGACCAAGTCGGCCAGCGCCTACGAACACCCGCAGCCCCACGCCTGCTTCATCCAGTCGGTCAAGGATGACCTGGTGGGCGACGGCGGCATCATGGACCTCTGGGTGCGCGAGGCGCGTCTCTTCAAATACGG
>NCDY01000132.1 GCA_002280405.1 Rhodobacterales bacterium 32-66-9 | reverse complement strand
CAGCTCCGAGGATTTCCCGGCCTTCATCGTCAACCGCATCCTGATGCCGATGATCAACGAGGCGGTCTACACGCTGTACGAAGGCGTGGGGTCGGTGAAGTCGATCGACGAGTCGCTGAAGCTGGGCGCCAACCACCCGATGGGCCCCTTGGAACTGGCGGATTTCATCGGCCTCGACACCTGTCTCTCGATCATGAACGTGCTGCACGAGGGGCTTGCGGATACGAAGTACCGGCCCTGTCCCCTGCTGACAAAGTATGTCGAGGCGGGGTGGCTGGGCCGCAAGACCCAGCGGGGGTTCTATGATTATCGGGGCGAGGTGCCGGTGCCGACGCGGTGATGGAAGCGGGCGCTGTGGCGCATCCCGGGCAGGGTGCGCTACAGCGCACCGTTCTTCAACGCCAGCGTATGCTCGCGCAGCCAGGCCAGGAACCCCCGCGGGTTGCCCTCCCACTTCTTCAGCTCCTCCGCCGGGATCGGTTCGCCGATCACCGGGCGGGTCGGCTTGAAGAGGCAGCGCTTGATCTCATACAGCAGCAACCCCTGCCGCACGGTATCGCTCACCTGGTTGGCGATCTGGAACAGGCGGGAGTTCTGGCCGGGGAAGAACACCGGCAGGATCGTCGCCCCGGTGGACTTGACGATCTTGTGGGTGAAGACGTTCCACTCCCCCTCCACCGCAGGGCCCCACCAGCCTTCGGACATCGCGACCTTCCCCGCGGGGAAGAGAATGATCACCCCCCCGGCCTTGAGGTGCCTGATCGTCTCGTCCCGCATCTGCAGGCCCAGTTCCCGGGCGTTGTCCTCGTGCGGGAAGGGCACCGGGATCATGAACTCCTCGACCTCGGGGATCCCGGTCAGAAGGCTGCGGGTCAGGATCTTGAAGTCGGACCGGACGCGGTTGATCATCTCGGCCAGGACCATGCCGTCCACCAGACCCGAGGGGTGGTTCGACACCACGACCAGCGGGCCGGTTGCGGGAATGCGCGCGATCTCTTCCGGGGGGGTGTCGATGCGGATGCCCATGTGACGGATCGCCTTGGGCCAGAACGGCGCGCCGTGCGGAGCGCCGGATTTCTCGAAACTGCGGATCAGGCGCAGGAGCTGGACCTTGGCAGTCATCCATTCAAGGGCCCGGATCGACAGCACCTTGAACGGATTCTTGAACGTCCCGGCATAGGACAGCCGACGCATGTCGTACTGGCGCGCCGCCGGATCAACGGCAGCGGACGGCACTTCTGCAGCGATCTGGCTTTGGTCGGTCACGAAGCGGCAGTCCCCAACTGCGGCCCGGATCGGCTCCGGGCATCATCGGTCAATAATCCTCTCCGAAGCGCGCCGCAACCAATGCCTCCAGCGCATCGGCGAGTTTCTCCGCTTCCTCGCCCGAACAGGTCACGTCAATCGCCGTCCCGCGCGAGGCGCCCAGCATCAGAAGGCCCATGATCGAATCGCCCGCAACCTCCATCCCGTCCTTGGCGACGATGGCGCGGGCGTCATGCGCCTCGACCACTTCGACGAATCTGGCACTGGCGCGGGCGTGCAGGCCCTTTTCGTTGACGATGCGCAGGATGCGGCTGGTCATTTCGGTCCCTCAGGCCCCGCTGCCGAGGTCCAGGCTGTTGATATACTTGCGGCCCGCGTCCAGCGCCGCCGCCACCGCCTCAGGAACACCCAGGTCGCGCGACTTGGCAAGCTTGATCAGCATCGGCAGGTTCGCGCCGTACAGAATGCGGCGGCCCATCGTGGCGCAGGCGGGCAGGGACAGGTTCGACGGCGAGCCGCCGAACATGTCGGTGACCAGCACCACCCCCTGCCCGGTGTCGACCGCGTTGGCGGCCTCGCAGATTTCCGCCTGCTTGGCGCCCCGGTCGTGGTCATCCTCGATCGAGATCGCCCGAACCCCGTCCTGGCGACCGACGACATGTTCCACCGCCGAGAGATACTCCCGCGCCAGACCGCCATGTGCCACGATCACGATCCCGATCAAGCGCCTGCCACCTTCGTTGCATCCGGCTGCGCGGTGGCGGCCTTGCGTTCCAGTTCCCGGTGCCGTTTTGACACCGGCCAGCCGGCTTCCGCAAGCGCGGAACCGACCATTTCCGCCATGGCAACCGACCTGTGTTGCCCTCCGGTGCAGCCAAAGCCGATGGACAGATGCGCCTTGCCCTCGTCCAGATGGGCCGGAAGAAGAAACAGCAGAAGCTCGCTCACCTTCTGGAAGAATTCGGCAAACCGGGGGTCGGCGCGGACAAAGCTCTCGACTGCCGGATCGCGCCCGTCCAGCGGCCGCAGCGCCGCCTGCCAGTGGGGATTCGCCAGAAAGCGGCAGTCGAAGATCATGTCCATCCCGCGCGGCACCCCGCGCTTGTAGCTGAAGGACTGGACCGACACCGACAGCCGCCCGGTGGCACCCGTGTCGAACCGCCGGGAGATCTCGGCCTTCAGGTCGTGCTGAGTCAGCTCGGTCGTGTCGATCAGGTGGTCGGCCCGCACCCGGATCGGCGCCAGCAGGTCGATCTCGCGCTCCACCCCCTGCGCCGGGGTTTCGGCGGGGGCCAGCGGATGACGGCGGCGCGTCTCGGAAAAGCGCTGGATCAGGATGGCGGGCGCGCAGTCCAGATACATCACCTCAAGGTCCACGCGCGGATCGCGGGTCAGCTTGTCGATCAGTTCGATCAGCGCCGTCGCATTGAAGTCGCGGTTGCGGACGTCAAGGCCAAGCGCGATGGGGCGGCCCAGGGGCGGCCCCTCGACCAGACGCGGCACCAGCGACAGCGGAATGTTGTCGATCCCCTCGTACCCCAGATCCTCCAGCACCCGGATCGCCGTCGTCCGCCCGGCACCCGAGGGGCCGGTCACGAAGACAAGGTGGTGGTCCATGGCTGTTTCAAGGGTCATGCTGTGTTCCGGCAGATATCATGCCTGCCGTCCATGGCGAAGATAGAGCATCAGCGCGTCGGGAAAATGGTCATTCTGCACTTGCAGCACAAGAGACAGCGGAACTCCCAGTATTGTGACGCTGCGGCGGGATGGCAGGCGGTCGGTCTCGGTCTGGCCGAGGTCCGCCGCCAGCGTCAGGAAAACCGAGGTCCGTGCCGGGGCGCGCAAGACCCCGACTCCTCGCGCCTCGATCAGGCCCGCAAGATCGGGGTTCGGGCAACTGGCCCGCAGACGGTCGCCCACCCGCTCGACCCGGGTGCGATCGTCCGAGATCAGCCTGGCGCCAAGAGACAGCAGCCGGATCGCCAGCGACGACTTTCCTGATCCCGACCGCCCCAGGATCAAGAGCCCCTGATCCCCGACTGCCACGCAGGTCGCATGCAGGATCTCGCTGTCCGCAGTCACACCGGCAAGCCGACGACAAACCGCGCACCCAGCGGGTCCGAGGTCGGGTCGGCCGCGGTCGGGCGGATGTTCTCGGCCCAGATCACCCCGCCATGCGCCTCGACGATCTGCTTGGAAATGGCGAGGCCCAGGCCCGAATGCTTGCCGAATTCGGCTTGCGGGCGTTCGGAATAGAACCGCTTGAACACCTTGGTCAGCGCCTGTTCCGGGATGCCCGGCCCGGTATCCTCCACCACGATCAGCACGCGGTTCTCCCGCCGCCGCGCCCAGACGCGCACCGCATCGCCGTCCTCGCAGAAGGAAATCGCGTTCGTCACCAGGTTCACGAAGACCTGCGCCAGCCGCGCCTCCAGCCCGTGGATGCTGATCGGGTCCGAGGGCAGGTCGATGATGAAATCCACCCCCTTTTCACCCGCCTGCTGCGACAGATACTGGCACAGGTTCGACAGGGTCTTGAGAAGGTTGAACTCTTCTTCCTCTTCCTTCACCAGCTCTGAATCCAGCCGCGAGGCGTTGGAGATGTCGCTGACCAGCCGGTCCAGACGGCGCACGTCATGCTCGACCACGTCCAGCAGCTTTTCGCGGTGTTCATCCTTCTTCACAAAGCGCAACGATCCGACTGCGGACCGCAGACTGGCCAGCGGGTTCTTGATCTCATGCGCCACATCCGCCGCGAACTGCTCGTTGGCGTCGATCCGGTCGTAAAGTGCGGACACCATCCCGCGCATGGCGACGGACAACCTGCCGATCTCGTCAGGCCGGGCCGCCAGGTCGGGGATGCGGACACGGCTTGGCGCGACCCGGCGCGAATCCCGGTCGCGCCCCACTTCCGCCGCGGCGGCAAGGTCGGACAACGGGTTCGAGATCGTCGAGGCCAGCATCAGGCTGAGGCTGATCGACAGCACCGCAGCCAGCACGAACATCTGCAGGATCTGCTCGCGTTCATAGCGCACCAGCCGGTCGATCTCCTCCGAGTTCGAGGTGACGGCAACCACCCCCACCAGATCGCCCGCCACCGTGATCGGCGTGGCCACGGTAAAGTAGATGCCCCCCTCGCCGTTCCGCGTGACCCGGGTCACGACGTCGCCGCTGCGCGCACCCTCGAATGCCGCGCGGGCATTGTCGGCAGGGTCGATGGTCTCGGTCCGGTCGGCGCGGCCCTGACGGAAGACCACGGTCACGACATCCCAGACGTTTTCCAGGAAATCGGTCAGGAAGGTCGGCTGATCCGGGTTGGAGACCAGCGTCCCCACCCCTTGCCCGACGCGCGACGCCAGCAACTGACCGGTCGGATCGAAGACAAAGACCTCCAGCACCGGATCAAGCTCGATGTCCTGCAAGGGCGTGCGGAAGTCGAACCCCGCGCTGCCGGGGCCCAGATGCGCCTCGTAGACCGCCGCGATCAGCTCGGACTGCCGCACCATGCCAAGCTGGCGCTGCAAGGCCAGACTGTCGCGGAACGGGTTCATGAACAGAACCCCCACCGCCAGCAGGACCAGCGCCATCAGGTTGAAGACGATGATCTTGCGCGCCAGCGGCGATCGGTTCAGCCCGACGATGCTCCGCCCGCCCCGGGCCTCGCGCAGCCGTTCGACCGTCGCGTCGGGGGATACCCAGTCCTCGCCCAGAAGGACATCCCCCGAGCGCTTCGGTCTCAGGTCGTTCGGGGCAAGCCGCGGCGAAGAGGTCATGGCAGGCGGCCGTCACTCTTCGTTGTAGCGATAGCCGATACCGTAAAGCGTTTCGATCGCCGAAAACGTGTCGTCGACCGTCCGCATCTTCTTGCGCAGCCGCTTGATGTGGCTGTCGATGGTCCGGTCGTCGACATAGACCTGGTCGTCATAGGCCACGTCCATCAGCTGGTCGCGGCTTTTCACGAACCCCGGCCGCTGCGCCAGCGCCTGCAACAGCAGGAACTCGGTCACGGTCAGCGCGACCTCTTTCCCCTTCCAGGTCACGGAATGGCGCAGCGGGTCCATCCGCAGGGCCCCCCGCTCCATCATCCGGGTCTCTTCGGTGGCCGCGGCCTCGCCGGTGTTGATCGCCTCTTGCCGGCGCAGCAGCGCGCGGATGCGTTCGACCAGCAGGCGCTGGCTGAAGGGCTTCTTGACGTAGTCGTCAGCCCCCATGCGAAGGCCCAGCACCTCGTCGATCTCGTCATCCTTGGACGTGAGGAAGATCACCGGGATCGAGGTTTTCTGCCGCATCCGCTGCAGCAGATCCATGCCGTCCATCCGCGGCATCTTGATATCCAGGACCGCCATGTCGGGCATCCGGCGGCTGAAGGCCTCAAAGGCGGACTGGCCATCGTTGTAGGTCTCGACCTCGAAGCCTTCGGCCTCCAGGGTCATCGCGACCGACGTCAGGATATTCCTGTCATCGTCGACGAGGGCGATGCGGGACATCTGCGTGCCTCCCTTAACTGCTGCTGCCTTGTCTTTATTTTCCCAGCATTTTCGGGGCTGCGGGACCGATAAGCAACAGAAATCCGAATCACCCCAGAAACAATGGCCGGGACGGTGGCAATTTCGCCCATCCGAAAAACAATTTTTTCCCCCAAACCGCTTTGCCGGACCATGGTGGCGCTAACGTCGGAATGATTGCGCTAACTGTTTGAAATCACGCTATTCCCGTTCAAAAATCCCATGCTATAGGCCCATTATGGCCGGCCCCGACCAGGGCTTGTCACGGCATTCACTGGCCCGGCTGCCGACGCATTTGAACCGCCGCAGGTCGCTTGCGGCAAAGGGAGCTTGCAGGATGATCCACGGT
>NCDY01000131.1 GCA_002280405.1 Rhodobacterales bacterium 32-66-9 | reverse complement strand
CAGCCCGACGACGAGACAAAAGCCTTGCGCGGCAGCGCTCCGTTCAAGAACCGCCCCGACCCGCGCCATCGGCAACAGGTTAAGAAACCCCTTGCACCCACAGCCAACCCCTTGAAATCAAACACCCCGAAAATCCGTCCACGGGTGGACAGTTCATGGAACCGGGGTCCACATCACATCCTCGATCCGGGGCGCGCCCGTGGCCAGCATCACCACCCGGTCGAACCCCATCGCGATCCCGGCGGCGGCCGGCATCCGCTCCAGCGCCGTCAGGAGATCCTCGTCCAGCGGATAGCTCTCCCCATAGACCCGAGCCTTCTCCGCCATCTCCGCCTCGAACCGCCGCCGCTGCTCGCCTGCGTCGGTCAACTCCCCGAACCCATTCGCCAGTTCCACGCCGCAGGCATAGACCTCGAACCGCTCCGCCACCCGGGCGTCCCCCGGAACCCTGCGGGCCAGCGCCGCCTCGGCGGCCGGATAGCGGTCCAGGATCGTCACCCGCCCCAGGCCAAGCCTCGGCTCCACCTTCTCGGACAGCACCCGGCTTGCCATGTCCGACCAGGTGTCGTCCGCCGCCCGGCGCAGCCCGATGCGGTCAAGTTCAGCCCCGAGGCGGTCCGCATCCGTCGTCCCATCCGCCCGGATCGAAGCCATGAGGTCCACTCCCGCATGCAGCGCGAACGCCTCCGCCACCGACAGCCGTTCGGGCTCCGCAAAAGGATCACAGGTCCGGTCGCGGAACCGCAGCAACGGCGCGCCCGCCTCCCGCGCCGCAAGCCGCAGGAAGGCCAGAACATCGGTCATCAGCGTCTCGTAGCCCTCCCCCACGCGATACCATTCCAGCATCGTGAACTCGGGCGAGTGCAACGGTCCCCGCTCCCGGTTCCGCCAGACATGGGCGAAGGCATGGATCCGCGTCTCCCCCGCCGCGAGGAGCTTCTTCATCGCGAACTCGGGCGAGGTGTGAAGATACAGCGGCCGTGGCAGGCCATCGGTCCCGACCGCTTCGGTCGCGAAGCCGTGCAGATGGGCCTCGTTGCCGGGGGAAATTGCCAGGGCTGCGGGGTCGACCTCGGTGAAGCCGTCCCCGGCAAGCCAGCCCCGGATCGCGCGCTGAATCCGGTTGCGCACCAGCAGGACCGGACGGCGGTCGGCGTGGCGCACGGGGTTCCACCAGGAAGAGGAGGGATTCATCTGGAAATTCCGAACTGGATCGGGTAGGCCGCCCGGCGATGCCGGTCTAGGGGACCGGCCCCCGATCCACAAGGACCAACCCGTGAAAGTCATCGCTTCCTCGCTCCGCAAGGGCAATGTCGTCGAAATGGAGGGCCGCCTCTACGTGGTCCTGACCGCCTCGAACTTCCACCCCGGCAAGGGAACCCCGACCACCTCCGTCGACATGCGCCGGATTTCGGACGGCACCAAGGTCAGCGAGCGGTGGCGGACGACCGAGATGGTCGAAAAGGCCACCGTTGACGAGCGGGAATACGATTTCCTCTATGAGGACGGCGAAGGGTTCCATTTCATGGAGCCGACCACCTACGAGCAGGTCGTCGTGACCGAGGATATCCTGGGGGCCAACAAGGCCTACCTGCAGGAAGGCATGCGCTGCTATGTGAAGACCTTCGACGGGGTTCCGATCGCGATGGAAGTGCCGCAGAAGATCACCGTCGAGATCATCGAGACCGAGCCGGTCACGAAAGGGCAGACCGCCTCGTCCTCCTACAAGCCCGCGACGGTGCAGAACGGGCTGCGGGTCATGGTGCCGCCCCATATCGGACCGGGCGTCCGGATCGTCATCAACACCGATGACGACAGCTATGTGGAACGCGCGAAGGACTGACCCGTCCACGCATGGACACTTTTTCGCGCCCAATCTTTTCCGCGGGTTGGCTGCGGGCATTCAGGATCTGGAAAGAATTGGAGGGCGTAGCGTGAGGCGCGCCTCTTGCGGTGACGGTCTGCCCGAAGCCGTCTGGCACCTGGCGGGCGCTGCGTGGATCTGGGGAGGGCGCGGAGGGTCGGTCTGAAGCCTGACCGACACGGTCACGCGGCCTGAAACGTGATCTTCCGGCGCAGGAATTGCGTGGCCTTGTTCGAGACTTGGGCCGGAACGCCCGTGGTCAGGAACTTCGACTGCGCGCCCGTCCCGCGGAACTCCGGGCGGCGGGTCAGATAGTCGGCCAGCGACTCCGCGACCAGGTTCGCTTGCGAATAGACCCTGACCCCGGCCCCAAGCGCGTCCTGAAACACCTTTTCCATCAAAGGGTAATGGGTGCAGCCCAGGATCGCGGCCTCGGGGTTGGGCATCCGGCGTTTCAAGGCCTCGACATGGCTGCGGACCAGGGCCTCGGCCAGGATCTCGTCGCCCTGCTCGATCGCATCGACCACACCGCCGCAGGGCTGCGCCTCGACATCGACGCCGATGGCGCGAAAGGCAAGCTCGCGCTGGAAGGCGCGGGAGGCAACCGTGGCGGGAGTTGCAAATAGCGCCACATGCTTGACGGCGACCTCGCGCGGGGGAGAGTTGTCGCCCCATTGGCGCTCGGTTAGGGCTTCGATCAGCGGGACGAACACCCCGAGGACGCGCTTGTCGGACGGAACCCAGGTTTCCTGCATCCGCTTCAACGCGGCCGCAGAGGCGGTGTTGCAGGCGAGGATGACCAGGTTGCAGCCCTCGGCCCATAGCCGCTCGGTGGCAGCACAGGTCAAGGCAAAGATGTCATCGGCGGTCCTGACGCCGTAAGGCGCATGGGCATTGTCGCCGAAATAAATGAAGGGCACGTCAGGAAGGCGTTTTGTCAACGCATCCAGAACGGTCAGCCCGCCCAAACCCGAATCGAAGACGCCAACCGCCATGCCTGCCTCGCATCTTTTGGGCGCATCCCCTGCGCGCTTTGCATTTTCGGCGATCATAGGCGGGCCAGCCCGGGGACGAAAGGGCGAAGCAGTGCCGTCAGGCCCGGGTATGGCCGGGTTTACTTGTCATCGACACTCCCTATCTGGGGAGGGGCGTGATAGGGTGCCGGATGGTCGAGGAGCGGATGGCATGGACTGGGACAAGCTGAGAATCTTTCACGCGGTGGCGGAAAAGGGCAGCCTGACCCATGCCGGTGACGTGCTGCACCTGTCGCAGTCCGCCGTCAGCCGCCAGATCCGCGCGCTGGAGGAAAGCCTGTCGGTCACATTGTTCCACCGCCATGCGCGCGGTCTTATCCTGACCGAGCAAGGCGAGCTTCTGTTCGACGCCACCCAGCAGATGGTGCGGCGGCTGGACGCGACGGCGGCGCGCATCCGTGACAGCGAGGACGAAGTCTTTGGCGAGTTGCGGGTGACCACTACGACCGGCTTCGGCACGTTGTGGCTGGCTCCGCGCCTGGCGCGGCTGTACGAAAAATACCCGGCCCTGAAGATCGACCTGATGCTGGAAGAGCGCGTCCTGGACCTGCCGATGCGCGAGGCCGATGTGGCGATCCGGATGAAAGAGCCGAGCCAGGCCGATCTGATCCGCAAGCGGCTGATGAACATCCGGATGGAACTGTTCGCGACGCCGGAATATCTGGCCAGCCATGGCACACCGCAATCGATGGACGATTTCAGCAGCCACCGGCTGATCGCGCAGCATGCCGGCACGCCGCAGGTCGCGGCGGGGGCGCTTCTGGTGGCGGATCTGATGACGCATGACATTCCGTCCACGCTGACGGTGAACAACTATTTCGGCGTGTTGCAGGCAGTGCTGAACCATTTGGGGATCGGGGTGCTGCCGGACTATCTTGCCGAGGATTTTCCCAATCTCGTCAGGGTCCTGCCGGATGTCCAAAGCGCCGAGGTGCCGGTGTTCCTGGCCTATCCCGAAGAGTTGCGCCATTCCAAGCGCGTGGCGGCTTTCCGCGATTTCGTGACCGAGGAAATCATCGCCTTCCGTCGCCGTCAGGCCGAGGACGCGGCCGCCTAGCTGCCCGACTGAATTGCTGCCATGCAGCAACTGCATAGCGGGAATGCCCAAACGTCGGGCATTCCAGACTTGTTTGCGCAAGCATGGGGCACTATTTGAACGCTCGAAGCGATGATGAGCTTGCTCTTGTCCCTTCGTACCTCCCTGTTGGACTTGGCCGAGCGTAAAGCTCGGCCTTTTTTTTCATTCAAGCCCAGTCAGGCGGGCCTGCAGAAAGGTGCGGTCGGCCTCTGATCCGGCAAGTGCGATGGCGCGGAGGTATTCGGACCGGGCGGACGTGCTGTCGCCGCTGCGGGCAAGAAAGTCGGCGCGGGTGGCGTGGAAGGGCTGATAGCCGTCCAGCTGGGGGCAAAGCGCCTGCACCTGGGCAAGCGCCTGCGCCAGCTGTCCGCTCTCGGCCAGCGCCACGGCGTGGTTCAGGGCGATGACCGGAGTGGGCTCAAGATCGTGCAGGCGGGCATAAAGTGCGGCGATCTGCGGCCAGTCAGGCGGCGTGTCGGCCGAGTGCAGCGCGGCGATCGCGGCTTTCAGCTGGAAGGGACCCGGGGCGCGGCGGGCGATGGCGCGGTCCAGCAGCGCCAGCCCCTCGTCAAGCGCGGCGCGGTTCCACAGGCTGCGGTCCTGCCGGGTCGGCGGCAAGGTCTGCCCGTCAGGCCCGGTCCGTGCGCCAGCCCGGGCCTGGGTCAGGAGGAGAAGCGCCAGCGCGCCCTCGACTTCGGGCTGATCGGGGGCAAGCTGAAGCAGCAGGCGGGCCAGGAAGATCGCCTCGGTGCAGAGGTCGCGCCCGGCGATGGGGCCGACAGAGTAGCCGGCGTTGAAGATGAGGTAGATCACGGTAAGGACGGAATTCAGCCGGTCGGCCCAATCCTCGGGGCCTGGCACAACAAAGGGGATGCGCGCGGCGGCGATCTTGGCCTTGGCGCGCGACAGGCGCTGGCCCATCGTGGGTTCGGCGTCGAGGAAGGCGCGCGCGATCTCTCCGGTCGTGAGGCCGCCGAGGGTGCGCAGGGTGAGCGCCACGCGGGACTTGGGGTCAAGGGCCGGGTGGCAGCAGGTGAAGATCAGCCGCAGGCGGTCATCGGGGATCCTATCGGGCTCGGTATCATCGGCTTCGTCCCTGGCAAGAAGAGCGAGGTCGGCGCTTTTACGGGTGCCACGCGCGGTGCTGCGGATCCGGTCGATGGCCTTGCGAAGTGCCACCTTCAGGAGCCAGCCCTGCGGCGAGGCGGGCAGGCCCGCTCTGCCCCAGTGGACCAGCGCGGATTCCAGCGCCTCCTGCAGCGCCTCCTCGGCAAGCTGGAAGTCGCGCAGGCGGGCGATCAGTGCCGCCAGGAGCCGCCCCCGGTCCTGGCGCATGACCAGGTCCAGGGTCTCTCGGGTAATGGGATCGGCCCCAGCAGCACTGCGCACGTCAGACGACCGTGTTTTCCACCACCGGGCGCACCTCGACCGTGCCGAAGGCTGCCGACGGCACGAGTGCCGCATAGCGCAAAGCGGCGTCGAGGTCGGGCACATCGATCACGTAGTAGCCGCCCAAATGCTCTTTCGTTTCCGCAAAGGGCCCGTCCATCGTCTCCACTTTGCCGCCCCGCAGCCGCACCGACGTGGCGGTACCTACCCCCTGAAGGCCGGAGCCGGAGGCAGGGATGCCGTCCGCCGCGAGCTTTGCGTTCAGACTGCCATAGCCCGCAACCCAGGCGTCGAAGGCCGGGGTGCCCCAAGCTGGTTCGTTCGCGGGATCGGCGTAGATCAGGATCATGTATCTCATCGGTTCGCTCCTTGGTTACAGAGGTGCGGCATATGCCGCTGACGATGCGATCAAAGCTGCTCGTGACTGAGTTGTTGACAGAATTTCGGCTGAACCAACTGTTTGTGGTGCTGGCCTAAACGATGTTGCTTTTCAGAATTGGGTTAATGGGCGGCAAATATGGCAATACACACATTGCTCTCGGCCAGGCTTACAAAGATTCGTATCCCGGAATCACTAAGAAAATCAAGCCGGATGAATGGGACCGCCTCCTGGGGATCATGGGACGGCAGCCGACCTTCACGGAACTCGGCATCTTCAGCGCGATGTGGAACGAGCATTGTTCCTACAAATCCTCGAAGATTCACCTGAAGAAGCTGCCGACCACCGGGCCGCAGGTCATTTGCGGGCCGGGCGAGAATGCGGGAGTGGTGGACATCGGCGACGGGCAGGCGGTGATCTTCAAGATGGAGAGCCACAACCACCCCAGCTACATCGAGCCGCATCAGGGTGCTGCCACCGGCGTCGGCGGCATCCTGCGCGATGTCTTCACCATGGGCGCGCGGCCGATCGCGGCGATGAACGCGCTCTCGTTCGGGCTGCCCTCGCACCCCAAGACCGCGCATCTGGTGAAGGGTGTGGTCGAGGGCGTCGGGTCCTATGGCAATGCGTTCGGGGTGCCAACGGTCGGCGGCGAGGTGCGGTTTCACCGCAGCTACAATGGCAACTGTCTGGTGAACGCCTTTGCGGCGGGCCTCGCCGATACCGACAAGATCTTCTATTCGGCGGCGTCCGGTGTGGGCATGCCCGTCGTTTACCTTGGTGCGAAGACCGGCCGGGATGGCGTGGGCGGGGCCACGATGGCGTCGGCCGAGTTCGACGACACGATCGAGGAAAAGCGCCCGACGGTGCAGGTCGGCGATCCGTTCACCGAAAAGCGCCTGCTGGAGGCCTGTCTGGAGCTGATGGCCTCGACAAGGGCGGGCTTGGCATCCGGCTGCAACTCGACGACGTGCCGCAGCGCGAGACGGGGATGACGGCCTACGAGATGATGCTGTCGGAATCCCAGGAGAGGATGCTGATGGTGCTGAAGCCCGAGATGGAGGCCGAAGCGCGGGCGATCTTCGTGAAATGGGACCTCGACTTCGCCATCGTCGGCGAGACGATCCCGGAGGACCGTTTCCTGATCCTGCATGGCAATGCGGTGAAAGCGGACATTCCCCTGTCCAAGCTGTCCTCCAGCGCACCGGAATATGACCGTCCTCATGTGCCCTCGCCCGATCCGGCCCCGCTGCCGCAGATCCCGGCGATCACGCCGATCGCGGCGCTGAAGGCGCTGATCGGGTCGCCAAGCCATGCCCACAAGGCCTGGGTCTATGAACAGTATGACGCCCAGGTCGGCGCGGATACCGTTGTGGCCCCCGGCATGGGCGCGGGCGTGGTGCGGGTGCACGGGACGGGGAAGCTGCTGGCCTTCACCTCCAACGTGACGCCGCGCTATGTGAAGGCGAACCCGTTCGAGGGTGGCAAGCAGGCGGTGGCCGAGGCCTACAGGAACCTGATCGCGGGGGGGGCGAGGCCGCTTGCGACGACCGACAACCTCAACTTCGGCAACCCGGAAAAGCCCGAGATCATGGGCCAGTTCGTCGGCGCGCTGGAGGGGATCGGGGCGGCGGTGAAGGCTTTGGACATGCCGATCGTGTCGGGGAACGTGTCCCTGTACAACGAGACGGACGGGTCGGGCATCCTGCCGACGCCAACCATCGGCGCGGTGGGGATCATGATGGCCGAAGACCTGATCACCGGCCAGCCGCAGGACGGTGACATCGTGGCGGTCATCGGCGAGACGCGGGGGCATCTGGGGCAGTCCGCCCTTCTGGCCGAGGCCTTCGGGATCGAGGCAGGCGATCCGCCGCCGGTAGACCTGTCGGCAGAGCTGTCATCGGCCAGGGCCCTGCTGGCGAACCGCAAGCGCATTCATGCTGCGCGGGACCTTGGTGATGGCGGGCTGGCGCTGGCGGCGTTCCGGATGGCCGAGGGTGCCGGCGTCGGGCTGTCGCTGAAGACGGGCGATATCGGCCAGCTTTTTGGCGAAGATCAGGCGCGCTATGTGGTGGCGATCCGGTCCGAAGACCTTGCGGCCTTCATGGCGGCGGCGGGCGGGGTCAAGGTGGCGCAGGTGGGCCGCTTTGGCGGGGATCGCGTGACCCTGGGCACCGAAAGCGCCACGATGGCCGAGCTGTCCCGGCTTTACCGGACGGCCTTTGCGGCGAAAGTCGGTGTCTGATGCAGCGGCGGGGGGCCGACATGCTGCTCTACGGCATCCTGCGACCGGAATGCGCGGCTCTTGAACCGCTTGCGGCTCGGGCCTAGGTTCAGGTGGGAAGTGGAGACTGCCGATGCCTATTGAAGCCCGCGACATCGAGGCCCTGATCCGGGAGGCATTCCCGCATGCGAAGATTTCCGTGCAAGGCGATGACGGCACGCATTTCGCGGCGGAAGTGAGTGATGAGAGTTTCCGGGGTCTGAACCGCGTCCAGCAGCAGCGCGCGGTCTATGCGGCGCTGAAGGGCCGGATGGACGGGCCGAACGGCGCTTTGCATGCGCTGGCGCTGACCACGAAGGTGCCGGACTGATGGCGGTGGCGGCCGGGCTTGGTGGTCTGGTGACGGCACTCGTGCCGCTGGTCGGTCTGGTCACGATCCTGCGGGCACGCGCGGCGCGCAAACGCGGTGCGCCCCGGGTCGACGAGGCGGCCGCCGCCCGGTTGGCCGCGACCCGGGAAAGCGAAAGGCGCATGGCAGCCTATCTGGCGCAAAGCCGCTCGGGCGGATATCAGGCGCTGAATGACGACGATGAGGAGATCAGGCGATGAGCGCAGAGGCGACGATCCGCGAGACGATCGCGAACAACGATGTGGTGCTGTTCATGAAGGGCACGAAGCTGATGCCCCAGTGCGGGTTTTCCAGCCGCGTGGCGGGAGTCCTGAACTTCATGGGCGTGCAGTTTCAGGACGTTAACGTGCTGGCCGACGCCGAGATCCGGCAGGGGATCAAGGACTTCAGCGACTGGCCGACGATCCCGCAGCTATATGTGAAGGGCGAGTTTGTCGGCGGCTGCGACATCGTGACCGAGATGACACTTTCGGGCGAGCTGGACCAGCTGTTCGAGACCAAGGGCGTCAGCTTCGACAAGGCGGCTGCGGAAAAGATCCGCGAAGCCAACGCGTGACGGCGTTCCGCAGCCGGTGAACCGGCCCGCACCTGCCATGTCGGCAGCCTGACTGCAGCTCAGCGGCAGCGGCAGCCGCCCGGATCGCATGATGATCAGCGCACCTGTTCCTCGACCCGTGCGGCCATCGCTTCGGCCCGGGCGGCGATCTCGGCGAGGGTGTCGGAGACCTGCTTTGGCACCACGGCGACATCACGGGTGGCAACGGGCCGCGCCTCGAGCTCGGCAACGCGGGCACGCAGGGACCGCACTTCGTCCTCGACCGCTGCCGTCTTGTCGGCCAGCATCAGCCCGGCCATCAGCAAGAGCTTCGCCTCGGGCAAGCGCCCGAGCTGGGCGACGATAGGCTTCGCCTCGGCGTCCAGCATCCCGGCGGCGGCGCGCAGGAAATGTTCTTCCCCGGGCTGGCAGGAAACCTGGAACGGTCGCCCGCCGATGGTGACTTCCAGTTCAGGCATTGCGGGCCTCCGTCAGATGGGGTTCAAGCGCGGCAAGGATTTCGTCCATTTCGGCCATTTCGGTCAGCCGCATCGCGCGCAGCGCCTCAAGTTCGGCCTGCATCGCCCGGTTGATCAGGCCCGGCTCGGTCAGGCCTGCGGCCTGTGCCGAACGCAACGTCTCGAGCTGTTCGCGCAGGCTGGCATTCACCCGGCGCATCCGCTGCAATTCCAGGCCCTGCATGTCGAGATCCTGCGTCAGCCGGTCGACCTTTTCCTGCAGATCGCCCTTCGCCTCCCGGTCGCGGGCGGCGCGAAGCCTGGCCTGAAGCTGGGCTGTCAGCGACTTCTCTTCCTCAAGCTGGGCGCGCAGGACCGTATCCGCCGGAGCCGCCGCGCTGCCAGAAACCGGAGCCGCCGCCCGCGGCTGGCTGACCAGCCGGTCGACGCCCTTGCCGATCCGATCCAGCGCCGCCGCGATCCGCTTTTCCAGTTCGGTGATTTCCTGCATACCCAAACCCCTTGCACCTTGAACGCCGTCCCGCGCCCGCAACCGGACCAAGGCGTCGCGAATCGGCGTCGGCCCCCCTATTTCCATCTTAGCGCGAAACCGGCGAAAGGCGACCGGCCTTTCTTCCCAAGGCCTTGGGGAGCGAGCTTGATCTTGCCGGTCGCGCTGGTTAGGACGCTTGCGCAGACGCCAAGCAAATTGCCGAAGGAACGCCGCCGTGGACATCCAGACCCTGCGCCAGAAAAACCCCGATCACTGGATGCGCGCGACCGCGATCCGCGCCCTGGCGCTGGATGCGGTGGCGGCGGCGAACTCGGGCCATTCGGGGATGCCGATGGGCATGGCCGATGTGGCGACGGTGCTTTTTGCAAAGCACCTGAAGTTCGATCCCAAGGCCCCGCGCTGGCCTGACCGCGACCGATTCATCCTGTCGGCGGGGCATGGGTCGATGCTGATCTACGCGCTCCTCTATCTTAGCGGCTATGAGGACATGACGCTGGACCAGATCAAGGCCTTCCGGCAATGGGGCGCGATCACGGCCGGGCACCCGGAATACGGTCATGTCGCAGGGGTCGAGACGACGACGGGCCCGCTGGGCCAGGGGATTTCCAATGCGGTCGGTTTTGCGATCGCCGAGGAATCATTGCGCGCGCGCTGGGGCGCGAAGGTCCAGGACCATCACACCTGGGTCATCGCCGGCGACGGCTGCCTGATGGAAGGCGTGTCGCAGGAGGCCATCGCCCTGGCCGGCCGCCTGAAGCGGTCTCGATGGCCGACGTGACCGACCAGAAGGCGCGGTTCGCGGCAAGCGGCTGGGATGTCTTCGACTGTGACGGGCATGATCCGGCGGACATCGACCGGGCGCTCAGCGCGGCCAAGGCGAGCGCCCGCCCGGCGATGGTCGCCTGCAAGACGCATATCGCGCTTGGCCATGCGGCGCAGGACACCAACAAGGGCCACGGCGCCCTGACCGACAAGGCGCAGCTGCAGGCGGCAAAGGATGCCTACGGCTGGCAAGGCGGGCCGTTCGAGATTCCCGCCGACGTGAAGACATGGTGGGAGTCGCTCGGCGCGCGTGGAGCAAAGGCGCGGGCGGAATGGGAGTCGCGGCTGGCCGCGCTGTCACCGGCGAGGCGGGCAGAGTTCGCCCGCATTTTCGCGCTTGACGCCCCGGCCAGGCTGGCCGCGACCATCCGGGCGGTGAAGAAGCAGGCGGTTGCCGACATGCCGAAACTTGCGACACGCGCTTCGTCCGAGAAGGTGCTGCAGGCGGTGAACCCGGTCCTGCCCGAAACCATTGGCGGCTCGGCCGATCTGACCGGGTCGAACAACACCAGGACCGCCGACCTCGGCGTCTTCACGCCCGAAGACCGCAAGGGCCGCTACATCCATTTCGGCATCCGTGAGCATGGCATGGCCTCGGCGATGAACGGGATGGTTCTGCATGGCGGGGTGCGGCCTTACGGCGGGACGTTCATGTGCTTTACCGACTATGCCCGCCCCTCGATGCGGCTTTCGGCGCTGATGGGGATGCCGGTCGTCTATGTGATGACGCATGACAGCATCGGCCTGGGCGAGGACGGCCCGACACACCAGCCGGTGGAGCATCTGGCGATCAGCCGCGCGACGCCCAACACGCTGGTCATCCGCCCGGCGGATCTCGTTGAAACAGCCGAGGCCTGGGAAATCGCACTGACCGAAAAGCGCCGACCCACCGTGCTGGCGCTGAGCCGCCAGAACCTTCCGGCGGTGCGCAAGACCCACACCGCGCAGAACATGGTCGCCAAGGGCGCCTATGTGCTGGCCGAAGCGACGGGCAAGCGCCAGGTGATCCTGATCGCCACCGGCTCGGAAGTCGAGATCGCGCTGAAGGCCCGCGAAGGCCTAGAGGCGGACGGGATCGGCACCCGCGTCGTCTCGATGCCGTCGATGGAGCTTTTCGCGGCGCAGGACGAGGCCTGGCGCAAGCGTGTGCTGCCCGCCGGGCCGGTGCGCGTCGCTGTCGAGGCCGGCGTCCGGCAGGGCTGGGACCGCTGGCTCTTGGGCGAGCGGGGCCGCGAGGCGAAGTCCGGGTTCATCGGCATGTCGAGCTTTGGCGCCAGTGCCCCGATGGAACGGCTCTATGCCGAGTTCGGGATCACCGCAGAAGCCACGGTCGCGAAGGTCAAGGCGCTGCTTTGACCGTCACGGGCGCAGGGCGTAGCGCCCTGCGCCGTGTGCGGCCAGCACCAGACAGCCCCCGGCGATGGCCCAGTTCTTGACGAAGATCGACATCTGCCAGGGATCGGCTGGAATGTAATGGAACAAGCTCGTGACGGCGCAGTAGAGCGCGAGCAGGAGCGCGACCGGCCGCACCGCCACCCCCAGAACCAGCGCCAGCCCGGCGGCGAGGTTGAAGGCAAGGGCGGGCCAGACCAGCCAATCGGGCCAACCGCGCCCCGCCAGCAGCGATTAAACGGCCGATGGATCACTGGCCTTCTGCGCTGCTCCGACCAGGAACAGCGCGGCGATCAGGATGCGCCCCGCGAGTGTCACAAGATCGGCAAACCGGTCGGTCATGTCGACTTGCCGGGCCAGATGGCCGCGATCGCGGGGCCCACCACCCGCGTCGCGAAGGGAATCAGGATCACGCCCAGGATCAGTCCGAAAACGCCGTCGAGCGCCGCCGTGACCAGCCACTGAACAAGGCCTTGTGCCGCCGGAAGGGCATTGGCCAGTTCGGTCGCGACATATTTGATCGTCTTGTAGGGCCAGGCCCAAAGCTGCGTGACATCGAGCCCGTGGATGACGATGTTGCCCCCGACCCAGAGCATCGCCGCGGTGCCGACCGTGGACAGGACCGCCATCAGCCTTGGCATG
>NCDY01000130.1 GCA_002280405.1 Rhodobacterales bacterium 32-66-9 | reverse complement strand
AGGGTTTCATGCCTCGTTTTCCTATGCCAGTGTCAAGCTTCTGGGTGCGACCTTTCTGAAAAAGGCCCCTGCCCAGGCCAATGGATCCATGCACCACGTCATGCGGCAGAAGATTCTGGAGGCGATGATGGCGGATGATCTTCCTCCGTTGGTTGATACCGTGAACGAAGAGATCGTGAAACGCCAGACTGAAGGCGCGGCAGCAGTGGGACGTTAATCTTTTGGCTCAGATGTCAACGTATTCGCTGGAGACTGCAGCCAAATGAAGGAAGCCATATATTCGGCCGTCAGGAAGGTGGTCCGCGAGTTGCGGTATCGCAGCCTTAGAATCCCGGTCGTCAGTCCACCGATCAGCCGAAAGATATTTCAGCAGCTTTGGCGCGGGAATTATGAGAACCCCGAAATATCGGCCATACTCAACCTGCTTCGCGACGGTGACCGCGTTCTGGAATTAGGTTCCGGCCTTGGCATCGTTTCAAGCCTCACTTCGCGCGCCAGGCCCGGGATCGTGGTCCGCAGCTATGAAGGAAATCCCGACCTGTTACCTTTCATCGCGCAGGTTCATGCCATGAATGAGATCAGGAACGTTGATGTCCGCAACGAGATTCTGCTGCCGAACCCTTCCAGCTCGACGATAGAGTTTCTGACGCACCGCAGTTTCGCGGAAAGTTCGATCATGAGCCATGGTGCGGTGACACGGCGCGTTCAGGTTCCCTGCCTGGATATCAACACGGTGCTTTCGGAGTTTCGACCCGATGTATTCGTCTGCGATATCGAAGGCGGAGAAGAGCTTTTGTTCGACGGGATCGAGTTGAACGGGGTGCGAGTAGTCGTCATCGAGCTTCATCCGGCGGCAATCAGCCGTATAGCTACAAAGCGACTATTCGATACCTGCGCTTCGGCCGGGCTCTATCCGAGGGTAGAGTTTTCATCGGCCCATGTGGTAGCGTTCGAACGTGTGGATGTATGACCCGCCACCTGCTCTTCCTCACCGGCACCCGCGCCGATTTCGGCAAGCTCGTGCCCCTGGCTGCTGCGGCCCGCGATGCCGGGCACCGGGTGACCTTCTTCGTCACCGGGATGCACATGCTTGACCGCTATGGCCTGACGGTGAACGAGGTGCGGCGCATGGCAGGGGTGGGGGTGCACGAGTTCCTGAACCAGCGGCCCGGCGATCCGCAGGACGTGATCCTGGCGAAGACCGTGATGGGGTTTTCCGACTATGTCACCGAAAACCGCCCCGACCTGATCGTGATCCACGGCGACCGGATCGAGGCGCTGGCGGCCTCGCTGGTCGCCGCTACGAACTACATCCGTTCCGCCCATGTCGAAGGCGGCGAAGTGTCGGGCACCATCGACGAGGTCTTTCGCCACTGCAACACCAAGCTCTGCGCCCACCACTTCGTCTCGTCCGAGGCCGCCGCCGCCCGCGTCCGCAGCCTGGGCGAGTTGCCCGAGGCGATCCACGTCATCGGCTCGCCCGAGCTGGATTTCCACGCCCGCCCGTCGGGGGTGACGCTGGATCAGGTGCGCGAGCGCTATGACATTCCCTTCGCCGACTATGGCATCGCGGTCTTCCACCCGGTGACCTCGGAACAGGACAGCATCGGCGCGCAGGCGGCGGATCTCTTCGGCGCGCTTGCGGCGTCGCAGCGCCCTTTCGTGGTGATCGCGCCGAACAACGACCCGGGCTCGCGCGACATCTTCGCCGTCATCGACCGCCTGCCGAAGACGCGCTTCCGCGTTCTGCCCTCGATGCGGTTCGCGCATTTTTCCGAACTGATGAAGAACGCAGCCTGCATGGTCGGCAACTCCAGCGCCGGCGTGCGCGAGGCGCCGTTCCTGGGGCTGCCGTCGCTCGACATCGGCACGCGCCAGACCAACCGGGCCGAGGCCGCCTCGGTCGTGGCCTGCAAAGCGGGGGACCGGCGCGCGATCCTCGACTTCCTGCGCACCGCCTGGGGTCGGCCCGCAGAGCAGCATGAAGGGTTTGGTACCGGCTCTGCCGCCGAACGCTTTGTCGAGGTGCTGTCGCGCCCCGCGTTCTGGAACCTGAGCCTGCAAAAGGCGTTCCGTGACTAGCCCGACCGGCCCATGGTTGCGGGCCTACCTGGTGGCAAGCCGCCTGATCCCGCTCTGCGCGCCCGCCCTGCTGCGCCGCCGCCTGTCGCGCGGCAAGGAACTGCCGCACCGCTGGCGCGAGAAACTGGGCGAGCCGGGCCTGCGCCGCCCGGACGGCAGGCTGATCTGGCTGCATGCGGTCGGCCTGGGCGAAACCCTGGCCCTGCGCGGGCTTGTTGCCGCCATGGCCGTCCAGACCGACGCCGACTTCCTGGTAACCTCCACCACCCGGGGGTCGGCCGAAGTCCTTGCCGCGAACCTGCCGCCGCGGACCCGCCACCAGTTCATGCCGCTGGATGCGCCCGGCTATCTTGCGCGGTTTCTTGACCATTGGCGCCCGGCGCTTTCGGTCTGGGCCGAGCAGGACCTCTGGCCCGGTGCGGTGGTGGCCGCGGCGCAGCGGGGCATCCCGCTGGCGCTGGTGAACGCCCGGATGAACGCGGCGGCTTTCGCCCGCCGCCGCCGCTGGCAGGGGCTTTACGCCGACCTTTTCGCCCGCTTCAGCCTGGTTGCGGCGCAAGATTCGGTCACGGCGGCGCATCTGCAGGCTCTGGGCGCGGCGGATGTCCGTGTCACCGGCTCGCTCAAGGCGGCGGTCCCGCCCCTGGCTGCAGAGCCCGGGGCGCTTGCCGCGGCGCGCGCCGCCCTGGGCGGGCAGCAGCCGGTGCTGCTGGCCGCATCGCATCCCGAGGACGAAGCCGTCACCCTGGCGGCCTTCCGTGCCGCAAAGTCGCGGCCGCTCCTGCTCATCGCGCCCCGCGACCCCGGTCGCGGCCCCGAGATCGCCGCCCGCGCCGCCGAGCATGGCATGACCGTCACCCGACGCAGCCTTGGCGAGGGGCCGACCGCCGACATCTGGATCGTCGATACTCTGGGCGAGATGGGCCTTTGGTATCGCCTGTGCCCGACGACCCTGATCGGCGGCAGCTTCGGGCCGACCGAGGGGCACAATCCATGGGAGGCCGCAAGCCTGGGCTCGGCGATCCTGCATGGTCCGCGAGTTGCGAATTTCACCGCCGATTTCACCACACTGCACGAAAACGGCGCGGCGCAATCGGTCAGCGAGGGGAGCTTGCCGGCCGCGCTCCTTGCCGATCATTCGGCGATGGCCACGCGTGCAAAGGCGCTGTCCGACGCCGCGCAGGGCGGCCTTGCGCCGCTGGCCGCCGATCTGCTGGCCCTGGTGGTGAAACCGGGATGAGGCTGTGGCTTTTCCTGCGCCTGTGGTCGCTTGTCTGGCACCTCGGCCTGCCGGTGATGCTGGTCTACCTCTGGCAACGCGGCCGCAAGGACCCGCTGTATGCGCAGGCCGCGGGCGAACGCTTCGGGCGCTACGGCCAGGGACTGCCCGGTGCGGTCTGGATCCATGCGGTGTCACTGGGCGAGATGCGATCCGCCGTGCCGCTGATCCGTGCGCTGCTGGACCGGGGCGAACGGGTTGTCACCACCCATTTCACCCCCGCGGGCCGGCGCGAGGCCGCCCGGGTCTTTGCCGGGGATATCGCCACTGGCCGCATGGCCGTCGTCTGGGTTCCGTTTGAAACATCATGGGCTTACGCCGGGTTTTTCAAATCATTTCGCCCAAAGCTCGGCCTGGTGATGGAAATCGAGATCTGGCCGCGGATGGTCTTTGCCTCGCGGCGGGCCGGTGTCCCGCTCTACATGTGCAACGCGCAGTATCCGAGTGATTCCATGGCACGCGACGCGCGCCTTGGCCTGCGCCCCGCCATCATGCGCGGCTTTGCCGGGGCGTTCGTGAAGTCGGATCTGCAGGCGGAACGCTTTGCCTCGGTCGGCGTGCGGAACATCAGTGTCACCGGCGAGTTGCGCTTTGACCAGCCGATCCCGGCCGCCCAGCTTGCCGCCGCCGCGGCCCTGCGCCCTGGTCTTGGTCCGCGCCGGGTCATTGCCTTCGCCTCGGTGACCGAGCCTGAAGAGGCAATGTTCCTGGCGGCGGCGCAGGAGATCCTGTCGGTGCGGACCCCTCCGGTCGTCATCTTCGTTCCCCGCGCGCCCGAACGGTTCGCCGCGCTTGCGCCGCAGCACCCGGCTGGATCGCGGTTTCCGGCCGGTGAGCCAGTCGCCGATGGACGTGCTGCTGGGGGATTCGCTGGGCGAGATGTATTTCTACCTCGGCCTTGCCGACCGCGTTGTGGTGGGCGGCGGCTTTCAGGCGAAGGGGTCGCACAACATCATCGAACCTCTGGCCCTCAAGCTGCCAGTGCTTGTCGGCCCTCACATCCAGACCATCGAATATCCGGCGGTCGAGGCGATCGCGGCGGGGGCCTGCCTGCAGACCCGCGCCGACCGGCTGGTGCAGGACGTGCTGACCTGGCCCGATCCCGCGCCCGAGGTCATCGCCCGCTTCACCGAGGCCCATTCCGGTGCGACAGCGCGGACCCTGGCCGCCCTCGCGCCGCTGCTCAGGCCTTGACCAGACCTTCGCGCAGCTGTTCGGACAACAGAAACTCCACCAGCCGCAGGTCATAGGGCGTGTCGATGTCGTGGCAGCGTTCGGACGGCATCACATAGGGGATGACGCGGCCCTCGTAGATCGTCCGCGCCCGGCGCAGGTAGTCGGGGTCCACCACATAGACGAGACCGACATGTTCGTAGACCACCGGCGCGTCCTGCCGGGCCCAGATGCCTCCGGGCAGGTCCTTCGACACATGCAGGGCACCGGTCGCATCCGGCTCCACAAGGTTGAAATAAGGATTCTTTCTGGCCTCGCAGACGCTCATGACCATGTCTGGATGTTCGATTTCGTAAAGTGCAAGCGCCCCGGTGACGTCCTCGGGCAAGCGCAGCGGCGAGGTGCAGTCGAGATCGAGGAAGGCCGAAACCGGCCCGACCAGGGCCTCGCTGGCCGCCAGGGCATGTTGCCAGACGCCCCATTTCGGGGCGGTGTCGGTGGCCAGCTCGGCCGGGCGCAGGCCGATCTTCAGCGCCCCGCGCCGCACGGCATGGTCATAGATTGCCGCGTCATCGGTCGAGACGACCACCGCGCCCACGCGCGGGTTGGCGAAAAGCTGGTCCAGCGACCAGTCGATCAGGGGTTTGCCGCAGAGCGGGCGGAAGTTCTTGCCCGGCACGCCCTTCGACCCCTTGCGCGCCCCGATATGTCCCAGGATCATCCTTGCCTCTCCTTTGCGCCAAGCCTTAGCGCGACGGCGCGGCTCATGCCAGCGTCGGCGGGCGCTGCTGTGGCCAGCCCGTCGCGCGGTGCCAGGCCTGACCGATGGCCAGCACCCCGGCGTCATCCCCCGACCGCCCGATGATCTGCATGCCCATCGGCAAGCCCTCGGGGCCGAACCCCACCGGCACCGACAGCGCGGGCAGGCCGATCAGGCTGGCGGGGACGACGACCTCCATCCAGCGGTGATAGGTGTCCATCCGGCGTCCCGCGATCTCATCCGGCCAGCGCCGGTCCGCGGGGAACGGCCAGACCTGGGCCGAAGGCAGGACCACCGCATCGAGCCGCCGGAACAGCCGTGCGGCATGGGCGAACCAGCGGCTGCGGATCACGCTGGCCTCGTGGACCGCCTGCGCCGTCAGCGCAAGGCCCTGCTCGATCTCCCAGATGGTCTCGGGCTTGGTCTGGGCGCGTCTGGCCGGGTCTTCCGCCAGATCCCGCTTGCCGCCCGCGTTCAGCAGGGCGCGCAAGGTGACCCAGGCGCTCCAGATCTTCCCCGCGGGGAAGGGTGCGGGCAGCGGTTCGATGACCGCGCCCAGCGCTTCCAGCTGTCGAAGCGCCGACTCGCACAGGCCAAGGATCCCCGGCTCCATCGGATAGGCCCCGTCCCAATCGGCCAGCCAGCCGATCCGAATGCCTTTCACCCCCCGGTCGAGGCCGGACAACAGATCCGGCACCGCGCGCGGGAAAGGCACCTCCGGGTTCTCCCCGGCAAGCACGGTCAGCAGCCGGGCAATATCCGCCACCGTGCGGGCCATCGGGCCTTCGGTGGACAGGGTCGCAAGGAAGGTGTCACCGTCGGCGTCCTGCGGCACCAGCCCCCAGGTCGGACGAAAGCCGTAGACGTTGCAGAAGGCCGCAGGGTTGCGCAGGCTGCCCATCATGTCGCTGCCATCGGCGACCCAGGCCATCCTGGCGGCCAGCGCCGCCGCAGCGCCGCCGGAAGACCCTCCGGCGCTGCGCGACAGGTCGTAAGGGTTGCGCGTCACGCCAAAGACCGGGTTGAACGTATGCGACCCCTGGCCCCATTCCGGCACGTTGGTCTTGGCCGCGATCAGCGCGCCCGCCCCGCGCAGCCGGGCGGCCACCAGGTCGTCCTTCGCGGGCAGGTGGTTTGCCCAGATCGGTGACCCCCAGGTTGTCCGCACCCCCCTGGTCGCCACCAGGTCCTTGACCGCAAAGGGTATCCCGTGCAGCCAGCCCGCGGGCGCCGCGTCATCCAGCCTCCGCGCCTCGGCCAGCAGCGCCTCCGGATCGCGAAGCGACACGATCGCATTCACCCTGCCGTTCACCGCCGCGACCTGCGCCAGCCAGGCGGCCATCACCTCGGACGGCGCGACCCTGCGGGCGCGGATCGCAGACGAAAGCTCGGTCGCCGACCATTCCAGCATGTCCTGCCCTTTTCGACTGATGCGCCACAAGGGTATGCCACCGGTTCGGGCGACCGGTGGCACGCGAGGGGGCGAGCCCGCGGTCCGACGGACCTGCCGGGACCTACTTTTGCAGTTCGGTCCAGATCGCGGTGATGTAGTCCAGCGACTTGCCGGTGCAGGTCGGAAGGAAGGTGCCGGCGGCCCTGAACTCTTCGGGGATCACCACCTCGGGCGCGGTCTTCATGTCTTCCGGCATGAAGGCGTCCGACCCGGAAATGCCGTTGGCATAACGGGCGAAGGCGCTGATCATCGCGGCGTTTTCGGGCAGCATGATGAAATCGAGGAACTTGTAGGCTTCCTCCACATTGGTCGCGTCCTTCAGCAGCGCCACCGAATCCATGAACAGCGGATAGCCCTCCCGTGGATAGCCATACTGCACGTCGCCATTGGTGTTCAGCCGCGCCCGCATCGTCGAGCCGTTCCAGTTCACCGATCCGGCCCAGTCGCCGTTCGACAGCCGTTCGGTCGCGCCGTAGTCCATCGATATCCAGTTCGGCTTGGCGGCCAGAAGCACGTCCCGCGCCTTCTTCATGATCTCCGGGTCGTCCGAGCAGGGCTTGCCACCGACATACATCGTCGCCAGCGACACGATGTCATTCATCTCGGGCACCACGTTGATCTTTCCGACAAGTTCAGGCGGAACGTCGAGAAAGACTGCCGAGGTATTGATATCGCCAGAGTAAACCTTGGTGTTGACCGCAATACCGGTGCTGCCCCACTGCCACGGCACCGAATATGCGCGGCCCGGGTCCCATGGCACGTCCCTCCATTCGGGGGCGATGTTGGCGTGGTTCGGCAGCTTTGCCAGATCGAGGGGCACGATCAGGCCCTTCTCGATCCAGATCGGCACATAGTTGGCCGAGGGCACGACAAGGTCGAACCCTGAGCCCCCGGCCTCGACCTTGGCCAGCGCCACGTCGTTCGAATCGTAGTCGGTGACGGTCACCTTGATCCCGGTCTCTTTCTCGAACTTCGCCAGAAGCTCGGGGCTGGTGTAGTTGCCCCAGTTGTAGAGCTGCAGCGCGCCCTCGGCGGCGGCAAGGTTCGCCGTGGCAAGAACTATGGCGGTTGCGGTCAGCAGTCGTCTCATTGTCGGTCTCCCTGGTTGATCAGTCTTTCTTGCGGGTGAGAAGGAAGAAAGCGGTCAGCATCACGACGGTCACGCCCAGCAGCATGGTCGAGATCGCATTGACCTCTGGTGTGAAGGCGCGGCGAAGCTGGCCCAGCATGTAGGTCGGCAGCGTATCCTGTCCGCCGGATTTCACGAATTCGGTGATGACCACATCGTCGAGGCTGATGACGAAGGCGAGCATGGCCCCCGCCATGATCCCCGGAGCCAGAAGCGGCAGGGTCACCCGGCGGAAGGTCATTACGGGGCTCGCGTAAAGATCGGCGGCCGCAGTCTCAAGCGACAGGTCCATGCTTTCCAGCCGGGCGCGGATCGGCAGGTAGGCGAAAGGGATGCAAAAGGCGGTGTGGGCGGCGATCAGGTAGCCGAGGCCCTGATAGCCGGTGGCGACCTTCAGGATGCCGAAGAAGATCAGCAGGGCGACGGCAGTGACGATTTCCGGCACCATCAGCGGCTGGTTGATCATCACATAGATGAAGGTCTGCCCCCTGAAGGCCCGCCGCCTTGTGGTGCCAAGTGCCGCAAGCGTGGCCAGCGTGGTCGACAGGACGGCGGCGGAGACGCCGATCACCAGCGACCGCATCGTCGCGGCCTTCACGTCCTGGTTGGCCCAGGCGTCGCCATACCAGCGCAGCGAAAACCCACCCCAGGTCGCAACCGAATTCGACCCGTTGAAGGAGTAGATCACCAGCGTGACGATGGGCAGATAGAGTATGACGAAAGCCGCAAGAGCGATCGTGGCAAAGCCAGGCAGCCGGCTGATCTGGAAGCCGCGCTCAGCCATGGTCCGCGCCCCGATCCCGGTTGGCAACCCGGACATAGACCAGAAGTGCCGCCGTCACGATCAGAAGCAATAGAACCGACAGCGCCGCGCCCAGGGGCCAGTTTTTGCCCTGCAGGAACTGAAGTTCGATGAAGTTGCCGATCATCATCTTCTTGCCGCCGCCAAGAATGCGCGGGGTCACATAGGCCCCCAGCGAGGGCACGAAGACCAGGATCGACCCGGCGATGATCCCCGGCTTGACGATGGGCAGGATCACCCGCCGCAGGGTGCTCCAGCGGCTGGCGTAAAGGTCATAGGACGCCTCCAGAAGCCGCACGTCGAAGCGCTCGATGGTCGCGTAGAGCGGCAGCACCATCAACGGCAGGTAGACATAGGTCATGCCGATGAGCACCGCGCCTTCGGTGTAGACGATCTGCAGCGGCGCGCCGATTACCCCCAGCCAGAGAAGCGCCGTGTTCAGGATGCCTTCGTTGCGGATCACCTCGTTGATCGCGAAAGTGCGGATCAGAAGGTTGGTCCAGAAGGGAATCGTGATCAGGAACAGCCACATCGCGCGCCGGGCTGGCGGTCGGGTGGCGATGAACCAGGCGGTGGGAAAGCCGATGGCGAAGGTCAGCGCGGTGGTGGCCAGCGACAGCCAGACCGACCGCCAGAAGATCGTCAGGTTCGCTTCGGCCAGGGTGTAGCGTTCGTCGAAGATGTCATAGGTCACCAAGATGCCCTTCCAGCCTTCGACCGAGAACTCGCGGATCACCCCGCCGGTGTCGTTTGCGGTCAGGAAGGAATAGTAGACCACGATCAGCAGCGGCCCGGAGGCCGCCAGCGCCAGCATCGCCAGCGCGGGCAGGGAAAGTAGCCAGCCGTTGCGGGCCGAGCTGCGGATCGCGGTCTGCTCGGCGGGGCTCATCTCAGTCCTCCACCCGCTGCACCGCGCCATCGGCAAAGCGCAGGCCTACGGGCTGGCCTACAGCCAGACCCGCCTCGCCCGAGGCCGGGCTTTGCAGGCGGGCCACGATCTCGGTGCAGTCGGCCAGATGCAAGTGGCAGTGGGTGTCGGTGCCGAAATAGACCAGCGCCCTGACCGTCGCCTTGAGGCCGTCCGAGGGCAGGGACAGGCGCACCTGCTCGGGCCGGACGCTGATGGTTGCCGCCGCCCCGGCAGCCAGTCCCGGTGCCTCGATGCGTTCGCCGGTGGCCAGCCGCAAGGCACCTGCCTCGGCGCTGCCGGTCAGGAAGTTCGTCTCGCCAATGAAACTTGCGACAAAGCGGTTCTTTGGATGGATGTAGATGTCCCGCGCCGTGCCGATCTGCTGGATGCGCCCGGCGCTCATCACCGCGATGCGGTCGGACATGGTCAGGGCTTCTTCCTGGTCATGGGTGACGAAGACGAAGGTGATTCCGGTCTCCAGCTGCAGCCGCTTCAGCTCGATCTGCATTTCCTTGCGCAGCTTGAGGTCCAGCGCGGACAGGGGCTCATCCACAACTGGCTGGTCTTGCGGCTCGCCATCGGTTCCAGCTTGACCAGCGCCAGCATCTCGGCCGTGCGCGCCTTGACCAGAGCGGCCGGCCGCCCCAGCATGTCAAGTCCGAAGGATATGTTCTGCGCCACGGTCAGATGCGGGAAGAGGGCATAGCTTTGAAACACCGTGTTCACCGGCCGCCGGTTCGGAGGCAGGGTGGTGATGTCGGTCCCGTCCAGCAGGATCGTGCCTCCGGTCGGCATCTCGAACCCAGCGATCAGGCGCAGCAGCGTGGTCTTTCCGCAGCCCGAGGGACCGAGGAGCGTGAAGAACTCTCCCCGTCCGATGTCGAGCGACACATCGTCCAGCGCCCGCACCGCGCCCGCGCCTTGCCCGAATGCCTTCACGACATTGCGGGCCGAGATCACCGCGTTATCGGCCACGGCGGCTCCCCTCATGTTCCCGGTCATTTGATCATATAGCGCGGAAACTTTATTTCCCGACAAGCGATTCCTTGCGCCTCACCCTGCAATCGGCGCTCTTTTCCCCGCCCAGGGCGCGGCGCGTTCGACTTCCGCGCACAGGCTGATGAGAAGCTCATCCTGACCGAAGGCCGCCGCGAGGTGGATGCCGATCGGCAAGCCGTCGGCGGACCAGCCAAGGGGCAAGCTGGCGGCGGGCTGGCCGGAGGCGTTGAAAATCGCGCAGAACGGAGAATAGGCGAAAATCCCTTCCGGACCAGTGCGATAGGAGACGTAATCCTCGGTATCATGGGCAAAGCGGCCGACCTTCGCCGGCGGTTCGGCAAGGGTGGCGGTCAGCAGGATGTCCGGCCCCCGATCGAAGAACCCGGCCATCTGGCGGCCAAAGGCGTGGACCTCGCCCACCGCCTGCAGATAGCGCGTCGGGTGCAGCGTCTGCGCATAGGCCCAGGCGCCACGACAGACGCCCTCGACCTCGTCCGTCCGAGGCGGGCGGTCGCCGATGCTTGACCGAAGCCAAAGCGCGGTGCCGATGCCGACGATATCGGTCCAGGCCCGCATCATCATCGGCACGTCGGCCTTGGGGCGCGCGGGTTCGACATGGTGCCCCAGCGCGTCCAAGATCTTGCCTGCCGCGCGAACCGCCTCGGCCACTTCGGGGTGGATCGGATCGCCGGTCAGCGTGGTCTCACAGATCGCCACGCGCAGCCTTCGGGGCGGGCGGCTGATCGCGGCGGCAACCCGAAAAGCCCGCAGGAGGACGCCGTGATCCGCACCGACCCGCCACCGTCCGACCCATGCGCGATGGCCACGATCCCCGCCGCCACGGCAGCGCCGGCCCCACCGGAAGACCCGCCCGAGGTATGCCCAGGCCCCCAGGGGTTCCGCGTCGGCCCGCCGTAGACCGCCGCCTCGGTTGCCGCGCCGACACCGCCCTCGGGCGAGGTCGTGCGTCCGAAGGTCACCGCGCCCGTTGCCCTGATCCGCTGGAAGATACTGGAATCGCCGGGGTAAACCGTGTTGGCAAATAGGCGGCTGCCGTTGTGGGACGGGAAATCCCGCGCCTCGATGCCAAGGTCCTTCAGCAAGAACGGCACACCGCGGAAGGGGCCGACAGGCAGGCCTTCGGCAATCGCCTTTCGCGCCACGCCTTCCTGGATCAGCACCACCGCGTTCAGTGACGGATTGCGCGCTTCGACCGCGGCGAGGGCCGCGTCCAGAAGCTCGTCCGGGGTTACCTCGTTGCGGGCCACCAGGGCAGCCAGCGCGGTTGCATCCTCTGCGCCAAGGTCTCCGATCATCGCAGGCTCCTGTTCCGAAGGCCCCGCCAGCCTGAACCGCGATCGCGGGCAGCGTCATGTCCGCAACCGACATGGCGTGCCGCGATCGGTCAGCGTTCCGCCAGCACCCGGGTCAGCACCTCGCGCAGCGCCTCGGGCAGGATCGGCTTGGGCAGGAACCCGTCCAGCGCCGCACGAAGCTGGTCGTCGCGCCGGACGGCCAGGACATCCGCCGTCATCGCGATGACCGGGATCCGGTTGCCATGCGTGGCCCGGATCCGTTTCAGGGTTTCGGTTCCGTCCATCTCGGGCATCATCAGATCCAGCAGGACCGCATCCACGCCGCCCTGCTCCAGCCGTTTCAGGGCTTCGGGGCCGCTGGCAGCCTCGACGACGCGCGCGCCCGAGGCGATGAGAAGCTGCGCCGCCACCAGCCTGTTGGTGGCAATGTCGTCCACCACCAGGATCGTGCGGTCCTGAAAGTCCGAAACGCCGGTCTTCTGCGGCACGGCCTCGGCTTCGGGGGCAAGGACCGTCAGCCGGAATGTCGCCCCCTGCGCCGTGGGCAGGATCACCAGATCGCCCGACATCTGCCGCGCCACCGCGCGGCTGATCGACAGGCCAAGACCGACGCCCGGCGTCTCGCTGGAGCCGCGGTAGAAGGGCTCGAAAACCTTGTCCTGCAGGGCAGGCGGGATCCCCTTGCCCTGGTCGGCCACGTCGATCATCAGCCGCTGGCGGGCATAGCGCACGGTGACCGACACCGGCCCGCGCGATGAATGTTTCAGGGCATTGCCGATCAGGTTGCCCAGGCATTGCCGCACGCGCTGGCTGTCGATCAGAAGATGGGTCGGCACATCGCGGTCGACGCTGACCTGCAGTTCGCGGCCCTGGTTGCGCGCTTGGAGGTCGAAAACCAGGAGGTTGGCCGACAGTTCGGGCCGCACGGCAACGGGGCGCGGGGTGATCGCGACGCGGCCTTCGGTCAGCGCCGAATAGTCGACGGCATCGTCCAGCATCACGGCCAGATCGCGTGCCGAGGTCACCACGGTGCGCAGCCGCTGCCGCGACGGGCCGGTTGCCGCTGCGGCCTCGATCTCGCCCAGACCGATCACGGCATTCAGGGGGGTGCGCAACTCGTGGCTGATCTGCGCCAGAAACCGGCCTTTCGCGACATTCGCCGCCCGGGCCGCCGCCGCAGCCTCGACCCCGGCCCGGTGCATCCGGTTGTTCGAGACCATCGCCATGGCGGCATAGCCGATCGCGAACAGCGCCACCGCCGTCGAGATTGCCAGGCCGATCCAGTTGCCGATGGCCAGCCAATGCGCCGTGTTGAAGGCCAGCACCACCGCCGCGACAGTGGCCATTCCGGTTGCCCCGAGCGGCAAGTGGATCGAGCGGACCGAACAGAGGTGCAGAAGCGAGCCCATCACGATGCCGATGGCAATCGCCTTGGCATAGGGGTCGTCCTGCATCCAGACGAGGCCTGCCGCCGTCACCAGTGCGGCCTCCATCGGGACGAGCGAGGCGAGAAAGGCCAGATAGCGCCGGGGCGACCTGGCCGGATCGAGGCCGCGCAACAGGCTTTGCGAGACCAGCTCGCCCACCAGTTCGACACCGAACAGGACCGCCATGATCAGCGGGTTGACGTAGATCGCGCAGACCCCGTAGACGAACGCGACCAGAACCATGCGGAACACGAATTCGCCGCGCAGGATCTTGTACTGGCGCGCAAGCTCGTCGCGCAGTCGTTCCCCTTCCGCCTTGGTGTATCTTGGGATCAGGGGCATCGACCGGGCGCACCGAGGGGTTGCAAGGGTATGCAGACTGTAGCCCGAACGTTGTGCCGAAGGTCAAGGCCCTGTGGGGTCACGGTTCGGCTGCGGGGGCAATCCGAACCTCTTGTCGCAGGCTACCGTCGCGCCCGAAGACCAGGATCCGGTCGTCCCGGGTCACGACGGCGACCCAGCCGGTGCCAAAGGTGACGGCGGCGGCCTCGGTGCCCGCGGGAAGGCGCAGGTTGGCCGGAACGTCCGGGCCCGATGCCGAAAAGGCCTGGGGCATCCGGGTGACAATCAGCCCGACCACGGTTATGACACCGCCGATCATCGTCACGGTCAGGATGATCACCAGCCATTTCAGAAGCCGCAGGCTGGGCGGCATGGGCGCATCAGGGGCATCGGGCGTGATGGCGGGTGGGGCGGGATCGGACATGGACGGGCCTTTCGAGGATGACGACACCGTCGGCCTGATGACTGTGGTCATCGGCCCGGATGCCCCCGCCCGCCTTGATAAGGCGCTTGCCGCGGCGGTGCCAGAAAAAGCCGCGCTGTCCCGGTCGCGCCTGATGCGGATGATCGCGGAAGGTGCGGTCAGCCGCGCGGGGCTGGCGGTGACCGACCCCAAGACCCGGGTGGCCGAGGGCGAGGTCTATGCGCTGCGCCTCGATCCGGCGGCGGCCGTCGAGACCCGGGCCGAGGCGATCCCCCTGTCGGTCGTGTGGGAGGACGCCGATCTTGTCGTCATCGACAAGCCTGTCGGGATGGTGGTGCATCCGGCACCCGGCTCGCCCTCGGGGACGCTGGTGAACGCGCTTTTGCATCACTGCGGTGCCAGCCTGTCCGGGATCGGCGGCGAGCGGCGGCCGGGGATCGTGCACCGGATCGACAAGGACACCTCGGGGCTTCTGGTGGTGGCCAAGTCCGACCGGGCGCATCACGGCCTGGCCCGGCAGTTCGAGGATCACTCGGTCACCCGGCACTACCTTGCGGTGGTTCATGGGGTGCCGCAGGCGTCGGACGCACGGCTGCGCGGGTTGCGGGGGATCAGCTTCGAGGCGGGGGGAATCCTGAAGATCGCGACCCGGCTGGCCCGCCACAAGACCGACCGGCAGCGGCAGGCGGTGGTCTGGGACCAGGGCCGCCACGCCGTCACCCGGGCGCGGGTGGTGGAGGCTTTCGCAGGCCAGGCCGCGCTGGTCGACTGCTGGCTGGAGACCGGGCGCACCCATCAGATCCGGGTCCACCTCGCCTATGCCGGGCACGGGCTGGTGGGCGATCCGACCTATGGCGGGAAAAGGCGGCTGGGGGCCGCGCTGGGGGCGGCGGCGGAGGTCGGCAACAGCTTTCCCCGCCAGGCGCTGCATGCCGCGAGCCTGGGGTTCGACCATCCGGTGACCGGGGAGAGGCTGGAGTTCTTTTCGCCCCTTCCCGCCGACATGGCCGGGCTGATCGCGGCCTTGCGGGCGGGGTGAGGTCCCGGTGTCCACGCGTGGACGGTTTGGACGGCAAAGGAAAATCAAGGGGTTGGCCGTGGGCATTACCCTATGTTCACACTACAGGACTCCCGCGTGGGTGAGAGTTTTCGGAAGGTCGGACCACTCTGCGAGTGTTTCTGGATGATCTGGGCGCAATCGGTTTCGCAGGAAGGTGAAGCCGGTGCGGAAGTGGGATCGCGCGAGGTGGCCGTGGGTCTTGCGGGGCGGGGCGTCGCCGCCGAGGCAGGTGCGTGCGGCGCGGACGGACCAAGCGACGGCGAGGGCGTGGTTCGAACGCGAGGGCGGTGATCACGGGTCGGTCCATCGGACGCCCCTTTGGCGAGGAAAAGTCCGACACCAGACTCCATTTCCCCGCCCTCGCCAACACACGGCGTCGTGTAGCGTGGGATTTGGCAAGGATTGCCCGCATGGTCGCGAGGGCTTCGTTGCCGCGCCATGCTTTCCCGGCACGGACCGTCAAAGGCCGATGGAGTGCGCCGTGTGTCCGCGACTGTCGCCACCTGCTGACGTCATCCTTCCGCTGAGCCGGGCCGCCGGATGACATGAACCACCGACGAAGCGCGTTGACCTTCGTGCGGTCCGGCATGGCGACGGACGCTTCCGTGAACATCTCGCGGACCGAGCAGCGGCACCTTCCGGCCCTTGGCGGCAGCATCGACCACAGCCGCAGTGGCGGCAACACCGGCGACATCCCTTGCGTCACCCGTGACGGGCTGATCCTGACCGACTGCACGCCGGGTGTCTTGCGACGGCCGCGGCGCAAGCGGCTGATCGCCTCGGACGGCGGCGGTCCCTGCCGCATCTCGCGGTTGGGGCGGCTGGGGCGGCTTTCCGTCCGGGCGCAGGCGGACACTCAGGACTGAACCCCGGCGCGCGGCAGCCCCGTCGGGACCCGGCCCTTGTGCATCTGCAGCACATTGTCACCGATCCGTTATCGGCGTATGTATCGCCCACCGCCGACGCGGTTCGAGTCGGTAATGGCATCGGAGCCACAGCGCATCCCTCCTGCCAGGGGGGTAACCGGACCCGACAGTCGCGCCTGGCGCGACCTGACATGTGCCGGACCTGCCTTCCGCAACCCCCTATCCGACGATTTCGGACACACCCAAGGGTGACCCATGATTCACGACCCGATCCCGCGCGGGGACCAACCGGCTTTGCCTCTGTTCGACGACGAGGCTCTGGATATCGCGGATTATCTGCGGGCCGAACCGGACGCCGACGACATCCATGTCGACGAAACCAGACGGCAGGGCATCGCGGCGCTGACGCTGGGCGCGGTCGGCGTGGTGTACGGCGACATCGGCACGTCGCCGATCTATGCCTTCCGCGAAGCCCTGCGGGCGACGGGCACGGCGGTCCCCGGCCCGCCCGAGGTGCTGGGCATCCTGTCGCTTCTGATCTGGACGCTGATCCTGATCGTTACGGTCAAATACGTCTTCGTCCTGTTGCGCGCCGACAACCGGGGCGAGGGTGGGATTCTGGCGCTGTACACGCTGGTCCGGCTGGCGGCGGGCAAGCGGTCGGTGCCGGTCCTTCTTCTGGCGCTGGGCGGGGCGGCGCTGTTTGCGGGGGATGCCGCGATCACGCCGGCGATTTCGGTGCTGTCGGCGGTCGAGGGTCTGGGACTGATCCTGCCGTCGCTGACCCCGGTCGTCCTGCCGGTGACGCTGGTCATTCTGGTGGCGCTGTTCATGGTGCAGCGGCGCGGGACCGCCAGCGTCGCGGCCCTGTTCGGGCCGATCTGCATCGTCTGGTTCGGAGCCCTGGCAGGTCTTGGCCTTTGGCATGTCGCCGACCAGCCGATGGTCCTGGCGGCATTCGATCCGCTCTGGGGTGGACAGTTCCTGCTGGATCACCCGGGTGTCGCCTTCGTGGTGCTGGGTGCGGTGTTCCTGGCGGTCACCGGGGGCGAGGCGCTTTACGCCGATCTGGGGCATTTCGGACGGCGGCCGATCATGCTGGCGTGGTTCGGGCTGGTGCTGCCGGCGCTGGTGCTGAACTATCTGGGCCAGGGGGCGATGGTTCTGGCGCGACCCGAAACCGCCGCGGATTCCTTCTTTGCGATGACGCCCGAGGCCGGGCTGCCGTTCCTGGTGGCGCTGGCAACGGCGGCGACGGTCATCGCCAGCCAGGCGGTGATCACCGGGGCGTTCTCGATGGCGCGGGGCGCGGTGCAGCTGGGCTTTCTGCCGCGCCTGCGCATCCGGCACACGGCGGAGGGGCAAAGCGGGCAGATCTACATCGGCGCGGTCAACTGGCTTTTGCTGGGCGGGATCTACATCGGCGCGGTCAACTGGCTTTTGCTGGGCGGGGTGCTGTGGCTGGTCCTGTCCTTCGGATCCTCGTCGGCGCTGGCCTCGGCCTACGGCATCGCGGTCACCGGGACCATGGTGCTGACGACGCTTCTGGGGGCGCTCTATCTTGTGCGGTCGGGCCGGATGCGGGCCCCTGTGGCGGCGCTTGTGGTGGCCCCGGTCCTGGGGGTGGAACTGGTGTTTCTTGCGTCAAACGCGCTGAAGATCGGCGATGGCGGCTATGTGCCGGTCATTGTCGCAGCGGTGATCGGCTTTGTGATGTCGGCGTGGTGGCGGGGCACGCAGGCGATGCGGGCGCGGGTGCTGAAGCTGGCGATTCCGGTGACGGTCTTCGTGCGGATGATGCGCGATTCGTCGGTCAGCGTGATTCCGGGAACGGCGTTCTTCCTGACCGGCGATCCGGGGATCGTGCCTTCGGCGCTTTTGCACAACATCAAGCACAACCGGGTCCTGCATGAGCAGACCGTGCTTCTGACCGTGGAGACCTTGCGCATGCCCTATGCCACGGCGGAGGAGCGGGTCACGGTCGAACCGCTGGGCGGCTGTTTCCTGCGGCTGACCCTGCGCTTCGGGTTCATGGAAACGCCGAACGTGAGCCGCGCCATGTCCCATGCCCGCCGGGCCGGGCTGAAGTTCGACGTGATGGCCTCGACCTTCTTTCTGGGGCGCAGGCGCGCGGTGGCGACGGGGCAGGGGTGGGAGCTTCTGATGGACCGGGTCTATGTGGCCCTGTCCCGCATGGCGGCGGACCCGACGGATTTCTACCATCTGCCGCGCGACCGGGTGGTGGAACTGGGTGAAAGGGTGGCGATCTGAGCCGGTCCCGGTCATTGGCTGACATTCGCGTGAGACGGTCGTCACAGAGCTTTTCCTGCGACGGACGAGGCAACACCTGTCGTTAAGGTTTTGGTGCTAACCAGCCCTTGCACAGGATATGCGGTTACCATAGGTTATCGCGTTTCCGGGGGCGCTGACGCACCGGACTGACTTAGGGGGCACAATGAGCACCTACACCAACCTACCCGCGCCAAGCCCGGAACAGGGCTTGAACCGGTATCTGCAGGAAATCCGGAAGTTTCCGTTGCTGGAGCCGGAAGAGGAATACATGCTGGCCAAGCGCTGGGTCGACCACCAGGACGCGAACGCGGCGCATCAGATGGTCACCAGCCACCTGCGGCTGGCCGCCAAGATCGCGATGGGCTATCGCGGCTACGGTCTGCCGCAGGCCGAGGTGATCTCGGAGGCGAACGTGGGCCTGATGCAGGCGGTCAAGCGGTTCGACCCCGAAAAGGGCTTCCGGCTGGCGACTTACGCGATGTGGTGGATCCGGGCGAGCATTCAGGAATACATCCTGCGGTCGTGGAGCCTGGTGAAGCTGGGCACCACCAGCGCCCAGAAGAAGCTGTTCTTCAACCTGCGCAAGGCCAAGGCCAAGGTCGGCGCGCTGGAGGAGGGCGATCTGCGCCCGGAATATGTGGCCCAGATCGCCAAGGACCTCAGCGTGAGCGAAACCGAGGTCATCGACATGAACCGCCGCCTTTCGGGGTCGGATGCGTCGCTGAATGCGACCGTCGGCTCGGACGGCGACAGCGCCACGCAGTGGCAGGACTGGCTGGAGGACGAGGACAGCGACCAGGCCGAGGCCTATGAGGAGAAGGACGAGCTCGATGCCCGCCGCGCGCTGCTGGTGCAGGCGATGACCGTGCTGAACGATCGCGAGAAGGACGTCCTGATGCAGCGCCGCCTGGCCGAAGAACCGGTCACGCTGGAGGAGCTGTCGGAAAGCTACGGCGTCAGCCGCGAGCGCATCCGCCAGATCGAGGTCCGCGCCTTCGAAAAGCTGCAGCACCGGATGCGGGAACTGGCCAGGGGCAAGGGGATGGTGATCCCGGCGTAAGCGACCCGACCCCGTCCCGGGCTTGACCCGGGACCCCTGGCGCATGCAGCACTGCGGGTGACCGGAGGCGGTCCCGGGTCAAGCCCGGGACCGGGTTCCGCCTTGCAGCGGGTTTTCAATTGCTCCACGGGGCCGGTGACGCTAGATGGACAGCCATGCGTATGATCGACACCGTCATCAAGCCCATGCACCCCGAGGGCTACAAGTTCGTGGCGGCCTTTGCCGCTGTCACGGTCCTTCTGTTCTGGATCTGGGAGCCGCTGGGCTGGCTGGGCCTTGGCCTCACCATCTGGTGCTACTATTTCTTCCGCGACCCCAGACGCGCCGTGCCCGAGAATGCGGGTTTGCTGGTCAGCCCCGCCGATGGCGTCGTCAGCCTGATCGGGCGCGCTGTGCCGCCGGCGGAACTGGGCCTCGGCCCCGAGGCGCAACGCGCTGGCGATCGAGATGGCCGACGGCCGCAAGATCGCCGTGGTGCAGATCGCGGGCCTTGTCGCACGGCGGATCATGTGCTGGAAACAGGCGGGCGAGATGGTGCGGACCGGGGAACGGTTCGGGCTGATCCGGTTCGGCAGCCGGCTTGACGTCTATCTGCCGCAAGGCGTTCACCCGCAGGTCGCGCTGGGCCAGACGACGGTCGCGGGCGAGACGGTGATCGCACTGATCGGCCAGGACGCCCCCGCCCGCGTGGCGCGGGTGGAGTGACGGATGACGCAACCGGCCGACGCCCCGCGCAAGCTACTGCTGGTGAAGCTGCTGCCGAACCTGGTGTCGATCCTGGCTCTGTGCGCCGGGTTGACCGCGATCCGCTTTGGCATCGCGGGGAATTTCACGCTGGCGGTCCTGCTGATCGGGGTGGCGGCGGCGCTGGACGGGCTGGACGGGCGGTTGGCGCGGATGCTGAAGTCGGAAAGCGCCATCGGCGCGGAACTCGACAGCCTGTGCGACTTTGTCAACTTCGGCGTCACCCCGGCGCTGATCCTGTATCTCTGGGGACTGCGGCCGGAAACCAGTCTCGGCTGGATCGCGGTCCTGGTCTATGTGGTCTGTTGCATGCTGCGGCTGGCGCGGTTCAATGTCGGCAGCAAGGTCGCAGTGGGCGAGGCGGCTGAAAAGTCCTCGTTCATCGGTGTGCCCTCACCCGCGGGCGCGATGCTGGTGCTGTCACCGCTGTACCTGTCCTTTGCCACCGGCGGGGCGGTGCAACTGCCGCCGGTGCTGGTCGCGGCCTGGATGGTCGGCATCGGTGCGCTGATGATCAGCCGGGTCCGAACCCCCTCCTTCAAGCGCATCACCATCGCCACGGACCATGCGCGCCATGTGCTGGTCGCTGCGGTCGTGGTCGTCGCGGCGCTGCTGACCTACCCTTGGGTCACGTTGCTGACGCTGTGTCTGGGCTATCTGGGCGGCGTGCTGTGGCTTGCCGTGCGCAACTTCCGGTGGTCGCCGATCAAGTGATTTCGCGGCGTGCCGATCCGGTTTCGCTTGCATTCCTTCGGGACCGGCGCAAAGTCTGACCGGAATATTGCAAGGGAATCATATGCATGCAAGTCGATGCGATCGAGAAGTCTTATCGGCGATGGGCCCCGGTCTATGATCTTACCTTTGGCCGCATCACCCAGGGCAGCCGCATCCTTTCGGCCGAGCATGTGAATTCGCAAGGCGGCTCGGTGCTGGAGGTCGGGATCGGCACCGGCCTGGCGCTGGACCATTACGGGCCGCATGTCCGTGTGACCGGGATCGATCTGTCCGCCGAGATGCTGCGCGAGGCCGAGGCGCGGGCGCGCAGGCGGGGCCTGCGCAACCTGGTCGGCCTGAGCCAGATGGACGCCCGCGCGATCCGCTTTCCCGCTGCCGCCTTCGATCATGTCGCGGCGATGCACATCATGTCGGTCGTCCCCGAACCGGACCGCGTGCTGGACGAAATTGCGCGCGTCTGCCGCCCGGGTGGGTCGGTGCTGATCGCCAACCATTTCGCCGGCCGCGCCGAAGGCTGGTCGAAGATGGAGCGGCTGGCCGCGCCCCTGGCCAATCTGCTTGGGTGGCATTCCGATTTTGCCATCGAGCGCGTGCTGGGCCACCCGAAGCTGCGGCTGGAAGAAACCCGGCAGATAAAGCCTTTCGGGCTGATGACCTTCCTGCGCTTTCGTCGGGTTGAAGGTTGACGGCGAATCTGACCTAGTGTCGGCAAAAGCTGTGGGAGGGAAAGATGCAGCCAGTCAGATGGGGCGTTCTGGGCGCGGCCCGCTTTGCGCGCGAACACATGGCCCCGGCAATCCATGCCGCCGAAGGCGCCGAACTTGCGGCTCTGGCGACGTCGGACCCCGCGAAGGCGGCAGGGTTCCGGGCCTTCTGCCCTTCCCTGACGCTGCACCCGACCTACGAGGCGCTGCTGGCCGATCCCGGGATCGACGCGGTCTACATTCCGCTGCCGAACCACATGCATGTCGAATGGACGCTGAAATGCCTGGCGGCGGGCAAGCATGTGCTGACCGAAAAGCCCATCGCCCTGAAGGCGCGCGAGATCGACCAGATCATTGCGGCGCGGGACCGGTCGAAGCTGCTGGCCGCCGAGGCCTACATGATCGTCCACCATCCGCAGTGGCAGCGCGCGAAAGAGTGGTTCGAGGCCGGAGAGATCGGCGATCTCGTCCATGCCGACGTGGCCTTCAGCTTCAACCTCACCGATGGCGGCAACATCCGGAACAAGCCGGAAACCGGCGGCGGGTCATTGCGCGACATCGGGGTCTACACCTTCGGTTGCGCGCGTTTCGTCACCCGGGCGGAACCCGTGG